>DAIDJG010000097.1 GCA_027451445.1 Singulisphaera sp.
GCGCCCAACAGATCGTGCGCGCCCACGAGAGGGATGGGTGGCCGGGGCAAAGGGGAGCGCAGCTCCACGTGCCCCGGTGGGCCGCGAGACGCTTCCGGGGCACGTCGGCCTTCCGGCCTCCTCTGCCCCGGCCACCCCAGGCCTCCCACATTCACGCACAATCTGTGGGGCGCCAGGAAAAATAACGATCACAATCCGGCAGGACCAAAGATTCAAAAAATGTTTCGTCATGATTTCCTTCGTTTCCTTTGTTTCCTTCTGTTCAACGTTGTTCTGTGCCGAGCAGGTAGGATTCTGAACAGAAGGAAACGAAGGGAACGAAGAGCATTCTAAGGCGATTAGAGAAATATTTAACGGTCAAGTTGTAAAGGTTGTTTCTGCGCAAGCGCTTAGGACGAGTGGCTTCCGTTGCGATGGCACGAGCGGTCGATGATCGTAGACCTCACGCTCCGCGTAAGGGATCTGTTCTCAGGCGGAGCGTGAGATCTACGGCGGGTAGGCTTGACATCGCCGTTCGCCGAAGGAAAGGGCCAAGGCTTCGGCGTGGACGACCCTTGCGGACACGTGTATACTATGCGTTGCTTCAGCCGGGATCTCGAGACGCTTGATGTAGGGGACTCACCAGGGATGGCAACGACGGATATTGTCATTCGGGGCGCGCGCGAGCATAACCTGCGCGACGTTTCGCTCAACTTACCGCGCGGCGCGTTGATCTGTTTCACGGGGGTCTCGGGGTCGGGCAAGAGCTCGCTGGCGTTCGATACCCTTTATGCGGAAGGGCAAAGACGCTACGTCGAGAGTCTATCCAGCTACGCACGACAGTTCCTCGGGCAGATGCCGAAGCCGGAGGTCGACCGGATCGATGGGCTCAGTCCGTCGATTTCGATCCAGCAGAAGACGGGCGGACGGAACCCGCGCTCGACGGTCGGGACGATCACCGAGATCAACGACTATCTGCGCGTGCTCTTCGCGAGGGTCGGCCAGGGGCACTGTCCGCAGTGCGATCGGCCCGTGGCGGCGCAGACGCGCGAGCAGATTGTGGCGCGGATCCTCGACCTGCCGGACGGGACGGCGTACAGCGTGCTCGCGCCGGTGGTGCGAGGGCAGAAGGGGGAATACAAGGATCTGTTCGCCGACCTGTCGCGCGCGGGGTATGTGCGGGCCAGGGTCAATGGGCAGATCGTGGCGCTGTCCGACAACCTGGCGCTCGACCGGCAGATCAAGCACAACATCGAGGTGGTGATCGACCGGCTCAAGGCGGGGGGGAATATCAGGACGCGGCTGACCGAGGCGGTCGAGGCCGCGCTCAAGCTCGGGGAGGGAACCGTCATCGTGGCGCCGGAAGGGCAGGGGGATATCCTGCTCTCGTCGCATTATGCGTGCACGTATTGCGGTATCAGCTTCGACCCGCCGAGCCCGCAACTGTTCAGCTTCAATAACCCACAAGGGATGTGCCCGGCCTGCGATGGGCTCGGCGTGCGGCACGATTTCGACCCGGCCCTGCTCGTCCCCGATCCGTCGAAGTCGGTCTGGACCGGGGCGATCGAGCCGATCGGGCCGGTGAAGGCGATCGGCAAGTGGCGCAGGCATTTGTTCGAAGGGGTCGCGGCGAATCTCGAAGCGGATCCGGACGGGCCGCCGAAGGGGGCGATGCTCAAGGGGCCTTGGCGCGACCTCGATCCGCAATGGCAGCGAGCGTGGCTCTACGGCACGGGCGACCGGCAGATCGTGTGTCGTTGGAAGAACCGGGGGAAGAACTGGGCGCATGCGGAGAAGTGGGAAGGGGTCGCCAACGACCTGATGAGCAAGTTCCGCAACGCGAACGGAGGACCGATCCGCGCACAGCTCGAGCCGTACATGCGCAGTATGGTGTGTCCCGACTGCCAGGGCGCTCGGCTGAACGCTCGGGCCAGGGCCGTGCGCGTCGGCGGCAAGACGCTCGTGGAGTTGGGGGCGTGGCCGATCGGCCGGACGGCGCAGTTCTTTGACGCGCTGGCCGACGGCAACACAAAAGGACCCGATGCGCCGAAACCGCTCGACACGCTGTCGCGCACCATCGCGGAGGAGCTGCTCAAGGAGATCCGCGGGCGACTCGGGTTCCTGACGAACGTGGGGCTGCACTACCTGTCACTGGATCGTTCGGCGCCCACGCTCTCGGGCGGCGAGGCCCAGCGCATCCGGCTCGCAAGTCAGGTGGGAGCAGGGCTCGTGGGGGTGCTCTATATCCTCGATGAGCCGTCGATCGGCCTGCACCCGCGCGACAACGACCGGCTGATCGCGACCCTACAGCGTCTGCGGGACGTTGGGAACACCGTGATCGTCGTCGAGCACGACGAGGATACGATGCGGGCGGCGGATTACCTGGTCGACTTCGGGCCGGGGCCGGGCGTCAAGGGGGGTGAGGTCGTCGCGCAGGGGACGCTCGCGACGGTGTCCGGAGCGGCCGCAAGTGTGACGGGCCAATACCTCGCGGGCCGCAAGTCGATTGCCGTACCGTCGGAGCGCAAGCCGCCGGGCGAGCGCTGGTTGAAGGTGGTTGGGGCACGGCAGAATAACCTCAAGAACATCGACGTCGAGATTCCGCTCGGGGTCTTCGTCGGGGTGACGGGGGTGAGCGGGTCGGGGAAGAGCTCACTGGTGGCGGACATCCTGCGCGACACGCTGTCGCGCGACCTCAACGGGGCGATCACGGAGCCGGGGCTGCATGAGCGGATCGAGGGGGTGGACCAGCTCGACAAGGTGATCGACATCGACCAGTCGCCGATCGGGCGAACGCCGAGGTCGAATCCGGCGACGTATACGAAGCTGTTCGATCAGATCCGCGATCTTTTCACCAAGCTGCCCGAGGCGAAGACGCGGGGGTATGCGCCGGGGCGGTTTAGCTTCAACGTGCCCGGAGGGCGCTGCGAGGCGTGTGAGGGGAACGGGTCGAACAAGCTGGAGATGGATTTTCTGGCGGACGTGTGGGTCACGTGCCCGGTCTGCGAGGGGAAGCGGTTCAACCGCGAGACCTTGCATGTGCGGTTCAAGGGGAAGAGCATCAGCGACGTGCTGGAGATGGACGTCCAGGAGGCTCTCGAACACTTCGCGAACATTCCCAAGATCGCGGCGATGCTCCAGACGCTGCATGACGTCGGGCTCGACTACATCAAGCTCGGCCAGGCGTCGCCCACACTCTCGGGCGGCGAAGCCCAGCGCATCAAGCTGGCGCGCGAGCTCGTCAAGAAGGGCACGGGGCGTACGCTCTACATCCTCGACGAACCGACGACCGGGCTGCACTTCGATGACGTGCGCAAGCTGCTCGAAGTGCTCCACGGGTTCAAGGAAAAGGGAAACACGGTCGTCGTGATCGAGCACAATCTCGACGTGATCAAGACGGCTGATTGGCTCATCGACCTCGGGCCCGAGGGCGGGGCAGGGGGGGGCACGGTGGTGGCGTCGGGGACGCCTGAAGCGGTGGCGAACGTGGACGAGAGCCACACTGGGGCAGCGCTCCGGCGGATCTTCGCGGGTCCACAAAAACCGGCCAGGAACGGCAAGGCGAAAAAGGCGCGCAAGTCGTCCGAGGAAGGGCTGGAGGCGATCGCGATCCGGGGGGCGTCGCAGCACAACCTCAAGGGGGTCGACCTCGATATCCCCCGGCACAAGATGACGGTGTGCAGCGGGCCGAGCGGGTCGGGAAAGAGCTCGCTGGCGATGGACACGCTCTACGCGGAGGGGCAGCGGCGGTACGTGGAGAGCCTGTCGAGCTACGCCCGGCAGTTCCTGGCGCCTTTGCAGAAGCCGAAGGTCGAGCGGATCAGCGGGCTGTCGCCAGCGGTGAGCATCGAGCAGAAGACGACAAGCAAGAGCCCGCGGTCGACGGTTGGGACGGTGACCGAGATCTACGACTACTTGCGCATCCTCTTCGCGCGGCTCGGCCACCCGTACTGCCCGAGCTGCGGGAAGGCGATCGGCACGCAGACGGCCGACGAGATTGTCGCCAAGATCCTGCACCTGCCCGAGGGGACCAAAACGTACATCATGGCCCCCGTCGAGCGCAGGGATGGCGAGGAATACGACACGCTCTGGGATGAGCTACGGGCCTCGGGATTTAGTCGGGCGCGGGTTGATGGCAAGTCGGTGAGCCTCGACAGTCCGCCGAAGCTGAGTCACCGTCGGAAGCACCGAATCGAGGTGGTGGTCGATCGCGCGGTGGTCCGGCGCTCGACGCGCTCGCGACTGGCGGATTCGGTCGAGTCGGCGCTCGACCTGGGGAAGGGCGTCATTCACGTGGCGCGGGTGGACGAAGAGCAGGACGAGACGCGCTGGCACGTGGACCGCTACAGCCAGCATCGCTCGTGCGACGGCTGCGGGCGGAGCTTCGAGGAGCTGTCGCCGCACAACTTCTCGTTCAATAGCCCGCTCGGCTGGTGTGCGGTGTGTGAGGGGCTCGGCACGCAACACGGGGCCAACCCGGCGCTGTTGATTCCCGACGGTCGCAAGAGCCTTCGAGGCGGGGCGGTGGCGGTCTGGCCCGATTTCGAGGCGAACCCGTACTTCGGCCGCATGATCGAGGCGCTTGCGAATGAGCGGGGGATCGACCTCGATACGCCGTTCGAGGAGCTCGAGGCGCGGCAGCGCAGGACGATCCTCCACGGTGCGGACGACGCGTGGTTTCAGGTGCCCGCGGGGGACGGTCAGCCGGCGTTCGCGTTCCAGTACAAGGGGCTCTTCCCGGCGATCGAGGAGGCCGCGCGCGTTTCGTTCGTTTACCGTTACAAGCTGCAAGGGATGGTCGACGACGTGGCGTGTGCGTCGTGCATGGGGGCGCGGTTGCGCGACGATTCGGCGGCAGTGCGGTTCCGCGACTTCACGATCGACCAGGTGTGCCAGTGGCCGCTCGGCCGGACGCTTCAGTTCTTCAAGGGACTGAAGCTGAGCGGCGATGAGAAGCACATTGCCGGCGATCTGATCCGCGAGATTCGCGACCGCTTGACGTTCCTGGTCGATGTCGGGCTCGATTACCTGACGCTGGCACGCGGGACGCCGACGTTATCCGGTGGAGAGAGTCAGCGCATCCGGCTGGCGAGCCAGATCGGCAGCGGCCTGACGGGTGTGCTGTATGTGCTCGATGAGCCGACGATCGGGCTGCACCCCAGGGACAATACGCGGCTGCTGGCGGCGCTCCGGCACCTGCGCGACCTGGGGAACACGCTGGTGCTGGTCGAGCACGATCGCGAGGTGATCGAGGCGGCCGATCATCTGGTCGATTTCGGACCGGGGGCCGGCGACGGCGGAGGGACGATCACGGCGTCGGGTACTCCGGGGAAGGTGAAGAAGAGTGCGGCGTCATTGACGGGTCGCTACCTCAGCGGGAAGGCCGCGATCCCGGTGCCGACGAACCGACGGCCGGCCGACGGGCCAGCGATTGTCATTCGAGGGGCGCGGCACCATAACCTCAAGGATGTTGATGTCTCGCTGCCACTGAGCGTGGTGACGGTGGTGACGGGAGTGAGCGGGTCGGGAAAGAGTTCGCTCGTGGAGGACATCCTCTGGAAGGCGGCCGCGAAGCGTTTGCACCGGGCGCAGGAGACGCCGGGCGCGCACGAGGCGATCGAGGGGTTGGAAAAGGTCGACAAGGTGATTAGCGTCGATCAATCGCCCCTGGGGAGCACACCGACGTCGACGCCGATCACGTACTCCGGCGCGTTTGATTTGATCCGCGAGCTGTTTGCGAAGATGCCCGAGGCGAAGGTGCGCGGGTACACGCCCCGGCGGTTCAGCTTCAACCTGCCGGGCGGGCGCTGCGAGGCGTGCGAAGGGGCGGGGCAGAAGCGGATTGAGATGCACTTCTTGCCCGATGTGTGGGTCACGTGCGATGCGTGCGGCGGCGAGCGGTACATGCCGGATACGCTGGCGGTGACGTTCCGCGGGAAGACGATTGCCGACGTCCTGGCGATGACAGTGGATGGTGCGCTCGAGTTGTTCGGTAGCGTGCCCAAGATCCGCAAGGTCCTGCAGACGCTGCACGATGTGGGGCTCGGCTACTTGCCGCTGGGGCAGGCGGCACCGACGCTTTCGGGGGGCGAGGCCCAGCGCGTGAAGCTCGCGGCCGAACTGGCGAGGCCGGATACAGGGCGGACGCTCTACATCCTCGACGAGCCGACCACGGGGCTCCACTTTGACGACGTGCGGAAGCTGCTGGCGGTGGTGCACCGGCTGGCCGATCTCGGCAACACGGTGGTGATCATCGAGCACAACCTCGAGGTCATCAAGACGGCCGACTGGCTCGTGGACCTGGGGCCGGAGGCCGGCGCCTCGGGGGGCGAGATCGTCGCGGCGGGTCCTCCGGAGGCCGTGGTCAAGGCACCGAGGAGCCTGACGGGGGCGATACTCAAGGACGTGCTTGCGGCCGGTCCGTTCGAGGAACGCATTCGGTTCGACCCCAGAGCCGCCGCCAAGAAGGCGCTCGACGACGCGAAGGCCAAGGCCGCCGACTACGAAGGCCGCAAGGAGCAGCAGCCCTGGGAGCGCGATGGGCGTCGCTGGCATACGAAGGACCGTGTCGCAGCCAACGGGCGGGCCGTGCAGTGGAACGGGCGCATCCTGGAACGCGTCGTGGACCGGATCCAGGCGCTGGGATCCTTTGCGCCGACGGACTGGTCGCAACGGGCGGCCGTGCGGATTCTGGGGACGGTCAAAGGAGGCTATCCGTTTTTCCACGCGACGACGAGCCGCGAGTGGGTCGTGACCCTGCGGTTCAACGTGCCTCGCAATACGTTCAAACCCGCGGCGCTGGAGCGGCAGCTCAAGCTCGTGCCGTTCGCGGAGAGCCCGACGCCCGTGCTGTGCGACTCAGCGAGGCTGATCATGACGGACGTTGGGCCGACGCAGGAGATCATGATTCATTGCCATAGCGCCGAGGATGTTGAGACGGCGGCGTTCGACGCGTTCCTGGAGCGGGCGGTGGGTGCGTTCTTGAAGCAGGCGGCGCCGAGCAAGTTGATCGTGGCTAGCGAGTTGTGAGCATATTGCTGGATTATCGGAGAATTGGCGGATATAATGAACTGTGTAAAGATTCATCGCAAAAAGCGTCCGCGGAAGGAGGAAGGCGATGAATATGGGAGCCATCTTTGCTTTGAAGGCGCTGGCAGTCACGATCGTGTTGCTTCCGCCGTTCACGCAGCGTCATGCTCGTGATGACCGGATTCCGTGGGGATCCGAGGGGACGATCGGCCGGGGGACGGGGACCCGTCCTCGGGACTTCGGCAACTGGATGGGGGTTGGTCCTGGTCCTTCGACGTTCACCTATTCGCGGGGCTATTCGTGGGTCCCACAGACCTATGCGGCGCCTTCGCGTCCCTACCTGACGAACCGGTATCACGAGCCGGGGGACGGGTATCGTTACCCATTGTATTATGATCCGGTCGGTCGTAGATATATTTACTATCCTGTGCGACGGTAGACCGAGGTGGTCTGTTAGGCCAGTTTGTGCTTGAAATCAGCACGTCTTTGGGAGGTCGAGGCTCCGTCCGAGCCAGCCTTGTTCCGATGACGAGTCTTCGCGTCATGGGAACATCGCGTGTCGTGATCGGGCGTCGGCTCGCGGTGATCCCGCGGCTCGAAGACTCGCCGCAGGATCAAAGCTGGCTCGGACGGAGTCTCGCCCTCACGAGCTTACAAATAATTCAATGTTAATTTATAGACGTTATTACACCCAAACATGTTAGCGAGTCGCCGGAGGCGGACCGTTGCCGACGGGCGGCAGATAGGCGGGGCGGGCCGTGTCGGCGGGGAGGATGTTGCCGGGAACCTGACGCAGGGTGACCTCGTTGGCCGGATAGCCCAGCGCGTGGAACAGCTCGAACTGGGCGCGGTTATAGTCGGCCACCGTCGTGTAGTACTCGTCAAAGGCTGTCTTCAGCAGTTGAAGGGCGTAAATTGCTTCCTGGGGCCGGCTGATCAGCATGAGCTCGTCTCCGAAGCGGCTCGTTTGCTTCAGGCCCTCGCTCGAACCGTTGTAGGCGATGATCCCGGTACGCAAGGAGCGTTCGGCCTGAGTAACGCGGGCGGAGGCCGACTGGACGCGGGCGAGGGCCTGATTCACTTCTTCCGCGACGTGGTCCTGGGTCCTGCGGAGATCAATGATCGCCCTGGATTCCTGGCCTCGCTGTTTTTTGATCTGGGCGAGGTTTCCGAGCCCGAAGTTCTGAAGCTGCCAGATGAGCTGAACGCTGACGTCCTCGCGGCCTGTCCACTGGTTGAGTTTGCCATTGGGACCCATCCCGAAGAAGCCGGCCTGAAGCAGCATGCCGCCAGGGGTCTGGTAGCCGTTGAGCAGGACGATGGGGAGGAATGGGCGTGCCTTTTCGCGGCGGATTCTCACGGCGGCCGCCTCGACGAGTGCCTGGCGTGAGGCGAGTTCGGGGCGATTGGTCAGGGCGATGGCCATCAGGTCGTCGAGGCTTCGGTCGGGGTCGATGAGCGTGATCTGAAGGTGGTCGCGCTCCAGTGGTTCGACCATGGCGCGAGGATCCAGACGGAGCACGCGCGTGAGCCGGGCGCTCTGTACACGCCAGTTTTCGCGGGCTGAGACCGCCATTTGCTGAAGGTCGGCGACCATGTTCCTGGCACGGTCGACCTCATACAGGGGCACGAGGTCGCGGCCCTGTGTCATGAGCCGTTTGACAAGCTCTTGACCTTGCTCGACGGTGTACAGGGTACCGGCATACATGCCTCGATATTGATGCACCAGGAAATAGGCGTCCGCGGTTTGCATCAGGGCGTCGTTCTTGGCGGTCTGGATGTCCCACTGCCGGGAGTTCAGGACTTGCCGCGACACCAGGGGCTGGTAGTAGGCATCGGTGGTGCCGATCATCCCGATCAGGCCGGCGCCTCCGTAGAAGAAGTTGACGCTCGGAAAGGTCAGGATCGCCTTGTTGAAGTCGGGGCCGCCGCCGTCGTGGCGGAGATAATCGAAGGCGACGTTGAGGTCGGGCACCCAGAGGACCTTGGCCTGCGCCAGTTCGGCTTCGGCGACCCAGGTTCGTGCCTGGGCTGCCGCCACGACCAAGGGCCGGGCGTCCGAGAGCCGCAGCGCCGTGGCGAGGTTGATGGGGAAGCGAAGGTCACCGGGCAACAGCGGTGCCGGCTTGAGTGTCAGGGGGGTGTCGAGAGGCGAACGGGGTGTCGTCGCTGGGCCTCGGGAGGCCGATGGGCGGGCCGTGGTTGCAGCGTTCCGCGGCAAGGCCCTCGCCGTTACGGGGCTCGGCTGAGGCGGGGCAGGGCCACGCGACGGCAAGTCCCGCCCGCTCGCGCGTACGAACTGTTCGATCTCGGGAGACACTGAGGACGGCAGCGGAGCGGCCGACGGGAGACCGCCGGCTCGTGCGGGCGGAGCCTGCGCGGCGCACCGGGCTGGTTCGACCCCGCAGAGAAGCCATGCCAGCACAAGGGCTGCTGGATAGCCGGTGCGAGCCGTCATGGCGAACCCCGCTCGAACTCAAGGCTTGGCAAGTCGATCAACAGCACGGCTACTCTCTCCGTTTGTGCACTCGGATTGTTTGATAAGCGAATGCTCAACGGGTTGCCGGAGGCGGTCCGTTGCCCACCGGAGGCAGGTAGCCCGGCCTTGCGGTGTCGACAGGCTGGACGGGTCCCGGGGGTTGCTTCAGCGCGATCTCCTGGGCCGGGTAGCCGAGGGCGTGGAAGAGTTCGAACTGGGCGCGGTTGTAGTCGGCGACGGTTGTGTAATACTCGTCGAACGCCGTTTTCAGGAGTTGGAGCGCGTATACGGCCTCCTGCGGGCGGCTGATCAGCACGAGGACGTCGCCGAAGCGGCTGGTTTGTTTCAGGCCCTCGCTGGTGCCGTGGTAGGTGATGAGGCCCGTGCGCAGGGAGCGATCGGCCTGGACCACGCGGGCGGCCGCCGACTGGAGTTTCGCGAGAGCGCGGTAGACGTCTTCGGCCACTTTGTCCTGGGCGTCGAAGAAGTCGACGGTGGCCAGCGATTCCATACCGCGCGCGGCTTTGATCTGCGCGAGGTTGCCGAACCCCAAATTGTTGAGGCGCCAGATGGGTTGGATGCTGATATCGTCACGGCCTATCCACTGGTTCAGGCTGCTGTTGGGGCCAATGGAGAAGATGCCGGCCTGAAGCATTTCGAACGGGGTCTGAAAGCCGGTGATTGCCATTTTGGGGATGAATGGGCGCGCCTTCTCACGGCGGACGGCGACCTCGGCGGCCTCGATCAATGCTTGACGGGAGGCGATTTCAGGGCGATTCGTGAGGGCGATCGCCATCAGATCATCGGGCGTGCGGGCCGGACTGATCAACGTGATCTGAAGGTGATCGTGCTCCATCGGCTCGACCACGGCGCGCGGGTCGAGGCGAAGCACACGGGTGAGCCGGGCGCTTTGGACGCGCCAGTTCTGCCGCGCGGTCACGGCCTGCTGCTGAAGGTCGGCGAGCATGTTTCGAGCCCGGTCGACCTCGAACCCCTGGACCAGGTCGCGGCTCAAGCGGGCGATGCGGTCGACCAGTTCCTGCCCCAAATTGACGGTGTATAGCGTCGCGGCGTAGATACCCCGGTACTGGTGAACCGTGAAGTAGGCCTCGGCGGTCTGCATCAGCGCGTCGTTCTTGGCGGACTGGATGTCCCACTGCCGAGAGTTCAGGACCTGACGCATCACTAGAGGTTGATAGATGGCGTCGGTTGTGTGGATGATGCCGTAATCATCGCCCCAGATGCCCGCACCCGCGTAGAAGAAGTTGGTGCTGGGGTTGGTCATGATCCCCTTGTTGAAGTCAGGGCCACCGCCGTCGTGTCGGATATAGTCGAAGCCGATATTGAGGTCGGGGAGCCAGAGGACCTTGGCCTGCACCAGCTCGGCCTCGGCGACCCACGTCCGGGCCTGGGCCGCGGCCACGATCAGCGGACGGGCGTCCGAGAGCCGAAGGGCTGTGGCGAGGTTGATCGGAAAACGGAGGTCACCCGGCGCGAGCGGCGCGGGGTTGAGCCGAGGCGTGGTGGCCAGGGGCGAGGGAGGAGTCGTCTCTCCGCTCCTGCCCGTTGAACCGGCTCCCGAGGTCCCCAAACCCTGGGTGCTTCGACTGTTGGGAGGGGCAGGCTGCACCGGCGACTGCGCGGCACAGGGGTGTGCCTCGGCCCCTACGGCCAGCAACAGAGCTACGTACATCCACGCGCAGGCGGACCGATCCTTGGGTATCAAGGAACATGCCCCCTTCGTTCCAAGACGAGTTGAGTCTTGGAGCCGTTCCGGTGGCTCCAATTCTTCGGGTTTATCGGTCCGGCGTGTATGTACGGATGACGCTATTCTCGATAGAGGCCCGAATTGAGCTGGTTATGCTACTGAGGAGTAGGAGTATCTCGACGTTCTCGCAGCGCGCTCGGGAAGCGAACGGCCAACCGGGCCGCAAGTCGAGGGCAAATCCCTCTACTTAAGCGGCGGTTGCACCATCTCCAACTCCTTCCGCCAGCGCATCGCCTCTGCGTTCTTTCCCCAGGTTTCGTACAACTTGATCAGACGTTGGAGCGCCTTGGTGACTCGGGGCTTATCCTGGGTGGGGATCGCCTCTTTATGTTCTTTCATACCCTCGTATCCGGACACGAGCAGAGGCTCCGCCTCGGCGAACTTGTTCTGATCGAGGATCGCCTCTCCGAGCATCGATTTCGTGTCGAAGGTTGTCCAGTCGCCGGGCTGGGTCTTCTGGCGGATCGCCAGGGACTGCCGCAGTTTGAGTTCGGCCTCGCTGGGCTTCTTCTGTATGAGCAGCATCGCCCCTCGGACCGCCAGGGTCGAGGCGTGCGCGGGGGAATCGGTGTTGCGGTCAAAAAGGCGTCCACCCTCGCCGGCGCGGTCCGCCAGGCGGTAGGCCACGGCGAGTTGATTGCGGCAGGAGGCTGTGTCGGGGTCGCCCATCCCTTGCATGGCCTCGCGCAGTTCGAGGGCGCGTTCGAACTCCTTGACTGCTTGCGACGCCTCACCCAGGTTCAGGTACGCCTGGCCAAGCATCTCCCGGACTGAGGCTTCTGCCACCGGCCGCTCGGCGAACGCTTCGGTAACCTGGGTGTCGGCGAGGTCCACCGCCTTGCGCAATGTGATGTCCTTGCCCTGGCCGCCAGCCCAGAAGGCGTCCGCGAGCGAGACGTCTCCGGGGCGGCCGGCAGACAACAAGGTTTTCTTGAGAAAATCCAGAATCGACTTCGTGTCTTCGGCGGAATGCCGCGCCGACTGCTCAGAGTCGTGCGCCTTGTGCAGCTCTTTGACCGCCATCGTCCAGGCCGCCTGCGCCTGCAGTAGCTTGTCCGCTTCTTCCTCCTCTTTTTTCTTACTCGTGTCGGATTCCTCGTCCTTGTCGGAGTCGTCCTTCGAATCGGAGCCCTTGCTCGACCCAGACTTCTTGCTCGACCCCGAGGACTTGTCACCCGACTTGCCCTTATCCGAGCCGAAGAAATACGAATAACCCGCGGCGCCGATGATGCCGCACACCAGCGCGACCACTCCGGCATAGATCAAGGTGCGCGTAAGCGATGGAGCCTTGGACGATTGACCCTGTTTGGCGTCCTTCTGATCGCCCGATTTCTCCTGGTCGTCCTTCTTCGCTTCCGATTGGTCTTTCTCTCCCTGGCCTTTGCCGCCCTTTTGATCGCCGTTGCCGTTTCCTCCCTTTTTGTCTTCCTTCGCGCCGGACTCTCCCTGGCGGGCGTGTCCGTTCTGCCCCTGGGCCGGCCGGTCGGACTCAATCGGGACCAGAATGTAGTTTGGGTTGAAGGCTTCGGTGGACGCTCGGATCTTACTCGTCTCGATGGACATGTTCCGGTCGGGATGATTGATCCAGTCGGGGTTGTACTTCTGGGCCGGTGTGAGGACTGGGTCGTCGGTCCGGATCACCTGAGGACCGGCCGTTGGCGCTTTTTGTTCGGTGTTGTGCTCGCCTTTGGAAGCGGAATCCGCCCCTTGCTGCTGATCATGTTCCTTGTCTTGCGGTTCCATGAGTGCGTTTCCCTTGCTCGAGGTGATCGTGAGGTTGTTGTTAATCGTTGTTTCGATGCTCGTTTCCGGCGGCTCATTCGGACTCGGTCCCTTCCGACGTCTCCTCCGCGGTGTCTCCGTCCTCGTTCGGTGGTGGTTTGTCCGACAGCTTGACGCGTTGGCCTTCCATGAGGGTTGAGAGCTTGCTGCCTGTGAGCACCTTTTCTGCACTGGTGATCGGCGCCCACTCCTCCTCGATCGCAGATTTTGTGTCCAGGTGTCGATTGGTGAGTTCGATCCACTTGCCGTCCTCGACCCCCGTATGGATTTCGGTGCGCCGCGCACGGCCGTTGTCGTAGCGCCAGATGAACGACTTGCCTCCGGCATGGGTCAGTGCGGACTTGGGTACCGACAAGGCATCGCGGTGCTTGACAATGATCTTGCCGTAGGCATACATGCCCGGGCGCACCTGCGTCTCGGGATTGGGCAGGTCGATTTCCGCACGCATGGTCCGGCTCTTGGCGTTCAGGGCCCAGGAGATCCGTGTCACGGTGGCCGGGAACCATTTGTCCTTGTAGGCCCAGAGCTTGACGCGGGCGTCCGATCCGATGTGGATGTGGTCGGCGTCACGCTCGGGGACATCGACATAAATGCGGACGATGTCCGTTCGCTCAATCACGTAGATCGGCGCGGCTTCGCGGTTGGGTGAGAGGTGGGGAGCACGGTTCTCCGCCGAGGGGTCACCGGTCTGGGGGAGCACGAAGTCCCAGGTGTTGGCGTTGCGGGCCACGACGACACCGTCGTAGGGGGCGAAGAGCTTGAGGTAGCCCACCCATGCCTCGAGCCGCTTCGCCTCACTCTCGGCCACGAGCACGCGGGCGCGGGCGACGCCGACGTTGACCTCGGCCCTGGCCAGTGCCGCCTCGTCGGCCAGAAGCTCCGCCGCACGTTTCACGATCGCCGCCGTCGCGGCGTCGCGCGCGGCGACGTCGGCGTTCAACTCGTTTTCCGACTCCAGCAAGATCTGGGGCGCAACGACTTGCCGGTCGACTTCGCGCGCCAGTCGCGAGACCTGTACCTTCCATCGTTTCACCTCGGCGTCGTACTTGCCCAGGATCGACTTCGCCTCTTCCAGCCGGGCCTGCGCTGCCTTGACCTGAGCGCTGGCGACCTCAACCTCCTTTTTTGCGAATCGCACCTGTTCCTTGTCGAGGATGACGGCCGCCTTCTTGGTCTCCCACTGCTCGCGCAGCTCGGGCACGAAGAGCTCGGCCACCACGTCTCCCTTCCGCACGGTGTCACCGATATCGACGTTCCACCGGTCGAGATAGGCGGTCATTTTCGCGTAGATCGACGTACGTTCGTAACTCTGCACGAAGCTCGGCTGACCGACGACGCGGACGATCGTGCGAGGGCGGGGATGAATCATTTGCAGCACCGGGGGCTCCGAGACGCTGGGTGCCGTTTTCTCTTCCTTGGAGCACCCCACCGTCACGAGGAGCGCGAGCCCCCAGAGCACCGCTCGGCAGGTTGGGCATTGACGTGAATGGAGAAGTTCAGCGGTGCGCAAGACACATTCTCCCTGTTGCAAGTGAGGCGGCTACTTGCTCGTCGCAAGCGCCTTCCCGTTCTTCTCCGCCCTCTTGTCATCCGAACCGTCTTCATCGCTTCCGTTTTCTTGACCCTTGTTTTCACGACCTTCGCCGCCGAGTTGAGGATCGTAGTGGGCGCTCTGGGGATTGGCCGGGTAGAGCGAGGGAGAACTCGGCTCCTTGGTGCCGATAACAAGAGCGAAGATCGAGGGCAGCACCAACAGCGTGGCAAATGTTGACATCACCAAGCCGCCGATCACCGCCCGGCCGAGCGGTGCCTCCATCTGGCTGCCACGTTCCAGCGCTAGTGCCATCGGTACCATGCCGACGGTCATGGCGCACGCCGTCATCAAGATGGGCCGTAGCCGTTCGCTCGCCCCCATGATGGCCGCCTCCTGCGAAGACTTGCCGTTCTTCCAGTGCTCGTCCATGAACGTGACCATCATCACCGAGTTGGAAACAGAAACGCCCAAGCACATGATGGAGCCCATGAACGATTCGATGTTCAGTGTCGTGTTCGTGCCGATGAGCATGGTGACGATCCCGGCGAGCACTCCCGGCACCGCACCGACGGAGATTAGAGCCAGCCGAGGCGACTGGAAATAGGCCGTGAGTAGGACAAGGATCACAAACACAGCAGTCGCCAGCCCGATCCCGAGCGCCTTGAACATTTTCGTCATGGAGGGGAGCTGTCCCATCTCCTCGACATGAACCCCTCGAGGCGCTTCGCCTGCATCCTTGACCGCCTTGCGAACCTGATCCGCCGCGCGCCCCATATCTTCGCCCTCCACGTTGGCGATCACAGTCAGGAAGCGCTGCGACATGTCGCGGTCGTACTCGCCCGGGCGCACGCTCGTGTGTACCCGGCCATCTCTCAAGACGTCGCGGATCATCATGGGGACATCGGGGTTAACCGATTCGAGGGGCAGTTCCTCGATGTCCCCCGGCTTATCCATCCGCAAGGGTGGGACCTGAATCTGCACCAGATAGTCGAAACCGGTCTTGTCGTTGATCCAGTAGTTGAGGTTGGTGAAGCGGGTCGAGGCGGTCGCCATCACGAGCGCGCGCTTGACATGCTGAGGAGTGACGCCGATCAGCCCCGCGAGTTCGCGGTCGATGTCCACCTCCACCGTGGGATAATCGAGCGTTTGTTCGTAGCCGACGTCCCGGAGGTATGAATTGTGTTTCAGCTCGCTGATGATGGCCTCCGAGTGCTTGCGGATCTTGTCGTAATCGGTGCCCACGAGGCGAACCGCAATCGGCTTCGACGCCCCGAAGCTCATCACCTGGCTGACGATATCCCCCGGCTCGAACCCAAACGTCGAGAGCGCGGCCTGTTTCTTCGCCTTGGACCTCGACAGTCCGCCCGCACCGCCGCCCACCTCCAGCCGGTGGGCCAGCCAGGGAATCACGCGCTCGGGAAGGACCTTGCGCAGACGCTCGCGAAACTCATCGAGCTTGATGCCGCTCTTTTCCTTCAACTTCACGCGCAGCCAGCCATCGTCGGGCCCGCGCATGAAGAGCACCATGTTGTCGATGCCGAAGTTCGGCGCCACCTGTCCCACAAAGCCCATGCTGATTGATATGTTCCCTGAGCCGGCCTCGTGCTCGATTTCCTGGAGGCACCGGATGCCCATCTCCCGCGTCAGCTCGTAGCTTGATCCCGGGGGAGGCCGGAACCGCAGTACGAACTCGCCGGAATCGATCCGAGGGAACAGTTCGGTCCCCATCTCGTATCCCAGCACACCCAGGATCAGACAACAGGCCCCGAGATAGACCGGAACGACCACCCAGCGGAGCCGGACGAACCACTCGAGGCCCTTGTGATAGGCCCCCTGGACCCGGTCGAAGAGACCGGGCTTCGACTTGCCCTTTTTTTTCTTCTCTTTATGCTTAAGCAAGTAAACGCTCATGATAGGCACGAACGTACTCGACAGCAGGTACGATGCGATCATCGCGAAGCCCACGGCCAAGGTCAGCGGCATGAACAGCGATCGGAGCGGGTCTTCCATGACGAACGCCGGAATGAACACGGAAAGGATGCAGAACAGGGCCAGAAGCCGGGGCACGGCCGTGGCATTGGCGGCGTTGAGCACGGCCGTGGCGATTTTCGGCGTTTGCTCCATCTGCACGTGGGTGTTCTCGATCGTCACGGTCGCTTCATCGACAAGGATGCCAATGGCGAGTGCCATACCGCCCAGGGACATGATGTTGATGGTGTTCTGAGTGACCCAGAGACCGAACATCGACCCGGTCAAGGCAAGTGGGATGTTGCAGACCACGACAAGGACACTGCGCCAGTCACGGAGGAAAAGAAGGATCATCAGTCCGGTCAACCCAGCGCCAATGGCTCCTTCCGTGGCGACGCTCTCGACCGCGTGGACGACCGTGGGGGACTCGTCAAACTCGAACGTGATTTTCACGTCGGGTGGTACGGCGTCGCGGAACTTTTGCAGCGACTTGTGCACGTCGGAAACCACAGTGAGCGTCGAGCCCGTATCCTTCTTGATGATGGGCAGGTGGATCGCCTTCTGGCCGTTGACGAGCGCATAGCCATAGTCGATGTCGGTGGCATCCTGGATGCTCGCGACGTCTCGGAGATAGACGTTCTGGCCGAGCCGGATCGGGATCGTGCCAAGGCGCTGGATGTCCACCACGGTGGCGTTGTTGTGCACGATGGGCATCGAGTCCTTGATGTAGATGTTTCCGGATGGGATCACTACATTCCCTTTCGCAAGGGCTTCGACGACGTCCTGCGGGTTCAGGTTGTATTCGAGCAATTTGTGAGGATCGACATTCACGATGATCGACCGCATATTGGGGCCGAACGGCGAGATGGCGACCGTGCCGGGCACGTTCTTCTGCACCATCGGACGGATGATGTTCTGGGCGAGGTCGCCCATTGCCCCAATTGAAGTCTTCTCGCCCTCACTACGAAACACGAGGTAACCGATAGGCACGCTGCCCGCATCCATACGCATGATCATCGGCGGCAAGGAGCCAGGCGGCATCCATGCCATGGCTCGGTCCGACATGGCCACAACCTGGGCCATGGCCTGGCCCATCTCGGTGCCGTGGAAGAACGACAATTCCACGAGCCCGACCTGCTGAATGTTCCGCGATTTGATGTCCTGAATGCCGTCGACGTACTGAAAGTAGAGCTCGAGTTCGTTGACGATAAAACCCTCGATCTGGTCGGGGCTCATGCCAATGTAATCGAAGAATACGTAGATCTTCGGTGTGTGCAGCGAAGGGAAGATGTCCACGCGCATCCGCGCATAAGCCAGGACACCCAGACTGACGAGTCCAACGACGAGCATCATAAGCGTGATAGGATGATCCATCGCCAGCACGCTTGGATTTGCTGAGCTTCCTTTCTGGGACGCTTTGTCAGCCACGAATCATGCCCCCCGGGTGCACTTCACTCCAAGCCTCAATCCGTCTTGGCGCGCGTTGAGAAGGGGGGGGATGTGTTCGTTCTCCGCTTCGGTAGACCGCTAGCCACTCACGTCATCAAATCTGATGCCGAGACCACTCGATCGTCTTCGGTAACGTGTGCGCCGAGTGCTGAGTGGTTTCGAGTGTCATTGAGCGGCTCTAAGTGTTTGATGCAGCCGGATGGCTTGTGGTAGGGTAGGCGCCGTTGACCCCGGTTCGCGTCGGGCTTGCGGAACGATCGGCGCGAGATCCTGGATTCTCACCAAGGAGCGACACCGTGTCTGAGTACACCCTGCCACCGCTGCCGTATGACTTCGGGGCCTTGGAGCCGAACATTGACACCCAGACGATGCAAATCCATCATGGCAAGCATCATCAGGCGTACATCAACAATCTGAACGCCGCACTCAAGGACCACCCCGAGCACCAGGGCAAGCCGATCGAGCAGCTCATCGCCAATCTCGATGCGCTTCCGGAAGGCATCCGGACCGCCGTACGCAATAACGGCGGCGGGCATGCCAATCACTCGCTCTTCTGGCAGATCATGGCCCCGGGTGCCGGCGGCGAGCCGACCGGTGCGCTGGCGCAAGCGATCACCAGCGAGCTCGGCGGTTTCGCGAGCTTCAAGGATGCGTTCGCCAAGGCAGCCACCACCCGTTTCGGCTCCGGCTGGGCGTGGCTGGTCGTCGGCAAGGACGGCAAGCTCGCCGTCACGTCGACGCCGAACCAGGACAATCCGATCATGGAGGGCAAGGGCCTTACCCCCATCCTCGGCCTCGACGTCTGGGAGCATGC
>DAIDJG010000098.1 GCA_027451445.1 Singulisphaera sp.
GTTTTGAACATCCTTCCGCCACTTGCGTACCAGAGAGAGGGCGTTCATGGGTTGGCTCCGAAGGGAGTGTTTCTATCCCTTCTACGCACGCTCATGAACGTCCGCCTTTCCCTACCCGCAAAAGTGTCGGGTCACCAGCCCTTGTGGGGGAGGGTTGGGGTGGGGGGTTCCGCGCTACCTATCGCCGTGCGACGGCCCCCCCCCACCCCAGCCCTCCCCCACGATGGGGGGAGGGAGGAAGCTTTACTCACGCCCGTAACGTTTAGGCGCGTTCCATAGTTTGGGGTGATGTCGAGCAAGGTCCGTCGGTGGCTGATCGTGTGCTACTCAACTGTTAGGCGCTCTAATCTCAGGAGAAGTGGCTCGTCGCTGACTTTCATCGCTCGCTCTATCGTTGTGGTATCAGCGTCACCAATCGCTCCGCCGTGGCGTTCGGTGCTTCGTCCTCCGGCACCGGGCAGATTCGGACTTCGCTGAGCCCGCGGAACCAGGTCATCTGCCGCTTGGCGAACTGACGTGTTCGGATCTGGACGAGTGTGATCATTTGCTGGTCCGAGGCAATGCGGCCGGCGAGCCGGTCGATGGCCTCGCGGTAACCGACGCCTTGCGCGGCAGTGACGCTCAATGGGCATGCAGCACCTTGGAGGGTGCGCACCTCGTCGATCAGGCCGGCCTGGAACATCTGCTCCACCCGGCGATTGATCCGCTCGTACAAGACGGTGCGCGGGCGTTCCAGCGCGAGCACAGGAACCTCCGGCGGCGCTGGGAGGTCGTGCTCGGTCTGGAGCCGGCTCAGCGGTTGCCCGGTGACGGCGATGACTTCGAGCGCGCGCACGAGCCGGCGGCGATCGTTGGGGTGCAGGCGGGCGGCCGTGATCGGGTCGAGCGCAGCGAGACGCGCGTGCAGAGCGGGTGTGCCGAGCTGGTCGGCTTCGACTTCGAGGCTCGCGCGGAGAGACGCGTTGGCTGCCGGTCCCTCGAAAAGCCCGCGTAAGAGCGCCTTCAGATACAAGGCCGTCCCGCCGACAAACAGCACGCGGCGGCTTCTGGCCTGGATGGCCGTGGCTGTTTCGAGGGCCCATTGGCGGTACTGGGCAACACTGGCCGTCTCCCAGGGGTCGATCACGTCGATCAGGTGATGAGGCACGCCGCCGCGTTCCTCCAGGGTGGGCTTCGCGGTGCCGATGTCCATGCCTCGGTAAAGGGTCATGGAATCGAGCGCGACGACCTCGGCGTCTAACAGACGGGCGAGCGCGACCCCCACCGCCGTCTTGCCCGACGCCGTCGGGCCGGTCAGGTAGACCGCGCGATGAAGGGGATTGGTCACCACGGTATCTGCGCTCCTTCATGATCGGATCGTGAGCCTGAGACTACGATACACCGACGCGATCAGGACCCAAAACCGCGTAGTCGGGCAACTCGATTCATGCTCGTACCCGCAACGACCGATACTACGTGTGATCCTCATGCGATCGCCCGTTTCCGCACAATCGGATCGCGGAGTCGTCGCGAGGAGCCGCGTCACTTTCCTTTCTGGTCCGAGAGTTGCGTACCTACCTTGGTCGGTTCCAACGTCGAACCTGTCCAGACGGTGTCCTTCGAGGCGGAGGCCTCGACGCGACGTTCCCCATCTTCATCCTTTGCGGCTAGTCCCAGTCGTCCCCATGCACACCAATCCTCTGCCCGAAATCGAAGAGTCTGACCTGAAGGCGGCCCGCCAGTTCCTCACGTCCCTGGGGGACGAGGAGCGGCAGACACGGAACCCCCGGATTCCCCTCGAATCCAAGGGGGGCGTCACCTTGCGGAACGGAATCACCCGGGCGCGGCACCGCGCTCGGCACGCTTCGGAGGTCTGAAAGTCCCGCCAGGCCGCGCGAATTCACGGTATTTGGAGCCGGGCATTCCAGCAACTCCCTTGCGATCGTCGCGCCATTGTGATCGACTACATGGTGGGTCAGGGCATGCACGGTCTGCAGGGGTTCTCCAGACCGGACTTCGCGACGACCTGTTAAACCCGACGCAGTTCCGCAGGCGCGAAGCCCGTGACCGTGGTGTCCTCTATCGCGAGGCACACGATGTCAGTCACATTTCCTTCGGTCGAGACTCATCCCGTCTCGGACGGGATCGCGACGTCACCCGCTTCTGTGAACGACCTGGCCATTCGGGTCGGCACCGTCAACGGCTCAGGCAGCCAGTCCGCAAACCTGGTGTTGCTCCGCGCCCTCTACGCGATGGGCATCCCCTGTAGCGGCAAGAACGTCTTCCCCTCCAACATTGAAGGCCTGCCCACCTGGTTCCACATCCGGGCCAGCGCCAAGGGGTACGTCGGCCATCGGCTCGACACGCCGATTCTCGTTTGCATGAACGAGATGACCGCCAAGGACGACGTCCGCTTGCTCAACCCCGGCTCGATCTGCATCTATCGCGACGACTTCGCGGAAGACCTGCGCACGATCCGCAACGACGTCCAGTTCTTCCCCGTTCCGTTCGCGAAGCTCGTCGAGCAGGCATACCCCCCGGATAAGGCGGATAAGGCCTATCGCGATAAGCTGCGTAAAGTGATCAACATGGTGTACGTCGGCGTGGTCGCTTACGTCACCGGGATCGAGATCGAGGCGGTCGAGGCAGGCATTCGGCGCGAATTCCCGGGCCGGAAAGCCAAGGCCGCCGAGATCAACATCAGCGCAGCACGGACCGGTTACGAGTGGTCGAAGGACCACCTGCCCGACAACCTGCCATTCCGCGTCGAGCGGCTGGATTCGACCGGTAACCAGATCCTCATCGAGGGCAACAAAGCCGCTGCGCTCGGCGCCCTGTTTGGCGGCACGAGCGTCATGACGTGGTACCCAATCACGCCATCGAGCAGCCTTGCGGAGTACGCCGAGGACTTCCTCAAGAAACACCGCACCGGTCCGGACGGCAAGGCGACGTTCGCCGTCGTCCAGGCCGAGGACGAACTGGCCGCCATCGGCATGGCCATCGGCGCGGGTTGGGCCGGCGCCCGAGCACTTACGGCCACGAGTGGACCGGGCATTGGCCTGATGACCGAGTTTGTCGGCCTGGCCTATTTCGCCGAGATTCCGGTGGTCATTATTGATGTTCAACGCATGGGACCGAGCACGGGTTTGCCCACGCGTACGAGCCAGGGTGACGTGCTCAAGATGCATCTGCTCGGCCACGGCGACTGCCGACATGTTGTTTTGATCCCCGGTTCGGTGGGCGAGTGCTACTCGTTGACGATCGAAGCGCTCGACCTGGCGCAGCAGTTTCAGACGCCGATCTTTGTGGCGACTGATCTCGATATGGGGATGAACCTCTGGTTGACCGACCCATTCCCCTACCCCGAGAAACCCATGGAGCGGGGCAAGGTCCTGAGCGCCGAGGATCTCGAGCGGTATGGGCAGTTCGAGCGGTACAAGGACGTGGATGGTGACGGCGTCTGCCGCCGCACGGTCCCGGGGACCGAGCACCCGCTGGCCGCCTACTTCACCCGGGGGACCGGGCACAACGAGAAGTCGGGCTACAGCGAGCGACCCGAGGACTGGAAGAAGAACCTCGACCGGCTCGCACGCAAGCTTGAGACCGCGCGCGGCGTCCTGCCCAAACCGGTGATCGAAGGTCAGGTTGCTGCGACCGTCGGCCTGATCGCGTACGGCTCGTCGCACCCCGCCGTTGTCGAAGCACGCGACATTCTCAAAGATCAAGGGATCGCGACCGAGTACTGCCGGATCCGCGCGCTGCCCACGTCTGATGAGGTGACTCACTTTATCGAACGGCATCAGCGCGTCTACGTGGTCGAGCAGAACCGCGACGCCCAGATTACGGCCTTGTTGCGCGCCTCCCTCCCAGGCTCGATCACCGACCGGCTGCGCGCGTTGACGCACTACAACGGCACCCCCTTGGCCGCCGAGAACATCGTCCGGCCCATCCTCGGCTGGGAGAAGAGTCCGAGCGGTCCGGGTTGGCCCACCGGAAATGTCGAGGTCGACAATCCTGACAAGCCGCATGACGCGCCGGATATCTCGCCGGAATGAGAGCCATGGCGTCGAGTGGGGATGAACGACGGTCGTGTGCGTCGTAACAGATGCAAGATGGCAGATGCGAAATGCTAGAATGGCAAATGCGAGATGAACGGTAAGCGAGGCCATGAGTCCGCGTGCGGTCACTCGTTGCGCTTGCCGCTTCCACTCGCCTTCTGGCATTCGCCATTTTGCATCTGTCATCTGCCATCCACGATCTTTATGCAAGCGAATACATTCATCATCCTTGAGACACGAATTTCCGAGGTGATTGCATCATGGCTACTGAAGCGACGGTGCTGGTCCAAAGCAACGGACACAGTTTCGAGTTGCCGACACTCGCGTTTGCGGGGCTGCCTTCGACCTTGTGCAAGGGATGCGGGCACAACAGCATCACGAGCTACCTGATCGAGGCGTGCAAGGCGGTCGGCGTGAACCCCTACAATACGGTGAAGTTCAGCGGGATCGGCTGTTCGAGCAAGACGCCCGCGTACTTCCTGCAGTACAGCCACGGGTTCAACGCACTGCACGGCCGCATGCCGTCGGTGGCGACGGGTGCTGCGCTGGCGAACCGAAAGCTCTTGAGCATCGGTATCAGCGGCGACGGTGACACCGCGAACATCGGGATGGGGCAGTTCAAGCACGCGTGCCGGCGGAATTTGCCGTTGGTTTACATCGTCGAGAACAACGGCTGTTACGGCTTGACCAAAGGGCAGTTCTCGGCGACGGCCGACCTGAAGGCCCCCTTGCGGCGCGAAACCGGTGAGCAGAACACGATTCCGCCGTTTGACCTTTGTCTCGAAGCGATCATGGGGGGCGCCACGTTCGTGGCTCGTTCGTTCGCGGGCGACAAGAAGCAACTCCTGCCGCTGCTCAAGGCGGCCCTCACGCACAAGGGGCTCTCGTTTCTCGATATCATCAGCCCGTGCGTGACGTTCAACGATTTCTCGAGCTCCACAAAGAGTTGGGACTGGGCCAAGGCTCACGAGGAACCGCTCCAGGAGGTCGGCTTCGTGCGCCGGCTCCCCGAGATCGAGGTGGAGCAGAAGGCCGGGGAAACGACCAATGTCCAGCTCCACGACGGGTCGTGGATCACGCTCCGCGCCTTGCGACACGACGAGCTCAAGGTGACCGACCGCAAGTCGGCCACGAGCCTCTTGATGGAGAGTAACGAGCGGGGCGAATTCCTGACCGGTCTCATGTACGTGGCGCCGGATCGGCCGGATTTCGTGACGATGCAGAACATGGTGGAGACGCCACTGTCGCGCCTGCCGCTGGAGGCGCTGAGGCCGTCGCGCGAAACGCTTCAGAAAATTATGGAGACGATTTGAAGCGCGCTGAGCAAGATCGTGGCGTTCAGTTCGAGCGGTTTTCGCGTGCGTTGCGCTCACTCGGGAGGGCGAGGCTCCGTCCGAGCCAGCCTTGATCCAATGGCGAGTCTTCGAGCCGATGGATCATCGCGTGTCGCCGAGGGGGCCGCGTTAACACACGCGGTGTTCGGAGGACTCGAAGACTCGTCCTCCGAACAAGGCTGGCTCGGACGGAGCCTCGCCCTCCCAGAAATATGCCGATCCCATGCATGAAATGGTCTCGGGCGCGTCGAAGACGCGCAGCGCGCGAAAGCCACTCAAGCTGAAGACGGCCCGGCTTGGGTTGGACGAAACGGTGCGAGTGGTTTTAGAGCTCCCACACGCGCCGCCCTCCGAGGAACATGGTGAGGACTCCATCCTCGCTCACCTTGAGGATGGGACCGTGATACGAAGCCGCCAGCGCTGCGAGCGTGCGCGCGCCTTCAACCGCGCGGGCGATCTTGAGCGCCTCGGGCTGAATCCGAAGGATGGCGCCGAACGTGTGAAGATGGCCGTTCAGGTCGGTGACGACCGCGCCGTCAATGCCGGCCAGGGCCTCGAGCTCGGTCGCGTCGAGATTGCTCATGTTCCGCCCGCGGACGACGTGGTGGAGCACGCGCTTCGACAGGCGGGGTGAGAGGTTTTCCGGGTCCTGCGGGTCGTCGGCGACGATCTCCTCGCTGATGCGGTCGGCTGGTGCGATCAGTTGGGGGGCGGAGACGGCGGGGTCGCGAAGCACGACGAAAAGCGCACCCTTACGGTCTTCGGCCAGGTTGAGCGCCGCCTGGAATAGCTTGAGGGCGAGGTCGCTCGGACAGGACGTGCTGATCGCCCGGCACCAGACTGCGAACTTGGTGGGAATGTCCAGCAGTCTCCAGCGGGCATCACTGAAGGAGAACATCATCGTTCCGCGCGCGAACACCTTGATCTCCTGTGAAGGCGTTAGCACGATGCAGACGTGTCCCCCCGTGCGCGTCGCCCGTGCGTGAGACGTGTAAGCGCGAGGGCAGGGGTCAATCACGGTGCTCGGCCCTTGCGTACGCCCCGCCCAGCGCTCGATGTCGACGATCCGGCCCAACTCGCCCTGTCGGTCCACGACCATCGCCGTACGCAGACCGTCGCACAGACGATGAAAGCCCTTGATTCCCGTCAGCCGCATGTTGAACCGAGGGGCGCCTTCCGGGTTCGTCCATTCGGGAATGGCCGGGTCGTTCTGGGTCCCGAGCAACAGCGCCGCCATCGAAACCCGCCGGTTCTCATACGTCGAGAGCGCCGCCACGCGCAGGGCCTCGAGCACGGCAGGAACGCGAAATGGATCGGCAGGGTTCAGGTATTCGGTGATAATCAGGTCTTCCAGGACGTAATGAAACCGTTCAGCCCGGTGGCCGATATCGAGGTCGAAGAGCCCCCGGAACCGAAGGTCGAGCGTTCGCACGATGATCTCGATGAGCCGGCGCTCTGCGGGCAGAAACGGCGTCGGACTTCCCGGTTGGAGCGTGTAGCGGGTGCGAAACCAGTCGAGCACCACGCCCAGTCCGTCCGGATCGTCAGCGAGCCGGTAGTGCTCTTCGCGCACGGAGTCTTCCCAGACGATCGCGGTCCGGTCTCCCACCGACTCGAGGAGGGAGTCGGGAAAAAAGTGTTCGAACGTGCGTCTCAGGAACGTCTGATAGAGGCCGACCACCTTCGAGATCGGCCCCTGCGGGCGCTCCAGTGCGCTAACTGCCTCGTGATCCATGAAAAACCTGCCCTCAACCGACCAGTCGCCCCAACCGTTCCGCTCATTCTACCGCAACTCGGAAGGTGGACGCACGAGCAGTTCGTCGCCGTATCGGGTCAACGACGATAGGGAGGAGTGTCGATTGGCGGATGGTCCGCCACGGTGCGTTCCGATGCGGCTGGCCGCTCACCTTCCGGCGTGAACGGCTTGAGCTGGTGTGTGCAGTGGTAGAGGTGGATCGTGCGAATGGTGGCCCCGCCTCGAGTCACCTTGAACTCGCCCATTGGCTCAATCGACGCGAACCAATGCCGAAAGCCGTTGGGTTCGTTCATCCGCGAATTCACGGAGACCAGGATCGCATCGTTGCCGACGCGGTCCTCGGGCCGACCCCAAAAGGCGAAACTGCGTCGGTCGTTCGGGCTGTAACAAAGGACCGGCGTGGATGACTTGCGGGTTGCAAACGCGAGCTGACCGCTGTGGTACCAGGTGCTCGTGAAGAGGAAAAGGTTTGGCCGGTCAAGCAGGCCGCGGCGTTTGAGCTCATCGGCGACCTCGACCCAACCGGTCATGTCAACGGTCGGGTCGCGCGCGGCCTTGAGCAGCCCAATTCCACCGGGCCGGCCGTTTAGCAAGAAACCCGTCCGCGCTTCGACGATCGCGAGGACGCCGACGAGCATGGGGACGCACGCCATGAGCATAATCCGTCGCCGGCCTCGGATCGGGTTCGCTTCCAGTCGCTCAGCCCAGCGCCGGCCGAGCATCGGGAACAGCGCGAGGAATCCGACGAGCGTCCAGTGCGGTAGCACGGTCCGTATACAGGCGACGGCCGTGAACAGGGCGAGCGGCACCACGGACTGACAGATCAAAAAACGGTCGTGGGCATCTTCGAACAGCCGCAGCCCTCGGCGCACCAGGATTGTCACGAGCCCGAGCCAAACCCAGGGACAGAGGTAAGCGAGCTGCCCCAGCAGATAAAGGCCCAGGCTTGCCGGCTGGAACCGCAGCGCTCCAATCGCTCGTCCTCCCTGGAACGCGAACGACGCCCAGTCGTGTGTTGCGTTCCACCAGATGACAGGCGTGAAGAGCAACAGCCCCAGAAGGGCCGCGACGTACGGTCCTGGCCGGCGGAGAACGGAACGTGCCGAGGGGTCGAGGACGATGTAGAGCAATACGCCCGCTGGGAGGAAGACTGCGTGATACTTGCTCAGCAGTGCTCCACCCCAGGCCAGACCGACGCCGATCCAGGGTCCTAGCTTCTCCGGCGCATCGAGCGCCGCCGATACGCGTTCGAGCGTCAAGAGCCAGAAGAACAGCAGCGGCCCGTCGGGGAGTGCAAACGTGCTGGCCGCGAGTCCGTGGTACGCCGTCACGTTGAGCGCGAAAGCCGCGAGTACACCGGCCTTGGGGCCGTAGAATCGCTCGGTCAGGCGTGCCATGAGCCACGTCGAACCGGCAAACATGACGACGAAGCCGAGTCGGAGTGTGAGGGCCGAAACGGTGCCGCCGCTCGCGAGGATCCCGAATGCTTCTACCAGCGCGAGCATCGGGGGGTGATCGAAGTAGCTCCAGTCGCGGTGGACTGTGAAGAGGTAGTGGTACGCCTCGTCGTTGCCCGGCCCCATGCTGGCGGCCCAGAGCAGGTGGAGTAGCGTCGAGACGGCGATCAATCCCCAGAGGGCGCGTCGTGTTGTCATCCTTGACCTCGGTCCGCTGTCAGAGCGCAACCCCATCCATCGTCAGAGGGAAGCGGTGACGATTCTAGGGAATCTTCGTCTTCTGGCGAGACCAACCTGTGCGCGGCAGATCCATTTTTCACCCGGACGCGCGATCGTTCCGATGATAGGGTTAGGGCGAAGTTGTGAGGGACGACCGCCCTTGCCGGGTCAGACGGCCTCTGTTACGATCCGCGACCTCCCAAGACGACACACGTCCATGATCGCGAATCGGGCAGGAACTTTTCCCTCGGACCGCTCGGAGTGCTTTGCCGATGTCCGTTCGCCGTGTTTGGCTGCGCCGGGGTTTATGTTTGGCCCTGGTGATGGTGGCTTGCCAGCAACTCTGGCGGCATGGACACGACTACGTCTTTGCCGATCGGTTTGGCGAGATTGAGCCGGGGAAGATCTTCCGAGGCGCGTGGCAGCAACCCTGGCCGATGCGCCGCATTGTGCGCGAGCACCATATCAAGACGATCGTCGCGCTGGCGCACCCGTCCAGTCATCCGCTGGCCGTCCGCGAGCGAGCCCTTGCGCAAGAACTCGGCGTTCGCTGGGTCCATCTGCCGATCGTCGATGATCGTACCCTCGGCGACGAAGAAGCGATCTCCGACCGGCTGGAGGAAGCCGCGGCAATCGTGGCCGACCCGGCGAATCAGCCGGTCTACTTCCACTGTCACCACGGCATCAACCGCGCTACGATGGTCCAGATTGCCTACCGGACGCAGGTGTGCGGCTGGACATTGGAAGACGCGTTCGACGAGATCAACCGCACGTTTGGCCTGCGCGCAGCGAACCACGGGCCGGACTACCGGCACATGGAACGCTTCTATGCCGAGCGCGTGTTGCCCAGACGCCGGTCGCCGAGTCCGGTTCAGACGACCGCACAGGCCGATTTGCCCGCACAGCCGGAGTTTTAGAGCCTCGGCGTTGGCGAAGAAACACGACCGACCGAACGACCGGGGTTTCCCACGGTCGTGACCTTGATTCCCTTGTGCGTAGATCTACAATGTTGCGTTCGCCCTGGAGCGCCTGGCGGGGACCGGGTGTTCGCAGGGCCAAGGCAAGAACGCCCGGATTCACATCCGGGGTTTGGGGGTCCCTCGGTTGAACATCCGTCCCGCTCGCGTTGGTGACGTGCCGGCCATTTGTGACCTGATCCGCACGTTTGCCGATCGGAGGTTGATGATCCGCCGTTCGTTGGGAGAGTTGTACGAGTCAATCCGCGAGTTCCTCGTGGTGACCGACGACGACGGCGTGGTGATCGGCTGTGCCGCCTTGCACGTGTTCTGGCAAGATCTTGCCGAGCTCAAGTGCCTGGCGGTGGCAGAGTCTGCGCAGGGGCGAGGGGTGGGAAGGATGCTCGTCGACGCCTGCTGGAACGCAGCACGCGAGCTGGAGATCCAAAGCGTTTTTACACTCACGTACGTCGCCGAATTCTTCGAGAAGTGCGGCTACCAGCGGATCGACAAGGCCGACCTGCCGCACAAGATCTGGAACGAGTGTGTGCGCTGTCCGCTCTTCCCGAGCTGCAACGAGAACGCGCTGATCCGTACGGTCGGCGCTCCCGCGACCCTGGCCGGCACGAACCACGCGCTCGCCACGGTCGAGGCTTGATCCGCACCCAAAACCGAGCCTCCGGATGACGCTCTCTCGCCCCTGGAAGCTCCGCGCGGCGGGTTTGGCCATTGCCGTTGCGACCGCGGTGCTGATGCTGGCCACAGAACCTCGCCTGGCGATCGTCTGGGACGAGGGGTATACCCTGGGGCGCGAGGCGGCCTTGCGCGCCTGGTTCACTGGGCTCAAGAACCCCGCTGAGTTCGCCAGCCAGTGGAAACCACCGAATCCCGAGTTGGTGGAGCGCCGGCGCAACGAGAAGCCTCCGGCGCCGGACCGGCTGGATACGCGCGCCAAGTTGCTCTTCGATCGCGACCTGCTGGCGTGGTTCTGGCCGTTTGCGCGCGAGGAACCCCACGGGCATCCACCGTTTTATGCGCTCGTTGGTCTGGTGGGTGATGTGCTTACGCCCTCGTGGCCCGTCTTGGAACGCGCACGACTTGGGCCAATCCTGATATTCAGCATGACGGCCGGATTGCTCTTCGCGTTTGCCGCAATGCGTTGGGGGCCCTGGGCAGGGGCCTTGACTGCGGGCGCCTGGGTCTTGCAGCCTCGGCTGTTCGGCCATGGGCACTATGCGACCTACGACGCGCTGCTTTCGGGCCTGTGGGCGGTGTCCATCCTCGCGTTTGCGAAGGCCGTGGAAGCATCGGAACGGCCGCGATGGCCACGCTGGCCGTGGGTGGTCGTGTTTGGCCTCGTTGTGGGCTGCGCGGCGGATACCAAGCTGACCGGGTGGTTCCTGCCGCTTCCCTTCATCGTCTGGACGATCCTCTATCGCGATCGCCGGGCGTTGTTCACGCTGCTTGTCGGCGCCGTCGTGGCGGTGGTGTTGCTTTACGCGTTGAACCCGCCCTGGTGGGGCGATCCGCTGGGCGGAGTCGTACGGTTCTTCCACTCAAACCTGAACCGCGCGTCAAGCATCAGGATCAAGACGATGTTCCTGGGGAGAATCTACGAGACCCCAAACGGTTCGCTGCCCTGGTACAACACCGTGGTCTGGACGGTCTTCGTGACCCCGATCGGGTTCCTGGCGCTTGCGGTCGCAGGCGTCTTGCGCTCACTCAGGCGCTGGCGGGCGGAGCCCTTTGGCATATTGGCGGTGGGACACTGGGTGTTTCTGCTCGTGCTACGGGCGTTGCCACACACTCCGGGCCATGATGGGGTGCGACAATTCCTGCCCGCGTTTGGCATCCTGGCGCTGGTGGCGGGGCTGGGAGCGGCCTCGGCGGTGGAGGAACTCGGCCGATTGGGCAAAGCCGTGGTGATGATCGCTTTGGCCGAAGGTGCGCTCGGCATCGCGATGATGATGCCTGTTCCGCTCTCCTATTACAGTCCGGTTGTGGGTGGATTACCGGGCGCCACTCGACTCGGCATGGAGCCGACGTACTACTGGGATGCGCTCTCCGACGACGCCTTGGCTTGGCTCAATCAGCACACCGCGGCCGATGAGAAAGTCTTGTTTGCAACGAATCCAACATCGTGGTTCTACCTGCGCCAGACGGGAAAGCTCAAAGCGGACCTGGTCCGTTCGCAAGCTCCAGTGCAGATTGCCTGGTACGTGGTGCAAAACCGTCCGGGAGCGTTCCTGCCGCTGGATCGCGCCCTCGTCGCAGGGGGTAAGCCGGCCTATGTCGTCCGGAAACTGGGTGTGCCGCTCCTCTGGATTTTCCCGGGAGCCCTCCTCCCTAAGCACTGAGAGTCTGTCCCGGAAGTGAAGCGGAGCCGGAAAAGGGGGACTGGCTCCGAGTCTTCGAGGTGCCTGTCCCCCTTTTCCGGCGGAGCGAGAAGCGTGGAAATGGGGACTGGCTCCGGACGAAGGCGTCCGGAGCCAGTCCCCATTTCCACGCTTCTCGCACTATTGGGACACACTCTGAGTCGCCGGCGGTCTCGTCAAAAACAAAACGCGACGGCGGTCCGATCATGTTGGAGATCAGGACCGCTGCCGCGTCGTTTTGCCGCCTCTGGCGATATCCCGTTATTTCAACATCAGCTCTGGGGGGCCGCCTGGGCGGAAGGAACCTGGCCGGAGGGCATCACACCAACCGGAGCCGCGCACGGGGCGGCGTAGACGACCGGGGCACACGCCTGCCGTTTGTGGCAGAGGCTAAAGCCCTTGAAGCACTTCATGCCACCGAAGTTGAAGCAGTGCTTGCGCGGGGCGCAGGGGGCGGGTGCGCAAGGAGCCGGCGCGCAAGGGGCCGGGGCTGCGCAAGCGACCGGTGCTGCGCAAGGCTGGGCGCATCTCGTCCGCTTGTGGCAGCAGGCGCGGGCGTCGCTCGCCAAGAGCGAGGCAAACAGGCCGAGAACGGCCACGGCCAACAGGTGTCGTCGCATGTTGTCTTCTCCTGGTCAATCGGCTCAAACGTCAGGCCTCACACGAGGTCCTAGACCCTGGACGTGTCGAGGACGGCCGTCGGCCGCCTTCTCACACATTCCATAGGATAAGGGAAATCGTTACGAATGCTAGATCTTTTTTCAATCTGGGAAGTTTCGGTAAAACTAAAGGGCGGAATAATCGTTACGGTCCAACGCGGTTCCCGACGATGGCGTCGGATTGGGACGTCCCTTTTTCGAGGCCTGGGCGGCTCGGAGTTTACAAGCGCGCGCGATCACTGAAACAATGGTTAAGGAACCATTCCGAGCGCGTGTGGTCTGTGTCGAGGCGGTGCGCTCTGTTGACTTGGACTTATCGAACCACCTCTCCCGCAGGTCGTTATGGTGCCTCGAGAACCTGACACACCGGTGCGGGAAGGGAACCTTGATCCCTCGGCGCCCGTGCGATTAACTGGTGCACGCTGGTGGATGGCTAGCGGGTTGGTGCTGCTCGTGGTGCTTTTGGCCACGTTGCCCACAACGGGTGATATCGGACTCACCTGGGACGAACCGGCCTACCGGTACAGCCAGATCATGTCAGCGCAGTGGTGGGAACGCCTGGGCCAAGCGCGCACCGTGGCCGACCTGACGGCGCTTTGTACTCCCGATATGCTCCTCTACTACTGGCCATACGGTCGCTTCGGTCGCAACTTCCACCCGCCGCTCGCCGGTCAGTTGAACCTGGCCACCCACGCTCTGTTTGGTCGTTGGGTGAAGGACATTCCGTCGCGGCGGCTGGCTTCGGTGTTTGAATATGCATTAACAATTGTCCTGGGATTTGGCTTCCTGGCTCGGCGTTATGGTGCGTGGGTCGGCGGTGTGATGGCCGGTGCGCTCCTGTGCATGCCTCGGGTCTACGGCGACGGTCACATCGCAGGCACGGACGCCCCTGGGCTCTTGCTTTGGGCCGCAACGTCGCTGGCCTTTTGGAAGGGAATCCATGAACCGGGAGCTCTGCGATGGCGGGTTGCTGTGGGCTTTCTGCTCGGTCTTGCGTTTGTCGAAAAGATGGGCGCGGTGCTGGTGCTTGGTCCCATCGTGGGGTGGTTGGTTCTCTTCCACCTTCCTCGCGCGTTCGCGTTGCCAGGCCGTCGAGGTGATTGGGTTGACGGCATCGCGACGACGACCATGATGCTCATTCCACTCGCGGTGGCCTTCGTCGAACTCCTCCGCCTGACACACCACCTTCCACCGCCGAAATACGCCCAATTGTTTCACAATCCGCTTTCCAGCGCCATTCCGGGTGCCATTCTGGCCGTGCCCGCTCTGGTTTGGGTCATCCGGCGGATCCTCGGCCGTATCTTTCGCAACAGCTCAGTCTGGGGTGTCGAGCGGCCCGCCCTCGAAACCTGGACGGCCATCCTTGCGTTCGCGCCGCTCGTCGGCTGGCTGGGCAACCCCGCCTGGTGGCGCCTGACCCTTCCGCACCTGGCTCATTACTACATGCTGAACAAGGACCGTAAAGGGGCCCTGCCGGATATCCGAATCCTTTATCAGGGCGAGATTTACAACTTCAGCCTCCCCTGGCACAACGCCTGGGTGCTCATTGCCATTACCGTTCCGGCGACCTTGCTTGCCGCCGCCGCGTTGGGATTGGTTGCCCAACTGGCTCGAGTGCGACGTGATCACCTGCCGATTTACTTTCTCCTGCACATGGTAACATTACCGATCCTGCGGATGTTCAATACCCCCGCGCACGATGGCGTGCGGCTCTTTTTGCCCACATTCTTCTTTCTGGCAGCGTTCGTGGGTTGGGGGACGATTTGGCTCGCGGATCGGCTCGGTAGCTCGTGGCGACGCGTCAGTGTTCGGCGTTCGATAAGGTCTGCCGACTGCGTGCTGTCCCCTTCCCGAGGGACAGACGAATTAAACTCCCCCCCTTGGGAAGGGGGGGTAGGGGGGGTGGGGAGTCAGCGCACGCAATCAGGTAGTCCCGTTGCCACTCAACGGCTCAGCGCAGGAGAGTCGTTCGCGTCCGAACTGGACCCAGCGGACGGCCAATCCCCACCCCCCCTACCCAAGGGGGGGAGTTATGAAGTTTCCCAGCTTACGGATGCTGCCCGACGCCATATTGCCGTCTGGGCTCGCGCGATTGTCTCAGCCCTAGTCCTCGTCCCCGCAGCCTTGCAGCTCGTTGCGATCCATCCCTTCGAACTCTCGTACTACAACGAGTTGATCGGTGGCCCAAAGGGCGCGTGGAAGCGCGGATACGAACTCACCTACTGGTACGATGCCTTCAACGCCCAGACGCTAAACGAGCTCAATCAGGAACTCCCGCGGAATGCTATCATCCTTCTACTGAACGATTTGACGCCACTCGATACGTTCCTCGACCTTCAGGCGCTAGGTCAGCTTCGTCGCGATCTCGTTCTCGACACGGCGAACCTCACGGAGATCCCTTATGTGTGGCTGTTGAGCCAGGACTCCAAGGCCTCGACGTTCACCCGGCTCTTGTTCGCGATGAAACCGTGGTATGCGCGTCGGCCTCATCAACTCGGCGGAGTGCGCGTTGCAACCGTGGCCGATCCTGTCGCAGTCTCTCGAGCGTGGTTGCTTCATTGCCTTGTCGAGGCTAAGCCCAGCGCTCCTCTGGAGCTGCATCCCGCGCCGGCCTGGGCTCGGCGTTTCGCGCCGCTGGCGCGATTATGGGGCGAAGGGCTTTCACGAGTCGCGCCGCCGATCCTGAACGAATCGGTCTTCGACTGGGCACGACGCGATCCCGATGGTCTTCTCGCTTCGGCCCGTTTCCTGGCCGACGACAAGCCTCTGCTTGATTGGGCACGACGCGACCCCGAGTTGGCGAGGCACGCGCTACGCCGAATGATCGCCGCTAACCCGGATCCGGGCGCCAATGCCACACAGCCTGCGCAGGCGCTCGCCACCTTGCGCGACGAGCATCCGGAGGCGTTTCGATTGTTAGGCCTGCTCGCACGTCACCCGGAGTTTCTGCTTCCGTTGTTCCTGCCGCGGCCCGAAGCATTGCCCGAAGCCGTCGAAGTTGTGATCACCCGCCCCGAAAGCGTGCGCAGGGTAGTCACGAGCCCCCTGTTCCTCGATCGCGATGCACTCGGCAAATACCTCGACGAACCGTGACGCCGAGCAGAGAGCTCGGTTGGTGCTCACTCATCCCGAATGTCCTGCCACGGCCTCCTCGGCGCGCGGTTCCAAGACCTGGAGCCGAGGGACGGTGAGCACGGCGACCACCAGCGCGATCAAGGCGATGACACTGGCTTCCCAGAATGGCGCCGCGGTGTTTTGGTTCGCGAGCAGAAGGTTCGCAAGCACGTAATTGATCATTCGTGCCAGCGTCTGTACCGAGGAAAACACGCCGAACACGGCCCCTTGCTCTTGAGCGGGCGTGATTCGCGAAAGCAATCCGGCGACGGAGGGGCTCGCGAGCCCCTGCCCCACACCCACGATCAGCGTCGCACCCAGTAGCGCGGGCCAGTTCTGCACGAGGGCCAGTGCGGCGAAGCCGACAGCGACGATGCCGATGCCGGCGATGATCAACCGCGCCTCTCCAAACTTGGGTACGAGGCGGCGGATCAACCCCCCCTGCACCGCCGCGCTGACGAAGCCCAGAAACGCAAACCCGAAAGCCGCTCCCCGAGGTGTCCACCCTAGGCGACCCTGGAGGAACAAGGCAAACGTCCCTTCCAACGCCGCGAAGCCGAGCACCACGAGCCCGCCGATCAGCACGAGGGTTCCGACACCAGGCAGGGTCGCCGTGTCGGCCAGCCCGCGGAGACTCAAGACCCGCGCGTGTTGGTGCGTGGGCGACTCGGGCAACCGTGTCAGCACGAGCACCCACGCGACGGTCGAAAAACCCGCGGCCACAAGAAACGGCACGCGCAGCTTCCAGTCCGGCGCAATCGGCAACGATAAGAGCAATCCACCGAGAAGAGGCCCGAGCACAAACCCGAGTCCGAACGCCATGCCGATCAGCCCCATGCTGCGGGCACGATGCTCGGGTTTGGTGACGTCGGCGACGTACGCCTGCGCCACCAGAATGTTGCCGCCCGATGCGCCATCGAGCATGCGCGCGAGCAGCATGATCCAGAACTGGCTGGACAGGCCGAGGATGAGAAATGAGACCGCCGTTCCCGCCTGGCTGAAGATCAAAACCGGCCTGCGTCCATAGCGGTCGCTGAGCGCGCCGAGAATCGGGCCGGCGACCAGTTGGCAGAGCGGGTACGCCGCGAATAAGAGACCGATCTGCAGACCGCTGAAGTGATACTCTTTCGCGAACGGGGCCAGTAGCGGCATCACCAGGGTGAACCCAAGCAGGTCCACCAGGACGATCAAGACGATGACTCCAAGCGGCGACATCAGCGTCGGGTCTCCTCAAGCACGAAGCGGGGCGTCTTGCCCTAACAAAACGGGGACAGGCACCTCGAAGACTCGGAGCCAGTCCCCCGTTTGTTAGGATCTCTCAATTCGTCTCGGCCGTCGCCGTTGTCGAAGCACCGTAGCGCTCCGCACGCAGGCTGTCGGCCCGCGATTTGACCTCCATCAAGAGCCGGGCGTGGATGAGGATCACGGCGTACTCGACCGCAAACGCGCCGAAGTTGAACGCGATCGCCAGCGCAGCGGCTCCGAGATGCCAGAGCGGCCAGGCCGCCCCTGCCCTCGTGTGCGCCGCGCCCCCCAACCAGGCCGCGATCGCGATGACCGTCATGCTCCAAAGCGCAAACCGGAAGGCCTTCCGTTTGTTCTTCTTCGCCTGGTCGTTGATCCACTCGGGCAGTTGGTAGACGTGCACGACTTCCTTGGCCCACTTCCCGGTCGCCACAAAATACGTGTAAACGATCGAGTGGACCGCGAGGGTCGCAAGCGTGCTCAAGATCGCGAACAATACGTGCACCCCGCGCCAGACGGAGTTTGGCTGTTGGTGCTCACCGGTGGCCAGCAGGCCCAGCACGAAACTCGCGACCAGAAGCGAACCGTCCGTGACGGCCAGTACGAGGAAATAACGCAGCATAGATCCAGCAATCCGGGGCAGGGAGTCGTAAGGTGTGTCGCGCGACGAGGCGGCCCAGGGGTTCAGAGTACGACAAACCCCCGGGTCTTGGCAACGCGTCCGGCTATGACAATTCGATGTTCAGAGGGTCTCACACGACTGCGTTACTCCGGCTTCTTGAACAGATCGAGGAAGCGATCCTCGTACTCGCGATAGACGCCGAGGCGATCGAGTTCCCGCTTGAGCTCGTAGGCGCTGGAGCGGTCCTGCTTGGCTTGCTCGAACAGCTTCTCGAGCCTCGCGCGATCTTCGGGGCTGATGCGTTCTTCCTCGACGGGCTCGCTGCGGATCGCTTCCTCTTCGCCGGACGATTGCGCCTCAAACGTGTGCTCAACCTGTGCCAGCAATGCGCCAAGCTGCCGCTCCATCTCTCGGGATTGCTCGGCGAGTTCGGTGAAATCGAGGGTAATGCCCGCCGTTTTTGTGAACACCTCGAGAACGGCCAGAGCGGCTTTGGGAAACGGCACCTGGGCGAAAATCTGGGGCATTTCTCCCAGGAGGCAGGCGCCTCGGAGTCCTTTTTCGGCGGCGACGCCCAGAAGCACACCGTTCAAACCGCCGATCTGGCCGTCTTCGAGGATCTCCAGGTGCAGTTGTTTGAGCTCCTCGAGGGTGGCTTCGTCCGTCGCGGCGCCGAAGACTCGAGAGACGTGTTCGGGATGCATGTTCGTCGCCATGGCGGCAAAGGTAAAGACGCGCTCGACTCCGAGTTCCAGCGCGAACTCGATGAGCTTCTGGCAGAACGGGTACTTCCCCCGAGCGGGCTGAGCCTCACCGATGAAGACGATGATGTCATGCTTGCCGTCAGGGTCGTTCCATACGAAGCAACGGTTGCGCGGGAGGTGCCCGGTGCGGATCAGTCCGTCCTTGACCTCGACATGTTCGACGTCGAACAGTTCGTCGGTCGAAAACTCTGCAAGCAAGTGCATGCCGAGTTTCGCCATCAGGTAGTAGCCGCCCGTGATCGCGACGTGACCCATTCCCGGCCATCCAGCGATCAACCAGGGCTTGTTGAGCTTTGATTCGTTCGCCATGGGGGTACCTCGAGGGCTTGGCTGCGATGACTCGTTAAGCGCTTCGCGCCAAGGTTGTACGGCGTCTTCACCTCCTCGTAAGGTAGACTGCAACCGTCCCAAACCACAAGGTCAGACACGCTGGGAACAAACGCGTCCGCGCAGCAACTGAGAGTCTGTCCCAATAGGGCGGGAAGCGAGAAATGGGGACTGGCTCCGGACGTCTTCGGACGGTGCCTGTCCCCATTTCTCGCTTCCCGCTCCGCCGGAAAACGGGGACAGGCACCTCGAAGACTCGGAGTCAGTCCCCATTTCTCGCTTCCCGCTCCGCCGGAAAACCGGGACAG
>DAIDJG010000099.1 GCA_027451445.1 Singulisphaera sp.
GGCTGGGGGAAGGCCAAGAGCATCATCATGGTCTACCTCCAGGGTGGTCCCAGCCACCTCGACCTGTGGGATCCGAAGGACAACGTTCCGGACAACGTCAAGAGTGCGTTCAACGCGATCCAGACCAAGCTGCCGGGCACGATGTTCACCGAGAACTTGCCCAAGCTTGCACAGATCAATGACAAGTTCACGATGATCCGGTCGATGAGCTACACGCCGAATGGGTTGTTCAACCACACGGCGGCCATCTACCAGATGATGACGGGCTACACGACCGACAAGGTGAGCCCGTCGGGTCAGCTCGAGCCGCCGAGCCCGAAGGACTTCCCGAACTTCGGCTCGAACCTGATCCGGCTCCGTCCGGCGACCGAGCCGATGCTGCCGTTCGTGATGCTGCCCCGGCCGTTGCAAGAGAGCAACGTGGTCGGCAAAGGCGGGAGCGCGGGGTTCCTGGGGAAGGCGTTCGACCCGTACACGCTGTACCCGGACGGCGACGACATGGACCTGAACAAGATGGACCGGATCAAGATCGAGGACTTGAAGCTCCGGCCCGAGGTGTTCTCACTGCGGCTCGAACGCCGGGCGAAGCTGCGCGACGCGTTGCTCGAAGGCATGAAAGATATCGACAAGGCTGTGGCCGACTTCCATCTTGACGAATACTACGATCGAGCCTTGAGCCTGGTGGTGTCGGGCCGGGCGCGCGAGGCGTTCAACCTCGAGCAGGAGTCGATCAAGACGCGCGATATGTACGGGCGCAACACGTTCGGCCAGAGTTGCTTGCTGGCTCGGCGGTTGGTCGAGGCGGGCACGCGGGTCGTCGAGGTGGTGTGGCCGAAGGTCGCCAACTCCGACAACCACTCGTGGGACCACCACGTCGACCTGACGAAGCGGATGAAGACCCAGTCGGGCCCGATGCTCGACGCGGGATTGTCCGGCTTGATCACGGACCTCGATCAGCGCGGGCTTTTGAACGAGACGCTTGTGGTGGCGATCGGCGAATTCGGCCGGAGCCCGCAGAAGGGCGTGAGCACCTCGGGCAACGGCAACAGTGCCGACGGCCGCGACCACTGGCCGTACTGCTACACCGGCGTGATTGCCGGCGCGGGCACCCGCCGCGGCCACGTGCACGGCAAGTCGGACAAGACGGGCTCTGCCCCGCTCGAAGACCCCGTGCATCCAGGCGAGCTGCTCGCGACGATCTACCACGCCTTCGGCATCGATCCGGGCACGATCGTCCTCAACCACCTGAACCAACCGCGCGAGTTGGTGAAGGCGGAGGCGGTGACGCGGCTGTTTGCCTAAGCAGACGGCGAATTCGCAGTTGTAACCTCACAAAGAACGGCTCGCGAGGAATGAGATCACTCCTCGCGAGCCGTCGTTTTTTTGGGAGTGCCGTTTGGTCCGAGTTCCTCATGTGGGCATCGGAGATGAACGCACCGGTCGGGATTGTGGCTCTTTGGAGTTCGGTACCAAATTCGACCGGCCCTTTTCAGTTCGAAACGCGACGCACTCCGCCGAACACGATCACCGTTTGAAGTTTTCTTGAGTTTTCCGCACAAGTTCCTGTGGCCTATCTGCTATGGTAGAGTCAATTTGTTTACGACTGATGACCGAGACCTCCTCCCCCCATTTAAGCGTAATCTATGAAATGGCTTGCTCGGAGGCTCATCCATGTCCTCACTTCGAAATCGCCGCAAACGCGTCTGTTCGCTCGGCGGGTTGTCCGCTGAGAAACGCCCTCGCTTCAAGCTGTGCGATAAGCCGGCCTGGCACGTGTTCCGGCCGCTTTTCGAAGCTCTTGAGGAGCGAATCGTTCTGGACGCCGTCGCGTGGAACGTCGCGACGAGCGGTAACTGGAACGTTGCGTCGAACTGGCTCGATACCACGACCGGCCAGCCTAAAATCCCGGGCGCAGGCGACGATGTCACGATCGGCCAGGTGGGGATTACCGTCACGGTCAACGACACGGAGGGTGCCCAGACGCTCACCACGGCAGCCGGCACGAATCTCGACGTCACGCGGGGCTCGCTGACCCTCCTGGGCAGCGCGACGCTTGACGGCGGGTTCAACCTCACCGGCGGCACGCTCGTGATCGGCTCGGGCTTGACCCTCGCGGGCAACAGCACCTGGTCGGGTGGGGCGATTCAGGGGTCGTCGACGCTCACAAACACGGGCACGCTCACCCTTGCCGACGCTTCGGCCACCAGCGCGTTCGTCATGAGCGTCAACGTCGACAACAGCGGGACGATCAATCAGACCAGCGCCCTCGGACTCTCCCTCGCGCCGGGTACCACGCTGGCGAACGAGCCCGGCGGTGTTTTCGACCTACAGTCCGACGCCGGCCTGAGCGCGCAGGCCGGCCCGGCGGGTACGCCCAGGTTCGTCAATTCCGGTACCTTCGAGAAAACCGCGGGAACCGGTACGTCCGCGACCACAGTGGGACTGACCTTTGTCCATGCCGGCGGCATCGTCAATGTCGCCAGCGGCACGGTGGCCATCCCGCTCAGCGGAGGCGGTGTGGCCGGCCAGGAAGGGGACACGTTCACCGTGGCCCAGGGGAGCCTCCTCGACCTGAGCAGCCCCGATGCTGACAACACTCTCGAAGGCACGTATCAAGGTAGCGGCGCAGGGGCCGTGGTTCTGAACAGCGGCGATCTGAGCATCGGGCCCGCCGGCGCAACGTTTGATTTCCCCGCCGGCCTCTTCCAGTGGAACGGCGGTACGATCATCCCGAATGGCACAATCACGAACCTGGGCTCGCTGACCCTCGCTGGCACGCAAACCAAAGAGTTGAGTTCTGGCCTGCTCGACAATTCGGGCACGATCGATCAATCGGGTGGAGGGTCGTTCCTCCTCGATCCAGGCTCGACCCTGTTGAACGAGTCCGGGGGGGCGTATGTGCTTCAGGCCGACGCCACACTCGGAGTCGGCGGAGGAGGATCGACCCCCAACCCAGTGTTCGTGAACCAGGGGTCGTTCCGCAAGTCCGCCGGCAGCTCCAGTACCACGATGAATTGGGACCTGGACAATACCGGCACGTTCGAGGTCGATGCCGGTACGCTGACCCAAACTGGGAATGTGGTCGAGGCTCAGAATGGCTCGCTCTCCGCCGGTACCTGGGTCGTCTCACAGGGCGCAGCGCTGACACTGAGCGGGGTCGGAAATCTCAGCGCGAATCAAGCCAACGTCACCCTCTCGGGCGGAGGCGCGAGTTTCTCAAACCTGACCTCGCTGGCCACCAACTCCGGCACGCTGCAACTTCTGGCCGGTGCCACACTTAACACGGCGGCCGCGCTTACGAATAACGGCACAATCACTCTTGGACCCGTCAGTACCCTGACGGTCAACGGAACGTACACACAGGGCTCGGGCGGATCGCTTGACATTCAACTTGGCGGCAGTTCGTTCGGCCGGCTCTCGGCGACCGGTGCGGCCGCGCTCGGGGGTACGCTTCAGGCCCAGCTCGTCAACGGCTATGCGCCGTCCGTCGGCAACACTTTCTCCGTGCTCAGCGCTGCTAGCCTGTCCGGCGCGTTCGGCGCGGTGAATCTGCCCGGCACCTCCACGGCTTACTTCCAGGCGGTTCCGGGCGCAGGCTCGGTCTCGCTCAATGCGGTCGCGACGCAGACGAACCTGGCGCCGACGAGCATCACGAACATCACGCCGAGCAGCGCGGTCGTCGGCCAGAACCTGGCCGTGATGTTCACGGTGCAAAACCTCGGCACGCAGGCGACGCCGGTTACGTCGTGGACCGATTCAGTCTATCTCTCCCCTACCCCAACGCTTGGCACCTCCGCAGTCCTGCTGGGACAGACCACCCACAACGGTGGCGTCGCCGCAAGCGGCTCGTACCAGGAGACGGCCGGCGGCTTCGTCCCAGCGCTCGCGCCGGGGTCGTACTTCGTCATCGTACAGGTCGACAGCGGCGCGGTGGTTCCCGACTCGAATCGCGTTAATGGTACGTTCGCGTCCGCTGCGGCCATCCCTCTCACCGTGCCGGCACTCACGCTCGGCACTCCGGTGTCGGGAACGATCGCCAACGGCCAGAGCCTTTACTATCAGCTCAACCTCTCGGCTGGCCAGGAGGTGAGCCTGACCGCAAACAGTAGTGCCGCCGGTTTTGCGCAGCTCGCCGAGAGCTTCGGCACGTTCCCGACTGCCACGAGTGCCGACCAGCAATCGCTGATCCCCGGGCAAGCGGTGCAACCCCTGGAGTTCTTTGCGCAACAGGCGGGCATCTATAACATCCTGGTCCAGGGCCAGCCGGCGGCCGGTGCGGGAACCTCGTTCACATTGACGGCCAATACCGCCGTCCTTGCGCTTACGGGTCTGGGGCTGGCGTCCGGCAGCAACGCGGGGCAGGTGACGATACCGCTCGTGGGTACGGCCTTCGCGAACGGCCTTCAGGCGAATCTTGTCGGCGCGGGTGGCGCGAGCCTCGCGGCCCAATCGGTCTTCGTCGCGTCGCCCACGCAGGCGTACGCGACCTTCAACCTCACGACGCTCGCGATTGGCACTTACGGCGTCCAGGTCAGTTCCGGCGGGCAAACGGCGAGCCTGGCCTCGGCGTTCACGGTCAACTCCGGACCCGCAGGCCAGTTCCAGGCGCAGATCTCGTTTCCCAACGGCATCGCGACGGGCGATAGTCCGTCGATGGGGGTCGTCACTTACAGCAACACCGGTGATACGGACATGATCGCCCCGTTGCTGGTGCTCGACAGCGGCGGCCAGGCCGGGCTCCGGCTGAGTCCGAGCGACCCATTTACCGCCGTCTCCTTGCAGCTCATCGCGGCAAGCACCACCGGGCCCGCCGGCATCTTGCGCCCGGGCGAATCGGGCCAGATCTCTTTCCAGGCGCTCCCCAACGCGGCCAGCGCGATGACGCTCGACGTCAATCTCGCGGAAGAGACGGCCACCAGCACCGACCCGGTCAACTACACGACGCTCGAGCAACAGGTCCAGCCTCCGGCCACGACAAGCGCGGTCTTCGGCCCCATCTTCCAGGAGTTCAAGACTGAGGCCGGCCCAACCTACGGCGGGCTCGTCACGTTGCTGGCCCGGACCGCGACGGAGATCGGCGCGCAAGGGTCCGGTCAGGGCAACGGCAACTTTGAATCCGGTGCCGACGTGTTCGCCAGGGCACTCCGCGACGCCAACGCGCTCGTCAATGGAGCAATCACCGGGCAAATCTTCTTGAACAATGCCCTTCACCCCCTGGCAAACGCTGCGGTCTCGATCGCGACGGCCGACCAGTCGCAGGGGGACACGGTCGTCAGCTTCAACGACGGCAGCTTTGTGATCGCGGGCATGCCCGCGGGGACATACAACCTGACGGTGGATGGCTACCTGCTTTCGTCGCCGGTGCAGGTCGTGGTTCCGGCGGGAGGGAGTCTCAGCGGGGTAAGCGTCACCGTCACGCCGGGGGGAAGCATTGCGGGGACGCTCGTCAACCAGGCCGGCGGTGGGCCGATCGCAGGTGCCACGGTCACGGCGCAGGGAACCGGGGCGGCGTCGTTCAGCGCGACGACCGACGCCAACGGCGATTACACGATCACGGGCCTCCCGGCCGACGCGTACACGCTGAGCGTGGGGGATCCCGCCTTCGCTCCGAGCTCGATCGGTGGGATCGCGGTCGGGAACGAGCAGGCCGTGACGGCCGAGAACTTCACGCTCGCGCCCGCGGCAACACTCCAGGGTCAGGTCCAGAGCGGCGGCGCGGGGGTGAGCCAGGCCATCGTGGCACTGGCCGACTCCACAGGCGCAACGCATACGGTGCAGACGGACGCGAACGGGAACTACTCCTTCGGCGGCCTGCCCGCCGGCGCAGCGACCATCAGCGTGCAGGACGCAGGGTTCAGCCCGGCGACCGTCGACGCGACGCTGACGGCGGGCCAGACGACGACCGCCCCGACCGTCGTTCTGGCGGCCGCGGCGAGCATTGCATTCACGATCACGAGCGCGAGCGGCGCGCCGGTCCCGAACGCGTTCGTCGAGCTCTTGAGGGGAGGCGTTCCGGTCGCCGAGACCGCGGCCGATTCGAACGGGAAAGGTGCTTTCCTGGGCCTGGCGGAGGGGACATACTCGCTCGACATCGGCGGGGAAGGGGTTGTTGAAACCATCGAGACGGTCGTGCTCCAGACCGCCCAGGCGCTGAGCCAGACCTTCGCGCTGCCGGTCGCGGGCACGATCCAGGGCACGGTCAAGGACGGCTCGGGCAACCCGCTCGGGAACGTTCCGGTCACGGCAACGGCGAGCGACGGCACGGCGGTGTCCGACTCGACGGCGGCAGACGGCACGTATGCCTTCACCGACCTGGCGCCCGGCACATACGTCGTCGCGGTGGGGTTCGCACCGGGCCTGGAGCTGCAAAACGCGACGCTCAGCGCAGGCGCTCTCCAGGCGACGGAGAACTTCGTACTCGCGGGCGTCAACGTGGCCGGCCAGGTGGCACACTCCGACGGCGCGACGCCGGTTGCCGGCGGGTCGGTCGCGCTTGTGCAGAACGGCAATGTGCTCGTGTCCGCGCCGACCGACGATAGCGGCGCGTACACGTTCGAGGGAGTCCCGCCTGGCTCCTACACTCTGGTCGCGACCAACGGCGCGGGGCTGGCCGAATCGTCGAGCGTGACGGCCGGGGCGAGTAACGTCCAGGCACCCACGCTGACGCTGGGTCTGCTTGCGCTGTCCGGCATCGTCGAGGATTCGGGCTCGCACCCGCTCGCCGGGGCGTCGGTGAGCGTCTCCCCCGCCTTCGCCAACACACTGGGCTTCGCGCAGGTTGCGACGACAGGCGCGGACGGATCGTTCTCCGTCGGCGGACTGGTTCCGGGGCAGTACGTGGTGACGTTCGAGCATGCGGGGTTCGCGCTCCAGAGCCAGTCGGTCAACTTGACCGGGGCGACGACGCTGTCGACGATCGTATTGACGGTGGGCCAAACAGTCTCCGGGACGGCGACCGGACCGGGCGGCGCGGCGGTCGGGCAGGCCGCGGTCGCGCTGATCAACCCGGCGACGGACCAGCTCGTGGGCTCGGCAACGACGAACTCGAGTGGCGTCTACACGATTCCGAACGTTGCGCCAGGGACGTACGACCTGATCGTTCAGGCGGGGGGCCTCGCGATCGCACAGGTGGACGGGCTGGTCGTGGGGAACAACCCCGCGACGCAGAACATTGTCCTGGTGACCGCGACGTCGCAGGTCACCGGCGCGGTGCAGGACGGGTCGGGGCATCCGGTGGGCGGAGTGCTCGTTACGTTCACGAACGCTCGGGGGGAAGCGATCCTGTCCACAACGAC
>DAIDJG010000100.1 GCA_027451445.1 Singulisphaera sp.
GGTGTACCGTCCAGCGACGGGACTCTTTGACGTTCACCCTGGCCCGATCGTTACCAGCGTGCTGCTCGCCGATGAGATCAACCGCGCTCCTGCCAAGGTTCAAAGCGCGTTGCTGGAGGCGATGCAAGAAGGCCAGATCACTGTGGGCGACAAAACGATTCACCTGCCAGAGACCTTCTGGGTGTTGGCAACCCAGAATCCGATCGAACACGAAGGAACGTATCCCCTTCCCGAGGCCCAACTCGACCGGTTCCTCATGAAGTTGAACGTCGACTATCCGGATCGTACGGCGGAACTCGCGATCCTCGACCTGCCGGACGTGGCGGAGAACCCTCGCACCGAAATCACCATTCCCGCCGCCGCAGCGATCTTCAGCCCCGAGCAAGTTCTCGACTTACGGCGCCTTGCCGCGTCCGTCCGCGTTGCGCCCGCGATCAAAGAGTACATCGTCGATATCGTGCGCACAACGCGCGATCCGAGCAGCCAGGGTTTGGATCTCGCCCCTTACCTCGAGCTGGGAGCGAGTCCACGAGCATCGATTTCGCTGGCCCGAGCCGCGAAGAGCCATGCCCTGCTCGCGGGCCGAAATTACGTGACGCCACACGACGTCAAGAGCCTCGCGCGCGATATCTTGCGGCATCGCATCATGATCAGCTACGAGGCGGACGCCGAGGGGTTGAGCGCGGATGACGTCCTCCGGCGGATTCTCGAAGTGATCCGCGTACCGTAAAAACGAGGCAACGTCCTTCGACGCTGATCATTTGCCGGCTCAGGCGATTTGGAGATGCTTTGATTGCTCCGAGTCTGTTGGGGCATCCGCAAGACGCTCCGCCGGCCAGCGTGAAAGCCGAAACCAGTAGGCCAACCCCGCCAGAAACAACAACACGCTGATATTTTGAGAGATCGTCAGTCCCGCGAAAAACGCGGCTTCGTCGTTGCGCAAGTATTCGATCAGAAAGCGCGTGATGGGGTAAACGACCATCAGCAGCGCCATCACCTCACCATCCCGGCGTCTCAAGGGGTAATAGGCAAGAAGGAGCGTCATCAGCACGAGCGCATCGACGGCCGAGTACAGTTGGGTCGGATGTACTGGCAGTGACCATGGAGCCCCACGCGGAATTTGCCCGAGCTTGGCTTTGTCGACCATGGTCTTCGTCACTCCGGGGATGAGCCGATCAGTCGCCTGCCCGTGCTCGTCGGTGACCTGATTGAACCAGGGCGGCGACCCTGGCGGGAAGCGCACTCCCCAGCTTTCTTGGCAAACATCTCCATAGCAGCAGCCGTTGAGAAAGCAGCCGAGCCGGCCGAGCGCGACACCGATAACCAGCGCCGGTGCGATCGTGTCGAGCGTCGGCCGCAGGGGAAAGCGCGCAATGCACCAGTAGAGAAAGAACGCCGCCGTGCCCCCCATGATGCTGCCATAAAGAACGATGCCTCCCTTCCAGATCTTGAAGATATCCCAGAAGGAGTGCACCTTAGGGTCCCAGTATTGAAGCACGTAGAACAGCCGAGCACCCATCAGCCCGCCGATAAGAACCCACAACGTCAGGTCGTAAATGACTTCCGGGTTGAGCTTCTCCCGTTTGGCGAGCCACGCCGCCAAGTTGGTCGAGGCTAAAAAGGCGAGCAGCAGCATCGTGCCATAACCGAACACCTTGATGCCGCCGAAGATCGGTATCGTGAACAAAATCGGATGCATAACATCCTCACCACCCCGCCCGCCGCATGTTCCGAGCGCGGGCGTTGTCCGTTAGAGGGAGAGAGTTCCGAGCGCGAGATGACAATCAGCGGCCTGCCGCGGTATGAATCGGCTCGTACTCGATGAACTCGGTGATTCGGTTCCGCGCGTCGAGAGCCACGACCTTCGGCACGTGGCCCTCGAGCTCGTCCGGTTCAAGTTCGGCGAACGCCATCACGATCACTCGATCGCCGACAGCGCCCAGCCTCGCCATGGCACCGTTCAATTCGATCTGCCCACCGCCCGGAATTCCGGGAAGAGCGTAGGTTTGAGCGCGCTGTCCAGTGGAATTATTACTTACCAGGATGGCCTCGTAAGGAACGATCCCAACCGCTTCCATCAACTCGGGATCAATCGTGAGGCTTCCGTGGTAATTCAGGTCGCTCCGCGTCACCGTGGCGAGATGGAGCTTGCTCTTCAAAACAGTCAGGCGCATCCCTGGTCATTCCGTCAAAACGGCATTATCGATCAATCGGGTTCCCCCGATCCGAACTGCGAGAAGTGCAACGGCTCGAGACCCGCCACCAAGTTCCTTCAGCGGTTCGAGCGTCGCAGCGTCGGCCACCTCGGCATAGTCGAGCGTTGCCAGCCGTTCACATTGTATCGCTGCACGCAAAACCTGTCGAATCCGGTCCGCGTCTTTCTCCCCCGAACGAACCGACTCCCGAGCCTGCGCGAGTGCTCGGGAAAGGACCCGCGCTGCCTGACGCTGGTCGGCGTCGAGGTAGCGGTTACGGCTGCTCATCGCAAGCCCGTCCGGTTCCCGAACCGTAGGCACGGACCGGACTTCGACCGAGACTTGGAATTCCTCGACCATTCGTCGCACCACCAGCAATTGCTGATAATCTTTCTCTCCCAGGTAAAGGCGATCCGGACGCACGATCTCGAGCAGCTTGAGCACGACGGTCGCAACCCCGCGAAAATGTCCCGGGCGTGATGCGCCCTCAAGAGTCGCCGAGAGCGCAGGCACCTCGACGTAAGCACCTGCGCTCGTGTGCGGATAAATCGTTTCGACCCGCGGCGTAAAGACCAGATCCGCCTTGGCCCGCTCGCACACGAGACAGTCGTCCGAGAGAGCCCGAGGATAGCGTGCGAAGTCCTCGCTCGGCCCGAACTGAGTTGGGTTGACGAAGATCGAAACGACGACGAATCCGCACTCACCGCGAGCGCACTCCACGAGCTTGGAATGACCGGCGTGCAACGCTCCCATCGTCGGCACGAACGCGATCGTTTTGTCAGATTTGCGCGCTCGCGCAACCGCTTCCCTTACCGCACTGACCTCCTCAACGACCGAGAGCATGCCCTCTCACCCTTTCTCGACCGGACGGCGATGTGGGCACGCGGGATTATTCAGGCAGGAATCTGGAATCAAAAGATCGCTGAGGATCTCGCCGCCGAGAATCGTCTTCGACACGATTCTGGGAACGTCGTCGACTGTCACGCGCCCGTACCAGATTCCTTGGGGGTAAATCACGACTGTGGGGCCGTGCTCGCATTGTTCGAGGCAGCCGGCATGATTTGCGCGAACCAGGGGCCCAAAACCTGCCTGCTTCAATTCCTTCTTGAAGGCCTCTCGTAACGTCTGTTTCCCTTCGGGATCGCAACAGCCACGTCGGTGGCCCAGTTCACGAACATTGCCACAGACAAAAATGTGATGGCTAAATCCAGGCATAGCCGGCACCCGCGATCCTCTCGTTTCGGTACCCCGCACGCCTCATCGAACCCGGTCCGCGGCAGCGGGAAGACGACCATCCCTATCGTCGAGACCGAATGCTGATTGGTCAAGGCGTAGGTCGGGCCGCGAACAACAAACGGCGACGGACGTGCGCCGAGGTCATTTTGGTCCTCGCAGGTCGCTACCCGCCGGGAAGCTTGAGGTCGACATGCGCGTCTTTACTCGAAAACTCCACGCTTTGCTCGCTAACGACTCATTTTCCACCGCCGGCGAGGTTATACTCAACCTACTTGCCGCTCCGTCATTCTGCCACCTGGGACAACGAGTTGTGGATTCCTCTTCCCCCGCGCGGAATCAGAAAGCTTCGTTCGCAGATCTTGCGACGCATCAATCGCAGGATTCCGTCGCACTCGGAGTGAATCAAGGCGCTGGGAAGTCGCCAATCGGTCGATTGATCGAGCAAACGATGCAACCGTTTGCGGCTGTGGACTTCCATGGTCGAATCACCTGCTGCAACCGAGCTTACGAGGAATTGACGGGGTATTCGTTAGCGGAGCTGGAATCGAAGTCCATCGCGGAGTTGACTCCACAACAATGGCAAAAGTCGTCGCTGGACGTTCTGGACCAACTCCGGGCGAGCGGTAAACCCGTACGCTACGAAAAGGAATACGTACGCAAGGATGGAGGAATCGTACCGGTCGAAGTCGCCGTCGACCTGGTCCGGAACGATCGCGATGAAGCGATCGGTTTCCACGCCTTCGTAACGGACATCAGTGACCGGCGGAAAGCCGCCGATGCCTTGCGCGAATCGGAGGAGCGTTATCGCCAGTTATACGACGAAGCGCCCGTGGGTTACCACGAAATCAATGAGGAAGGTTGCCTCGTTAATATCAATCGGACCGAATGCGAAATGCTCGGTTACCCGCGCGAGGAACTGCTGGGCCGGTCCATCTATGATTTTCTCGCGGAGGAGCAGCGCGACGATGCTCGCCAGATGCTCGGCAAGAAATTCGATGGCACCCAACCGCTCGCTCCCTTGGAGCGCACCTACGTGACGCGCGACGGTCGAAGGATCATTGTCGCCATTGAGGAGCGGTTTCGGCGCGACGGTGAGGGACGGATTGCAGGAATCCTCAGCACGGTTCAGGACATCACCGAACGCAAGCGCACGGAAGCTGCGCTTCAAGGTTCGGAACGGCGCGCACGTGCCCTTTTCGATGGAATCGAGGAGGCCGTCTTCGTTCACTCTCCCCAAGGTCGTATCCTTGACGCCAATCCCGCGGCAAGTCGCCTGCTCGGTTACAGCCACAATGAGTTTCTGGCACTCTCGACGAAGGACATTGACGATCCCGAGTTTGCGGTTGGTTATGAAGAACGTCTCGAACAGCAACTGACCCGAGGGCATCTGACGTGCGAGGGGAGGCACCGTACGAAGTACGGTCGCGTCATCCCCGTCGAAATTACCTCGTCACTGGTCCAGTTCGACGACGATCGGGCCGTGCTCGCCGTAATCCGCGACATCAGCGAACGCAAGGCACTGGAAGAAACCCGGCGCCAGTTCGCCGAGGCGCAAATTCGTAACGCTCAAGAAATGGAGAGCAAGAACCGCGCTCTGACCGAGTCGGAAGCCCGCTACCGTCGTTTAACGGAGGGTTCTCTCGACGCCGTCGTCGTGGCGGACTGCCAGGGTCAACTTGTCCTGTTCAACCCCGCCGCAACGAAAGTGTTCGGATACACCGAACCCGAAATCATCGGCCAATCACTCGATCGACTGATGCCCGCACCTCTTCGCGGTCCGTTCTCCGAAGCGTTCGAGCATTATCTGAGGACCCGCGATCCTCAGATCGTCGGCAAGACAGTCGAGCTGCGCGGAACGCGCAAGAACGGCGAAGAGTTCCCGCTTGAACTCTCGCTGAGCGCGGTTGATACCGCGTGTGGTGTTCAGTTCATCTGTGCGATTCGCGATCAGACCGAGCGACATCGGATGCAGGCGCTGCTAGTGCAGCAAGATAAGCTGGCTTCAATCGGCCAGCTCAGCGCCGGTCTGGCCCACGAGATCAACAATCCGCTGTCGTATGTTGCTAACAATCTGGCAGTCCTCGAGCGTGAAGTGAAATCGGTCATGGAGTTGATCACCGCGTATGAATCCGTGCACCCCGCGCTCCAGACGTATGCGCCCGAGGCATTCCATTCCATCGAGGAACTGCGTACCGAACTCGACTGGGATTATCTTCGCGCCAATCTCGATCGGATGCTCGGGCGTACGCGGGAGGGGGTTCAACGCGTTGCCAACATTGTGCATAGCCTGCGGAGCATGGCGCGAACGTCGAATCTCCAGCTCGAGGCCGTGAGGCTCGGAGACCTCGTGGAAGCCACTCTGGAAATGGTGCGCAGCCGATTGCGGCAAAGCAACATCGAGGTCGTCCTCGAGGCCGCTGAGCTTCCTCCCGTCTCGTGCGTCCCTTCCCAAATTGGCCAGGTGATGCTGAATCTCATCATCAACGCGGCGCAATCCGTCGAAGCCAAGAAGCCCACCGACGGCGGGCGGATCCGAGTCTCGACGCGCCAGGACGGGACGTTTGCCATCCTTGAAGTCGCCGACAACGGTGGGGGTATCCCCCCGGAAGTCATGCCGAAGCTGTTCGATCCCTTTTTCACGACCAAGCCGCTCGGTGAAGGGACCGGTCTCGGTCTCTCAATCAGTCACGGAATTGTCAACGGCCACGGAGGCCGCATCGAAGTGGAGAGCCCTCCCGGTAAGGAAACCTGTTTCCGAGTCTTACTGCCGCTGAAGTCGGCCTGATCCGATTCCAGGCCACCCCGCACTTGTTCCCCAGGAGCCGCCTCCACATGCCGCCGACACCGAAACACACCCTTCTGATCGTCGATGACGAGCCGAACGTTTGCGACTCCGTTCATGACCTCTTGCGCCGTGAATTTCGGGTCCTGAAAGCGCACAGCGCCGAGGAAGGATACAAGATCCTGCAGGAGGAAGAGATCCACATCATCATGTCGGATCAAAGGATGCCTCGGATTACCGGCGTCGAACTCCTGACCCGGGTCAAGGCCCGGTATCCTCAGGCGGTGCGAATGCTCTTCACAGGGTACGCCGACCTCGACTCTGTAATCGCGGCCATCAACCAGGGCCACATTTTCGGTTTCCTCAAGAAACCCTGGCAGCCGGAGGATCTCGAAGCAGCGGTGCGCCAGGCGGCCGCGGAATACGAACGGTTGGCCGTCCAGGCCGAGGAACGCGACCGTTTGCTCAACGAAATCAACAATCTGAAGACGCGTGTCACCGTGTTGGAGCACGAGGTCCAGCGACTCGGCGGATTGGTCCCTCCACCAGGCCAGGCTTCTGGTGAATCCGCATAGGACCTGTGGCGATTCGGAGGATGGTGATGGCGGTCCGCCAACATACCTTGCTGATCGTAGACGATGAAGTGGACGTGCTGGAGAGTCTGCGCCATCTCTTTCACCGGCAGTACCGCGTGATCACGGTTGGAAGCGGCAAGGAAGCCATTGAGTTGCTCCAAACCTCCGATGTTCATCTCATTCTTTCCGATCAGCGCATGCCCGGTATGACCGGCGACGTGTTCCTCGGCCACGCGCGTCGCCTGCGTCCCGACGCGATCCGCATGCTGTTCACGGGCTACGCCGACATCCAGGCTGTCATCAACGCGGTCAACGAAGGGTATATTTTCCGTTATATTCTGAAACCCTGGGATGCCGTAGAACTCGAAGGGATTGTGCGGCAAGCCGCGGAGCAGTACGAACTGATCGCGGAACGGAACCGTCTCATCGACGAATTGAAGGCCGCGAAGGCCAAGCTCGAACGTGCCAATCAAGAACTGATCGAAGCAGGCCAACTCAAGAGTGCCTTCATGGAGGTTGCGAGCCACGAGTTCAACACTCCCATCACGCTTCTTCTGGGATTGAGCGAGTTGTTGAGGCTTCTCGACCCCAACAGGGCAAGCCAGGAGCGAGAGCTCATCGAGCGAATTTCCGCCAGCGCACGCCAACTTGCCAAGCTCGTGGCAAACACGCTTACGTTGATGAGAAAGGACGACTTCCGACGCACACTCGAGCGCCGCAACGTTGAGCTCGCCCCGCTGCTGCGCGGGGTCGCTGAGAAGGTTATGCCGTTCGTCCAGGCGCGAAAACTCCACTTCTCGATCGAAGTTGCCGACGACCTTGGAGGATTCGAGATCGATCCCGACAAGATCGCGGACGCCGTGGTCAACCTGTTGACGAACGCCATCAAATTCACTCCCAACGAGGGGAGTATTATGCTCAGAGCCCGCTTGATCGCGGACAATGAGGCCGAAATCACGATCATTAATCGGGGTGTCGGCGTCGAGCCAAAGGCGTTGGCGCAGTTTTTTCAACCCTTTTTCACTCAATTCAACCCGAGCCACCATTCCTCGGGGGATTTCGGGTTCAATAAACGTGGTCTCGGACTGGGGTTGAGCATCGTGAAACAGTTTGTTGAACTGCATGGTGGAAGTGTGTTCGCGACCAGCGACGAAGAAAACGGCACCCAGGTGGGAATTCGCTTACCGAGACTTCCTTGCGACAATCCGGACGGTAAGGTTGTTCCTCCTTCGCTCGAAGCCCAGGCGCACGCGCAACGGGTGAGTTCCGACTGAAGCCAGCCTGGTGTAACGTCGTGGTCCGAGACCGATTCCTCACTGAGGGTAGTCCATGCCAACCGCCCTGATCGTCGAAGACGAGCCCGAAGCCAACACCCTTCTCTCGCTGTTGGTGCAGCTTCGAGGCTATTCGACCGTCTCGGCCTTCACCGGCAATGAGGCGCTGGAGAAGATCGAGGATCGTCCGCCCGACATCATCTTTCTCGACCTGATGCTTCCTGACATCAACGGCTACGAGGTTTGCCGGAAGCTGAAGTCGGAGCGCTCGACAAGTCTGATCCCCATCGTGATGGTCACCGCGCGCATCGCCTCGGAAAACCGGCACGAGAGCTACGGGGTGGGTGCTGACGACTACATCCCCAAACCCTACACTCCCGACCAAATCTTTCAGGCCATGGCCGAGGCGGACGCATGGCGGCGCAGCCTTGAGCGCCATGCACACCAAGGGCTCATTCCGTTCACCGGGCAACTCGACGATGCCTGGCGACAACTCGCGCAGCTTCGCAATCTCCTCGTCGCAAGGACTCCGCTCGGACTCGACACGATCCGCTCCATCATGGAAGCCCTCCAGGCAAGCGCTCGCAGTGCGGACCTTTGGGCCCATAGGGAATGCCAGAACCTCGTGGCTGAACTCACCTATCGGCTCGAACCGGGCCGCGTCTCGTTCTCAATGCGCGACTGCTCCGGCTGGCTGAGCCATACCCGTTTCACGCCGGGTGAGACCTGGTTGAACGCGCTCCGAGAGGCTGAGTTTGATGAGATTACGTTCGATTCGGACGGCCGCTTCCTCGAATTCTCAAGGCACTTCGCCGCGTTACACGAGCCTGGGTCGGACGTGAACGGACGTTGACTTGAGCATCGGTGTTAACTGATGCGAGCTCACCGGGAGGCGTTCGTTGACGGTGGATCCCATAGCCCTCTCTGTCACCGATCAAGCCCTCCTCAAAGCCCTGAGGGTTTGGGGAGACGTTGTGGATTCCTCCGTCTGGAATTGCTTGCCAGCCGACCGAGCCAATAATCTGCGGGCTGCCTGGGACCGCTTCTCGCGCATGCAAGTGGACCGTGCGCGCGAGTCGCTACGCCTTGAACACGCTGCCCAGGCGCGAGCCGACCTGCGGCGGGTGCATCCGAGCTGGTGGATTCGCGCCCTGAAGGATGAGACCCCAGCCATACGACGGGCCATCGTCTCGCACGCCTCCGAAGACTGGCGAGAACCGTTGCGGAAGGGCCTCGCATTCTCGGAGCGCGACGTCGAATCCGACCACGCACCGCTAACGGCCGCACTCGCGTGGGTGTCGTCGCTATGGACTGAGCGACTCGTCGGCGACCTGGCAGAACGTGCCGATGACCCGCCGGCGATTCGAATTCTTTGCGGGTTCTCGCCGAGCGCGGCCGCCCGATTGATTCGGGTCGCTGGCCTGGCGAAATGGGCGGTCGTGCCGTCGGATCCGCCCGCCCTCCGCACGCGCGACCGAGAGCGTCTGGGCGCCTTTCGCGAGGCATCCCGAACGATTAGAAATTCGTATCGAGAACTAGCCGCGCGCGACGTCGCCGCGCTGGGGCGAGCGCCGAAACACGCTCTCGTGCGCCTCGGGTCAGTTTCACTCGCGAGGCTGTTGAGTCTGGCAGATCCGTACCGAGTGCGCTGGGCTCTACAGCACGTTCCGTATCCCGTTGCGAAATTTCTACGGTCGATGATGCCGACGCGTGTCACACCTAACCAACCCTGGATTGGCTGGGAGACGGAAAACCTTCGCATGGCGTGTAACCGCCTCCGTTCCGAAGGGCTCTGGCCGTGGAAGTGGGAGGATGTGGAGTGAATCTCGATCCACAGCCTCTCAAGGAAGGAATGGTCGCCGACGAGCGAAACCTCGTCGACGCCGGGCCGCTCGGGCTCTTGCCGCGTTTGAATCACCGGCAGGTGCAACTCGGTCAGCGTCTGGCGCGTGCTTGCCCTGAGGGCGGGCTCCCCACCGCATTCGCTTGGTTCGCGGAGTCGATCGGACCATTCGAACTCGCTCAGCCCGCCGAGGTGCTGTGGCGTCCTTCGGGATTGAAACGACCGGGGCTCGTCGCACAGTTCGCCTGGCCGCGCTGGTCGACCCGAGTCGCGGTCGGCGTCGAGACACCGCTCGCCCACGCCCTCGTCGACCGGCTGCTCGGTTTCATCCGCCTCGAAGAAGAATCTCGACTCCAATTATCGCCCGTAGAGTGGGGTATCCTGACGTTCATCACGACGCAATCGCTACGCAACCTCGCGACCGAAGAAGGGCCGCTCGGACCTTGGGACCTGGTTCTCGACCGTGCCGGCCCGGATCCCTACGACGTCACCGATCTGGGCAATATCGTCACGCTGCGGTGGTCGGCCCGGCTCGGGGCGGTGACGGGTTCAGTGCGGCTGTGGGTTCCCGAGTCATTGATCAACGAGTGGATTGCTCGCAGCCCTTATACATCAAAGCTAGTTGATTCAACAATGATCGGGCGCTTTGAGTCGCTTACGAGTCAGTGGCGCGCGGAGGCGGCCGTCGCGATCCTCCCCCGAGGGCTAGCAAGGCTGCGAGTGGGGGCCGTACTCACGTTATCGGAATCACAATTGAGTGGCTCTCCGCAAACCCTTACCGGCTCCGTCGCACTCGCGCTTGCCCTGCCCGATCGCGGCGAGCGACGCTGGTTCCCGGCCGAACCCGCTCCGTTCTCGGCGGGGAGCCGGCTCGTCATCACCGCACCGCTCCAACGCGAACTCAAGCCTCGGGAGGCGATAGCCTTGAACCCCTCGAACGCCCCTACCGGAGCCCCCAGCGCTCCGACCGACGTGCCCGTGACTCTTGTCGTTGAACTCGGGCGCGTAAACCTGGCGCTCAGCCGTCTGGCCGACCTCAAGCCGGGCGACGTGGTCGAACTCGGCCGGCACAGCCGGGAGCCCGTCGAGCTTACCTCGGGCGGTCGTCTGGTCGCGCGCGGGGAGCTCGTGCAAATCGATACGGAACTCGGCGTCCGTGTGACCAGCGTGTTCCTGTAACCCGACCCGCGGCGCGGGCGCGTCGGGGACGACGGGATAGACCACCTGGATCATCGTCTGGAGGACCAGGGTCTGAGCGCCCAGAAGCAAGGCGGTCGTCGCCAAGCTCAGAAAACCGCCACGTAAGCGTGCCAGCCCGCAAGCCGCCGCGACGAGAAGGGGAGGCATAAACGGCAGCCAGAGCCGGGCCACCTCGCTCAAGTTCTTTCCGCTGAAGTTCAGTACGAAAAGCACCGCGAGAGTCGCCCAAGCGGTCCGGGGAACGTCTTTCGGTGCCGCTAGAGCCGCACACATCCAGACGAGTAGCGGTGGCCCCATCGCGATCATGAACTCGATGGGATTCACGAGCACCCAGCGGTGATACGACCTGGGGAACTCCACATAAAAGCGGGCGTGGTTCTTGAGGTTCCACCACCAGATCACGAATGGATCGGCGCGGGTCGCCCACCAGGCGACTAGCGTGATGGAAAGAAAGCCGAGCCCGGTGACACTGATGAGTACGATCCTCTGACGTGGGGGCACCTGAGCATCCGAGGCCAGCACCAGCGCCACAATCAGACCGATCGGCAGGAACGCCAGCGTGAACATCATTCCGCACGCCAGAACGACGCCGGCTCCGAAGGCACGAAGGCGTCCCCGCGTGCTTTGCGACGAATGCGCGGCGAGCGCGAGTGCGGCGGTTGAAAGCAACGGGAATGCCGTATCGGCCAAGGGCTGAAAAAGCAGCGTCGAAGGGACGACCGGCCAAAGTGCCGCCGCTGCCCAGGCGATCGGTGCGGGCCAGCCCGCACGCGCGAGTGCGTACAACGGAAAAACCGTGAGCGAGCAGAACAGGACGGCCAGAAAGGACGTGGAAATCAAAGCGCCGCGGTCGGCGGTCGGAAATCGGTGCCTCTGGCTGAGAAACCTCATGCTTTCCTGAACCGTGACGGGCATGAGCTCCACGATTTGCCGGGCGGTCAGGGGATACCGGTTCATGGTCCGAAGGAGGGCATACTCGACCATGAAGAGCCCAGGCGGATGAGTCCCCACGTGCAAGGCATCCTGGCGCTGGATCCAGTCGGGGTACTCGGCCAGAAAACGCGCGGGATCGTGGATCTGCTCGCGCGCGACGTCATAGTAACCTGACGAGCTGGACCAGTACGGGACATACGCCCACCGGGTCAGGTCGAATTCATCGGGTGCCGCGTTCACGATCATCACCTGGACCGCCGACGCGAACACGACCAGCGCGGCGAGCCAGGCGAGCTCCCGCCAAAGTGCCGGCTTCGCGCGATCGAGCGAGCGATATCCCAGCGCGCAGAATGCCGCAAATGCGCCGAGCGTTGTGACCCCAAGGGCGCAGCGGCCCCAATTCGAAGCAATCGGCTTCGGGAGCCGTAGCCATTCCCACTCGCCAGGAACGCCAAGCGGGACGGCTCCGCTTTGGACCGCAAGCAACAGGCCGATCACGAGGGCCAACTGCACGACAATGACCGCGATGAGTGACTTCTTCATCCGAGGGATCTTAGCCGAGGCCACCTTGGTCCACGAGCCTCACGTCGATTTCTTCACCACTGGTGTGCGGCAATGAGCGAGGGTTCATGTTATCTTCGTTTTCGATCCAACCCACCAAGGCAGCCCGGCCAACGTAGCCATTATGAGGACGGGTGACGGAGAGCCACGCCATGCATTTTGACGATTCGCCCGTTGCGGCCAAAGCGGCAGTCCATGACTCAACCCCTTGGTACAGGGATTTGACTCGATACCACTGGTTCGTCTTGATCGTTGCTGCGCTCGGCTGGCTCTTCGATACGATGGACCAACAACTCTTTAACCTCGCGCGTAAACCGGCCATCACACAACTGCTTCAAACTTCGGCCACCGACAAGCCGAAGGACGCAGAGATCGCCAGCAAGTCGGCCATCACGACCTCAATCTTCATGGTCGGCTGGGCCATCGGCGGACTGATCTTCGGCGTCGTGGGTGACAAGCTCGGTCGCGCCAAAACCATGATGATGACGATCATCCTCTACGCAGCCTTCACGGGGCTGAGCGCGCTTTCAACGGGAATCTGGGATTTCGCGATTTATCGCTTCCTCACAGGCCTCGGAGTCGGCGGAGAATTCGCAGTCGGAGTGGCGCTCGTCGCCGAGACCATGACCGATCGCGCTCGGCCGTTCGCGCTCGGATTGCTCCAGGCCCTCTCAGCGCTCGGCAACATGTTAGCCGCCGTGATCAGCATCGGTCTGGGATACCTCGAAGAGTCGGGTACGATCGGCAGCGCCTGGCGAACCATGTTCGTGATCGGCGTGCTGCCGGCGCTCCTCGTCGTGCCGATTTTCTTGTGGTTGAAAGAGCCCCAAAAGTGGAAGGAAGCGATGGCCCGCCGACGAGCCCAGCGCGAGCAAGGCCTGGAAGCGGACGGCGAGCAGTTTGGCTCATTCAGCGAGTTGTTTGGAACCCCTCGCTGGCGCACAAACACGATTATTGGGATGACGCTTGCGTTTTCCGGTGTCGTGGGGCTCTGGGGAATTGGCTTCTTCAGTCCCGACTTGATGCGGACCGTCTTTCGCAAGGCGTACGAGGGATCGGAATTGACCGAGAAAGCAGTGGCCGGAAAGATCACGATGATGGTCGGCATCGCCTTTTTCCTGCAAAACTTCGGTGCCTTCCTCGGCGTCAACGCCTTCAGCTTCGTCACTCACCGCCTCGGACGTAAACCGACCTTCGCGATCTTTTTCGTGCTGGCAATGCTCTCAACCGCCTTCACGTTTTGGTTCATGGGTAAGCTCTTCGGCCTGTACGACGTGTTTCTCTTCGTAACCGTGATGGGCTTCTGCCAGATCGCGCTGTTCGGAGGCTACGCGATCTACCTTCCGGAACTGTTCCCGACGCGGCTCCGCTCCACCGGGACGTCATTCTGCTACAACGTCGGCCGGTTGGTTGCCGCCGTCGGGCCGCTTACGCTCGGCTACTTGACCAGCAGCGTCTTTCAAGGATTTCCCGAGCCAATGCGCTACGCCGGCGTGACGATGTGTGCCGTGTTTTTGCTTGGGCTCGCCGTGCTCCCGTTCGCGCCGGAAACGAAGGGACACCCGCTTCCCGAGTGACCATAGTCGACGCACCGCCTGCAATGGTGGTGCGTCGCCGTTTCGTCCGTCGGGCTACACGACGAGTTTCGCCGCGTCTCTATCGAGATAAAGCGTCGCCCCGGCGTGCCGCCTGAGGGCAGAGGCCGGACATGACTCGTGGATCGGACCGCGTAGGGTCGCGAGCACGGCTTCGGCCTTTCGAGGACCGGGGACGATCACCGAAACAACCGGCGCCGCGAGGAGCGCGGGAATCGTCATTGTATACGCGTGCGCGGGAATCTCTTCCTTGCGCCCAAACGTACCGTCGTGGAATTGCTGTTCGCGACACGCTTCGTCAATCTTGACCACCTTGACGAGTACAGGATCGGCAAAATCGGCGACGGGCGGGTCGTTGAACGCGAGGTGCCCGTTCTCGCCGATTCCCGCACAAACGATGTCGGGCGGCTCGGCGCGAAGGAGCTCCTCATATTCCAGGCAGACGCGCAAAGGCGATCCGGATCGCTCGCCGGGAATGAGGCGCAACTGGTCGTCGGACAGCCCGGCGAGGCGGAACAGGTGCTCTCGAAGGAACCGTCGGAACGAAAAGGGGTGGTCGGCATCAAGTCCCAGGTACTCGTCCATGTGGAAGGCGACGATACGGGACCACAGGATCTCCGGATCGGCAACGAGCCCCGCCAAAAACTCGTTCTGACTGGGTGCCGCCGCGAAAACGATGTTGACACGCTCGGCTACCGCTAAACGTGCGACGATCGACCGGCCGACTGCGGCGGCAGCGGCTCTTCCCGTCTGGGCGCGGTCCTCGAATACGAGAACCCGCAGACGGTCGACGGTAAAATCAGCAACGGGCGCTGGGGGTGGAACGCTCATGCGTCGAGGGCCTCTGCAGGATTGAAGGATGGACGGTGACGCCACTCTTCTATCCGAAAGGCGCTGCGCCGGCCAAGGGGCAGTCTTCAAGCGGTGGTCGCAAGCAGTCGGCTTTTACGCGGCGTACCCCGCAACTCTTCGCAGAGCCGCTGGCACTGACTCAGGTCGCCGAGCATCGAATCAGTCAGGTAGGTCTGCGCCGAGTCATCGGCCGCCCACTGAAGCTGTTCGTGACAGCGGTTCATGTGTTCGATCAGGTCTTTCATCCAAAGCAGTGTGTGCTGGCGGTCTTTCATGGCGTCGCGCGTCCTCCTATCAGGTGATCCCAGCGAGGCGCCGGGCGTTGGTGCCAGGGGTTATCGCAAAGGGTGTGCCGCGTCCACGCCGTGGATTTTGGCCAAGACCGAAGCTGTTTCTGCTCTGAAACTTGAGGAAAAGTCCGAAAAAGTTCGCCGAGCGGACGACGATTCACGATTGTAAGGATTACATGCGGAAACCGCGCCGGCACACTCGATTCTTGTGGTAATCGCCGGGCTCTCGGTGCGCGCGTTCTGGTCGTCCGGAGGGTATTCTCGTAGCGAACGGCCGCCTCCTCTTTCATACGCCCACACCGGAACCCTCTCACTTCGCACTCCGCCCGGCTGTTGGGTCCCTTTTCTTCCAGGTTCCGAAGATCTAGACTGGGGGCAGTGCACGCAGGAATTATGGGCTTTCCCATGGACCCCTACGACGAAACCTCGAGAGCGACAACACACCGGATCGGGGGATTCCGATCCTGGCCCGGTTCCGTCGTTCGTTGGATCCTGCGCCGAGGAGCCGATTCCCGAGAGGCCGAGGGTGCGACTCCTCCGTCCCCGCGCTTCCGCAACGTTTGCATTAGCCGCGAAGCCGGCGCAGGGGGTGGCACCGTCGCCCGACTCGTCGGAACCCACCTCGACTGGAGGGTTTACGACCACGAATTGCTCGAAGCCATCGCCCAGCGGATGGAATTACCTGTCGACGACGTGAAGGTGTTCGACGAGCTCGCCCCGAGCGTCGTGCAGGACTGGATCCTTCCTCTTCGTGAGGAGCACTACGCCCCCCAGGAGGCCTATCTCGACCACCTTGCGAAGCTCGTGCTCGCGATCGGACGCTCGGGCGAGTCGGTGATCGTGGGGCGAGGCGCGAGTTTCCTGCTCCCTCGCGAGGAAACGCTGCTCGTCCGCGTGATCGCTCCTCTCAAAGCTCGAGGGGCGCGGTTGGCCGAGCGCATGGGGGTTTCCGTGCGGACAGCGCGCCGGGCCGCGCGCGATCTCGATCGCCGGCGCAATCAGTTCGATCGGACGATGCATCGCGTCGATTCGACCGACCCACACCAGTACGACCTGGTCCTGGACACTCACTCATTGGGGTTGTCGATCGCTGCCGAGCTGCTCGTCAAGGCCATCGAATCGGGAATGCCAAAGCCCCAGGCGCAGCCCAAAGAAGAATCAACTCCGGAAGTCGCTTGACGCGAACGCGCCGGTTCAGGCGCGTGGCAGTGCGATAATCGTCATTCCGTAACGATTGGCAAGGGCCACGACCTCCGCCTGGTCGATGACGATGGTCTTGTCCGCTTCGATCGCCAGAACGTGGGCCTTCGCCTTGTGCAGGTTTTCAATCGTCGAGAGCCCCACGGTCGGAACGTCGAACCGCATGTCCTGTTGAGGCTTCGCGACTTTGACAAGCGTCCAGCCCCCCGCGCGGCAGAGCTGACCGGCGCGTTCAATGCAGCGGTCCGTCCCTTCGATGGCTTCGACGGCGAGCGCAGCCCGCTCCTTGACCGCGACCGATTGGCCCACATCCAGCCGGCCCATCTCCTTGGCGAGCGTCCAACCGAACTCGACGTCTTTCATCTCCGCGCTTGTTGGAGCGCGCCGGGTGAGGAGTCCTTCCTTCACGAGTAGCTCCGGGCAATAGTCCAGGGCCGAGTCGAACGTCATACCGTCGCGCTCGAACTCGGCAATGACACCAAGCAGAATCGAGTCGTCGCGCTTGTCGTGACGACAGGTGCGATACCACATATGAATCAACCGAAGGTCGGGACAAAGCTGGACGAAGCGCCAGGGCGTATACATCACGCTCTTGGTGACTTTTCCAGCCATCACGATGCGTTCGACGCCCTGGCGCTTGAATGCTCGGATCATCGACCCCAGCTTGGACACCCCGATCGTTTCGAACGACGCACAGAGGTCGCGAAGCGCATCGGGGGCCTCGTAGCGGACACCGACGCAAGCAACGTCGTAGCCTTGCCGTCGCGCGGCTTCAGCGAACAGGATCGGAAACCGGCCGCTCCCGGCGAGCAGCCCGATCCGCTGAGCGTCCATCTGGGATTGGGACCGAATCAACGAGCGCACAAGCCGCATGCCTCCTGCAACTGTCAGCCAACAAGTCGCCTAGAGTGTGCCAATGGTGCGGGAAGCGCGGAAATGGGGACTGGCTCCGGACGTCTTCGGACGGTGCCTGTCCCCATTCCCACGCTTCCCGCTCCGCCGAAAAAGGGGGACAGGCACCTCGAAGACTCGGAGCCAGTCCCCCTTTTCCGGCTCCGCTCCACTTCCGGGACAGACCCTTAGTCCGGCCGCGAGTCACGATCGCCCGCAGGCACCGGCTCCGTCTCGTTCGATCGCGGTGTGAGCCGTCCCGCGAGTTCACGGATCTGCCGATGCATTTCGGGCAGCCGCGCGATCATCTGGAAAACACGGCGCTGTTCGCGGACCGGAATCGCCGGTGAGCCGAGAATATGCTGGCCTGCTGGCACGCTCCGATGAACGCCCGCCTGCGCCCCGACGATCACGCCCTCGCCGATCTCGATATTGTCTTTGATCCCCGCCTGCCCCGCCATGACAACGTAGTCGCCGGTCTTGCTGCTCCCGGCGATCCCGACTTGGCCACAGAGCAGGTTGTGGCGACCGATCTGGTTGTTGTGTCCCACCATGACGAGATTGTCAATCTTCGTTCCCTCACCAATGCGGGTCGCTTCAAACGTCGCGCGATCGACCGTACAGTTGGCACCGATCTCCACGTCATTGCCAACTTCGACCGTTCCCGTCTGAGGAATCTTGACGTGGCGGCCATCGATGAGCCGGTAGCCGAATCCATCGCCCCCCAGAACGGTCCCCGCATGGACCTCAACCCGATCACCGAGCGTCACATCGGGATACAGAACGGCATTCGGATGCAGGACAACGCCTTGACCAAGTCGACATCGGTCCCCTACGACGGAACCAGGATGAAGGGTTGTACCTTCTCCAACCACTGCATCTTCACCCACATAAGCAAACGGGTAGATCGCGACGTTTTCGCCGATTAGTGCCGAGGGCGATACGAACGACTGCGGATGGATTCCCGTCCAGCGCGGTTTTTGGGCCGCACCAAGATGGGTCCGCACGGCAAGGAAAGCCACGATGGGATCGTCAACCTCAATGACGGGCAACGGTTGATCGCTGGAAAGGCGTTTGAAGTGCGGGCCTACGATCGCCGCCGAGGCGGGTGAAGTACGCAGCATCTTCGCCCAGCGTTCGTTTTCGATAAACGTGATATCACCAGGCCCGGCTTCGCGGACTGGGCGCGCGGAGTGAATGGGTACACTGCCGTCACCAACGAGACGGCCGCGGACCAGGGCCGCGAGTTCTTCCACGGTTGCGACCACGTGCGACTTCCTTTCTTCCCTGAAAGGAATGGACGGGAACCGGAACGAATTGGGGTGACTACCCCTCCTTCATGGTGTCCGGACGCAAGGGCCAGGGGCTCGGCTTCTCCATCGGTGCGAATCGTAATCCAACTCGCCGGAGGCCACAAGTCGAGTCGACTGCCGTCCGTCTTATCGGCGCGAAGCTGCCACTTTCCCCACTTCGGGGAGCACGAAACCGGAGCGCCGTGATCGACAACGGCGGAAGCTCAACGCTGAAGATTGGTCCAGGATTCTCCGCCTGAATCAAGGTAACTCAAGAGATCAGTTAAGCTTAGGATTCGAGGCACGGGGGAGGCCTCCGCCGGTTTACGATCCAGCAGCAATGCGCGTAAGCCAGATCGCGTCGGGCCGATCACATCGTTCTCGAGGTCGTCGCCAACCCAAAGAACCTGGCCCAATCCCAAACCCAACCGCGCGCAAGCCGCCTCGTACATCGCAGGGTGCGGCTTCCGGTAGCCGATTTCCGACGAGATAACTAACGCATCCATGCAAGGTTCGAGCGCTGGGAGCCCCGCGACGACTCCTCGCAGGCGAGAATCGAAGTTCGAGGCAATGCAGGTCACGCGGCCTGAGCCGTGAATCCACTCGACGGTACGCGCTACGTCGGGGAAGCACCGCCACGCGCCGGGTTGGGCAAAATGTTCCCACAAGTCTGAAAACGCACGCGCCGAGTCGGGAACTTCGGGAAGGACGTTCGCCACGATACGCTGCCAGCGACGCACCTCATTCGCCTCGTCGGTCGCAAGGGGCCCGCGGGCCTCAACCTCGTCGTCCTCGCGAAAGGCCTGGTGAAACCTCGTCTTGATCATGGCGGCAGGAATCTCGACGCCCTGACGGCTGGCGGCCATAGCGTATGCGGCGGCGACGGAGGGAAACGGCTCGATCAAAGTCCCCACGGCGTCAAAGACAACACCTTTGATTCCGTTCGGTGCGTTTGGTGTCAACATTGGCTTGCGGCGTCTCGATAGTTAATTCCAAAGGCCAGGCTCGCCTCACCGCGTCGCGCGAGTCATATCGCATGGCGCTGAGAGGCTGTCCCAATAGCGCGGGGAGCGTGGAAATGGGGACTGGCTCCGGACGTCTTCGGACGATGCCGGTCCCCATTTCCACGCTCCCCGCTCCGCCGGAAAACGGGGACAGGCACCTCGAAGACTCGGAGCCAGTCCCCGTTTTCCGGCTCCGCTCCACTTCCGGGACAGACTCTGAGTGACCGGCCTACCGAACAGGCAACCGAGGAAAGGAGCCTCGTTTCTCATCGCAGGATGCACCCTTTGCCCCGAACGAGTGGTTCCCATGCCAGAACGTCGACCTCGCCCACAACTTGACTCTCCCAAAGGACCTGCCAACGCTCCGTCGGCTGAAGCGCTCGCCCTGGCCCGTCGCCAGGCCCTGAGCCAGCAGCAACGCGCTCACCAGGCGCCGGTTCCGCCTCCCCATCTCTTCCGGCGCCGGCCACCGTCGTGAGCATCCCGCTGTCCCCTCAACCGCGCCCTGGCCGCACCAAGCCAGCCGTGACGTCAATCGAGAGGTCCGCGGTCTGACCGGCGGCAAGTTTGGCGAGCGCCACTCCGGCGAGAGCGGCGTTGTCGGTGCAGAGCGAGATCGGGGGGATGTAAACAACGGCCCCTTCCTCGGACGCCATCGCGCTGATGCGCTCTCGAAAGCGATGGTTCGCCGCCACCCCTCCACCAATGCAGAGCCGGCGCATTCCCCAACGTACCAGAGCCTGTCGTGTTTTCTCCACCAACACGTCGACCACCGCGTCCTGAAAACTGGCAGCAACGTCCGCCACCATCCGCGACGAGGGAGCGGCACCCGACTCTCGCCCGTCCTGCCCTCTGACCGCGTACAGGACGGCCGTCTTCAGCCCCGAAAAACTGAAGATCGACCGTTCGTCATGGATATGGGAACGCGGAAATGCGTACGCCTGGGGGTTCCCGTCGCGCGCCACGCGCTCGATCTCCGGTCCCCCCGGATATCCGAGGCCAAGGAGACTCGCGACCTTGTCAAAGGCCTCACCCGCTGCGTCGTCGGTGGTTCCACCCAGCCATTCCGCGTCCAGCGGCCCCGCGCAACGATAGAGGCTCGTGTGACCACCAGACACAACGAGTCCCAGGCAAGGATACACGGACTCCTGCGGAAATCCGAGTTGGCACGCGTAAAGATGGCCTTCCAGATGATCCACGGCGACGAGAGGTACGCCCAGCGTGAGGGCCAACGTCTTCGCCGCAGTCAGGCCAACCACGAGCGAGCCAACCAACCCCGGTCTCGTCGCGACGGCGACCGCTCCCAGGTCGTTGAGCGTGACCTGGGCTCGCTTCAAAGCCTCATCGATCACCGGGATGATCTGCCGCACGTGCGCCCGCGAGGCGACCTCAGGCACGACGCCGCCAAAACGCTCGTGCAATGCAATTTGCGAGGCCACGACGCTCGATCGAATGAGCGGCACCCCCACGGCCGGAGGATGAGGGCCCTCCAGCACCGCGGCGCCGGTCTCGTCGCACGTTGTTTCGATGCCGAGAAAAACGAGGCGATCGTGACTCATCTCGCCTCGATCACTCCAAGGAAACGTCCTGGTGCCTGACGACCTGGGTGGGGCGTCATTTCTTGTCGCCTTCCTCGGCGAGCTTCTCGCGGATCACCGCAAGCGCCTTGTCGAGTTGGCGATCGACAAATGGGCGCTTACGCGGCTGCGCCACTTTCGGCTTATCGTCGGCGGAACCATTCTTCGCCTTCTCGGACTCCTTACCTTTGTCGTCCTTCGGCTTCTCGTCTTTCGCCTTATCGTCCTTCGGCTTCTCGTCTTTCGCCGCTTCGGGCTTGTTCCGACGTCCCTTGACACTCGACTCCAGGTCGCGATCCCGCCGGCCAAGTGCCCAGGCACGGTACTGCCCCGGCGACAGATCAACTTCCAGACCCTCATCGGGCGAAACGCCCCACTCGTCGGTCTTCTTCGCATTCTTGAAGCGATGAATGTTCTTGCCGGAGGGCCGGTGATAGCTCGCGACCGTCAGCTTGAGGACGCTATTGCCGTCGTCCAGGTCGAAGATGTTCTGAACCGATCCCTTCCCAAACGACCGATGCCCGACGATCTGTGCGCGTTTGTGGTCTTGCAAGCAGGCCGAGACGATCTCTGCCGCCGAGGCCGAGCCCTCGTTGACGAGGACAACCATCGGGAAGTTGTTCGTGTCACCTTCTTTATGGGCCTCGTACGTCTTCTTCGGAGTGTTCCGCCCCTTCGTGCTCACGATGATACCGCTGTCCACGAACATGTCGGAAACCTCAACGGCCGCACTCAGCAGCCCGCCGGGATTGTCGCGCAGGTCGAGGATCAGCCCCTTCATCCCTTCGGCCTTCAACTCGTCGATAACCTTCTTCAGCTCCTCGGTCGTATTCTGGACGAAGCTGCTAATACGCACATATCCGATCTTCTTGTCTTTATCGAGCATGAAGTCCCAGTCGTCGTTGGGCTTGCGCTGGTCGCCCAGGACGCTCGGCACGTCGATGATCGCGCGGGTGATTGTGATCGTTTCGGTCTTCTCATCACCCTCGTGGAGCACCAGAATCTTGACCGCGGTGCCCGGTCGCCCGGACAAAGCCTCGACGGCCTTGTCGTTCGAGAAACCTTCCGTCGACTCGCCGTCGATCTCGAGGATCAGGTCCCCCGCAAGCACCCCGGCCTCGTACGCCGGCGTTCCGACCATGGGGGCGATCACCCGAGGACGGCCAGAGGGCTCGATCTCGACCGTGATGCCGATCCCGCCGAACCGGCCCTCGATCTTGCGCCGGAAGGCCTTCCATTCGGAGGTGTTGATAAACTGCGAGTGGGGATCGAGCTCCTGGAGCATGCCCTGGAGCGCGCTTTCGAGAAGCTGTTTCCGGCTCACGGGTTGCACATAGTTCGCCTCGACCTGCTCGACGGCGTCGACAAACACGCCGTAGAGCTCCATCATCTCATCCTTGGGTTTGGCGCCCTGGGTGGAATCCCAGGCCACCAGCGAAGTTGCGCCGATCAGCATGGCGGAGAAGAAGATCCTGGTGCGCATGTCGAGTCCCCTCCTGGGGAGTTGGCTCTCAGAACCGGGCAAATTGGCGATAGTGCGCTCCGAACACAGCCTGAGGGAGCGGCATTTCGGAGTCTCACCTCTTAATTTAGTCTTGCGTCGAAGCGACTTGCAAGGGCGGACCAATCGCCGCAGCAGTCCCGCGAGTTGGTCGATTCGGACCTTGTACGGGCTGCCCGAAGTGCGGACTCAGCAGCCCAGCCGTTCCCCCGGTAGCCTTCGTGAAGGCATCCTACTTCAAGACTCGCTATCTGTGTCGCATCTGCAAGTACGCGACGTCGGCGCCGTCATGCCAGATGTGTCGTCGAAAAACACGAAAAACGCCCCCATTATTTACATTAAATCCATTTTATGCTTGCCCAGGTGAGGGAGAATGGCATATTATTTCTTCACAAAAAGGGATGGCACTCGCTTTAAATCTCACGTCAGAGCGTCGCGGAAGAACTGCCGTTCCGTCATAACTCCTTGTCTCCCTTGGCGCTCCGAGTAGCCGGCCCAATTCCCCTACTCGGAGTCGCAACCCATTGCCAGCGTTAGGGCTCCGAGTCTCCGAGTCACGCAGTGAATTGGCGCGTTCATTCCGGTTCGTCGCCAGGTGGGGATGCTGTTGGTGCACGGAGGAATTCGCGGGTCGAGAATCGGTTGAGGGTCTTCATGATCCGGAAAATGGCACTCACGAGAGCCGTGAACGGTCGGGTTCCCCGGAGACTTCACCGAACGTGTGCGACGCACACCAGTCGTACGGTGTGTCGGAACGCCGCGCCGCGGCGCGAGGACCACAGGTGAAGGCGACCGCCCGTAAGCTTCGGAAAGCCCGATGAGGACGAGGATGAGGATGAGGATGAGGATTAAGGTCGGGACAAGAATGAAGTGTAGTTTCTCTTCATCCTGATCCTGATCCTCATCCTCATCCTCATCCTCATCCTCATCCTCATCCTCATCCTCATCCTCATCCTCATCCGCTTGCTCTGAAACTTTCCGTTTCTTGTGATCGTGCCCCATCCCATGATTTCGCGCGCTACGACTGTCCCCGACCGCGTTTCGGAACGGTCGTCTCGGACCATTGTGAACAGCGCGCGATTCCGGTCATCTCGTCCGTTGTTCCTCGGACGGTCACCCTGGTCACTGTCGGCTTTCTTCCGGCAGAAGCGAGCGCATTCGCGCAGTGCCCCCTACTATATGCTCCTAGTAACTCGATAGTTCTTCTCTCTCCCGCAAAGAATAACTGTCGACTCGCACTGGAGTTACGTCGATTTTCGCCGGTAAGGATTTCGTGATTTTCGTCGGGCCGAGGATGCGCCGATTCCTTGCCATCGAAGTCGCGAGAGAGCCTGTCCTGTCGACTCGTTGGCTTTTGAAGCGGCTACAGGGTACAAGACTAGGTGGGTCAGCCCGGATTCTTCGTTTTTCCGGCGGACCGGAAAAACGAAGAATCCGGGCTGACCCCGATGTCTGCATAGCCGGCGGTGTACCTCTGCCGATGGGGCTTGCATTTCGGGTGGCCCAAAAAACGGGGCGTAACCCCAATACCGTTCAAATAGTCGTAAACTCTGCGAACACAGGAACATAAATACTCCCTCCCCCCTTGTGGGGGAGGGCCGGGGTGGGGGGGGTATCGCGGTACCTGTGGCTGTTCGAACCCCCCACCCCAACCCTCCCCCACAAGGGGGGAGGGAGTTAAATCCTTCGTCTGCTTCAGTTTAGGGTTCGTTGAACGGTATTGGGCGTAACCCACTTCTTCGGCACCACCACTTCCCAAACCCAGGACAGCCATGGTTACGACATTCTCCTCGCAGACCCTGTTCGGCCACTCCCAGCGTCTGATCGCCGGCACGACCAAGCGAACGCTTGACGCGTGCTTCAACCGGTGGCGGGGCGTGCTGCCGCTCGTGCCGCGCTTCGCGGGCCGCTCGTTTTGCACGCCGGGCCAGAGGCTTCGGATCAACCCCGCACACCTCTACCCGCCAGCGCTCGGCGTCGGCCTCGACGAGGACTGGATCTGCTGCACGACCCCCATCGTGACCGGCACGATCGACGCCGGCACCGGCCAGGCGCCGTTCCGGGAAGGCGAAGCCCACGCGATCACACCTGACGGCCACCTCGTCTCGCTCCAGGAGCTCATCGAGGAGGATCCCACGGCGGTCATCGGCCCGCGCGTCGCCGAATTCGCCCGCCGCATG
>DAIDJG010000101.1 GCA_027451445.1 Singulisphaera sp.
TGTGGAGCGTCGCCCGAGTCAGCGCCGACGGGCGCCGACTCGGGCGATAGGGAGATCCCTCAAGGGAGTGCCATCCTGGGCATGCACTACATACACGACGTCTGAAGAGACTGGGAGAACTTCGTCGTCCTTGATGGAGCGGATTTGAGCGACGCGGAATTGACGCAGACTTCGCAAACGACCCTGATTTTATGCCTGGCCAGAATCCCCGCTACCTCGACGGTGGTTCGTGCCTGTTCCATCACACCGCACACAACGACGAATAACGCGTCGGCCTGATCGATCATTTGCTGAGCGCGATGGAGGACTCCAATGCCGCCCAGATCCTCTACCAATCGGCCCGCGCCACCGAGACACACCGGGTGAGAACTAATTCTTCGTCAGCGAAATTCTAGGTCTAACCCCGGCCTCTGGTGCTTTGTGATTTTCCCGAGAGTCAACGAGGTTGATCGCGAATCCGGTTGAAGTCTTTCGACCCGTCCCGAATCGGCGAGGGCCGCCAACCTCGAGGAAGGTCGGGCATCGTCTCTAAGAAGTCAATATCCTTATCATTCAGCGAACCATCTAAGATTGCGAAGCTGCAAATTGGAAACAATCCTGCGTATATGATGCTATTTTCATCTACGACAACTCGTCCGGTGCTGGTGAGCGGCTTGAACCCATGGCCCTTGACGACGATTTCTGCTCCTCGACGAGCTTTGATTTCCCACTTAATTCTTACCGGGTCGATTTGATGTCTCGAGGCTGTCGTTCTCAGCATCGCGAAGACAAGATAAGGAACGTCTTTTCCTTTCGAGAACAGGGTATTTGAGTAAAAAATCTCTACCGCTTGGTTCTCGCGTGTACGAAGGTCTTCGCTCGGGATGAGCATGCCTGTCTCCGAATCGACATTCATGATGCGCGGTTGCTTCCAATAGCAGAGCCGATTGTTGGGATCCTGCACGTAAAGATCTAAGTCAAGGCCATCCGGAAGTTTGTCGCAACTGATGCTTACGACGAGTTTTGCCGTGTCGAGCGGTCGAAGCACACGGTCCTCGGCGTCCTTGACAAGCCTTAGAACGTTTTCGTACTTCCGTGTCGCGATGGCGAGCTCCTTCTGGACTCGTTCATAATCGGCGTTTCGTCGTGCCAATGCGTCCCGACCCTCCTTCACCGTTTCCTCAGCAACTGCGAGCATTTCCTCCAGGTTCTTCACCTTCGCTGCGAGCTTTTCTGCCTCTGACCGGCTTGAGCGAAGGTCTTGGTTCAATATCGAAAACTGGTTATCAAGTTGTTTGATTTTCTCATTGAGCTTCGCAACCTCGGCCTCCGCCTTTCGATTCTGAGATCGTAGGGCGGTTAACTCATTGTTCGCCACACTCAACTCGACATTAAGCCGTCCGATCGTATTGCGGAGCTCTGCGTTTTGCGCGCCGAGACGACGTTCTCTTTCCTTGGTGGCCGCCAACTCCTTTTCGAGCTGTTGAACGCGTTCGACGAGATCACCTTTCCCCCCAGTGAGCGCATCGAGCCTACCGCTCAGCGTGCGGGTTCGGCCCTCGAGAAACAGGGCCGTCGCGAGGAGCACGATTCCGCCCAGCAGGAACACTTCGGCGAAGGAAATCCAGCCGATGACACTCGATTCAACGGCGACGTCGCGCTCGTATCGCTCGTGTCTCACGACAATTGCCCCATGAAAGAATCAAATCCGTGGTCAGATCGTACCGATCTCCTCCGCGACGACGCCAAGCGCAAGTCCTGCTTTCCTACGGCCTGCGGCGAGGGAATTCGCGGCCGCGATTACCAGCGCGGAGGACCCGTCGGGAACAGTTGTGCGAAGCGGTGCGGACCAGTCGCGAACGAGGTTTTCAGCGCAAATCGCCTGGCGGCCAAGAAGAACGACATGCGCCAAGGCATCGCGGACTGCAGCCCGTTCGGGACCGACCTCCACGAACGCGCCCCAGTGGATCGGACAGCCAATCTCGCGTCGAATCGTGAGCACCCAATCCCAGCGTTTGGCGGCATCTCGAAAAGTGGGCGTCGATCCCAGGTCGTGACGGTCGCCTGAGCTCACGATTGCCAGAATACCGTTCGCGAGGGTTTCCACCCAACGTGTGGGCGCGAGCGCTCGGCGCAGGCTATCGTCGAGACCGCGCGACGGTTCTAGTGCAATACGGCCTGCAAGGATACGTTCGGCAAGAGCCTTGAACCCGCCGCTAGCCAGAGCCTCGGCAGGCCAACTCCCGAACGAGCGACGGGCAGCGCCGATTCCGGCCCAGTCAACAGCCACGTGATCGAGGCGGCCGGCGAAATATAAGTCGTCGATGAGGCGAGCCGTCCGTTCGAAATGAGGGGACGCAAGGCATTTTCCCTCCAAGCCGGCGCAAACGAGCACAGGCAAAGGCTTAGTGCGAGGATCCAGCTCTTCAGGATCGGCCTCGACCGGACGGATGACTCCGAGGCACTCTCGCACGACTCGGGGCTTCAGTGATTTGAGCTGCACCGCATCCCCGCAGCCCAGACACTTGCTTAACCCACTTTCCAACATCTTGCGCGGTTTCTTATCTCCACAAACAGAACAGCGCACATCCTCGCGGAAGAGGTTCCACAGCCGAGCTAGTATTACTCCATTGGGCTTGCACACCAGAAACTCGAGCAGCACCCGTCCCATCTGCCCCGTGGTCCGTCGCGAGGGGAGCGTTGCGGAAAACCGTTGCGATGTCGATGAGTCGCCAAGATCGGGCTCGGTTTGAAACGTGAATTCCAACGTCTTCCCTGCCCAGTTTCCTGGCAGACGGAACACCCGGCGAGCGCCTGGACCTTCCGAATCCACCGCGAACCGCTCCTCAAAAACGTTTCCCCATACCGTCACCGGGAGACGGAGAAACCCGGCCGTTCCTTGCACCAGTCGTTGCTCGGTCCGCATCCTCAATCGCGAGAAGACCGCGAGCGCAAATTCCCGGCGCAGTCCATCCGACGACACGAGGCAAATGCCCTCGCCCGTCGCGAACCGTACTAACTCCTCGGCGTCGGCCGACATGACAGAGGAAGCAATTACGATTATTATTTCATCATTCGTTTTGCCGACGCCGATCATCGATCTCACGTGGCCCAACATCGATCTACCGTCAATGCACTGTTCGCGGTGATCAATCCCCGTTACCGCGGGGGGCCATTGCTCCCAAGGATCGTGAACGAACCGAACGTGCTCGATGAACTCCAAGTAGACGACTAATACCCGAGCCGCACCGCTCGCGGACGTTGCGCGCCTTCGTCTCTCGAAGAGAACGAGCGCCGCCGCGGTTGGTGCGTCGATCCAGCGGGATGGCGTACGACCCGCAAAAATGACGAGATCATCGTCATACCATAAAATTTGATATAATAAATTATCCTCAGATATTATCATTTTCGTAAATGCCGTCACCTCCTCCGACCCGTCAACCAACTCCGGAGTCGACTCACCCGGGATGGCCCAGCAGAGTTCCGTAAAGGCGATTTGGTCGGCGGATTTGCGCGAATAAGGAATCAGACGACATCGTCGTACTACCGACTTCGCGCGGATCGGTGTACTACTACCAGGCGCTCGCATAGGCGCGGCCACGGATTCCTTCGGGCGCTCAACCAATAAAACGGCCGATGGCCCACGCGTGCCCGAAGATTTTTCGAGACGCTTCTCCGAGGGACCGGGCGAGCGCGCGGGCTTCACGTCTTCATCTCTAGGGTGCGCGCTCAAAGGGCGTGGAGATGGTTCAAGGGGTAAGAACCGAGGACGTGACGGAGATGTCGACCGTTTACCTCGACCCCAACGGCTGCCAGCCCACCGTTTGATGAGTCGAATCAGCCAGAGCATAATCCCCTCGCAATTAATTTACGCCGGACCATCGAAGCGGCCCGCGTGCATCATCTGGAAGATAATGTCGCGCAGTACGTGTTCCAAGTCGCCCATTTGTCGCTGGAGAAGCTCGCTGGTGAGCTCCTCTACTTTCACCTTGAATCGTGCCGGCAATTCTTCAACTGCCTCTGACGACGTCGCGGCCCGTTCCAAAGAAATCTGGATCTCCTTGAGTGGCGTCGTCATATCGCCAAGCTTGCGAAACGCGTCGACGATGGAGTTCATCTCGCGCAGAGTGCACTTAAGCGATTCGACCTCCGGCTGAAGGTCTGCGAAACGGCGGAACGCGGCCGCGGCCTCCGTCATGTCGTCAATCACCGTCTTCACGTCGTTCAGACCTCCCGTGAATCCGACCGCGCTTTTCTCCAAAGTACCGAACGTGTCATCAATCGTTTTGCTGAACTTTTCGGCCGCAAGTTTAATCTTGCGATTCGCGGGATGGAAATCCTCTCGGATCGATTGCGACACCTCCTTGCTCGCGGTCTTGACTGCGCTGGTCACGAGCTCAGTGGCGGCTTGCTGCGACTTCGCGGACTCGTTGATCGTTCCGCAAGCACTTATCAACTCGCGCCCGGAGCTATCGAGCGTCCGCAGCATTCCGTCCATGGTGGTCGTTGCGTCCCCCATGGTAAGAGCCGCCGCATGGTGGCGGTGAGCAGCCGGAGCGAAGTCCGACGTCACAGCCTTTGAAAACGCCTCAGACGCGGTTTTCACATTCTCGATGGTTTTGGGCAAGGACGACTCAAGACTCGCCATCAGTCCTCTGACCGCGGTGGAGGCGGCTTCAAAGGCTTTGACCTGATCCGTGAATGACTTCAGTCCAGTGAAAAGTTCCTTGAACGAACGTCGAGAGAAATCCGCCGCGTCTTTCAGGGACACCGACGTTTGGTGAAGATCCCGCACGTTATTGGCGTAGGCGACCGCCGAGTCGCGAATCGTTGTCGTGAGTTCCCGAAGCACGGGGGGCAACCCTGCGGTGGCCTCCCGCACTTTCGAAAGGTGAGGGCGCCATATGTGGCGGTCAAACCAGTCACGCGCGGCTTCGCGTACGGTGTCAATCCTCCGTCCCGCGTGAACTAAGAGAACTTGACATAGGATTGCCATGAGGGCACCACCCAAAATTCCGCCAAACAAGGGGCTAACTGACTCGAGGATCGTTGAGAGCGTCGCGTCCGAAGAGACCGTCGGCCTGAAAGTCAAGAGGCCGATCGAAGTGATCAGTACGCCAATGATTGGAGAGAGCACCGCCAATCGCTGGAGCCATAGCAAGCTTTTGAGCCGCGACAACCAATAATCCAACTCGGCCAGAGCATCGTCGCGCGAAAAGACTTCCCCACATTCATCCGCACCAAACGACTTGCTAACCCAGTCAACCCAGCGGCCGCTCGCTGGGTCGCCCTTCCCATCACAAAGTAAACGGAAGTTTGCTTCTTCGCGCCCGCAGAACCGAGATACTTCCGCGAAGCAGCGGAGCTGAAAGTACAAAACGACCAACCACACACCGGAAACGCACAATAGAGGCCACGCCATTCTACGCTCCTCCCGCCGGGTGGGACGGCTCGACGAGACGCGGCTCAGTACTTCCGCTCGACTCGGCTGGCGCTTCCGCGGGCGTTGCGTCGTGGTAGTAAGCCGCGCTTACTTCCGACTCGCCGATCGGCAGTTGGTGCACGCAAGGCAATTCGTCTGGCACATGTCGTGCGATGCAAGCCTTGGGAAACCGCTCCACGCGCAAACTCGACTCATCGTCCATTCGCCGGCACATAGTGTTGATCGTGAGTACAGGGTTTCGTTGGTAATTTGGGTACGTCGCGAAGCGACTGGGAGGGTGCTCGTGCCCTCGGATCATCCGTCGTGTTGTGACGCCAAGCCGTTGTGTCGCAACGGTGCAGAATTCGGAAAAGTTCTCGTACCCAAACTCGCATCCCTTCGTCGCTCGATTTGGCCGTTTGCGCGGTGCGTTCTCGCTGATCCTGAGCCAAACGAAGTCTTGCAAGCAATCGCCAGCGTTGAGGTCGTCAACGGCCTTCAAGGTTGGCAAGAGATCGGCATGAGGAAAGCCCGCGTGAGCGACCAGCAACCCGTCCGGCAGAAAGACGGCGCGAGGTCGATTTGCGAAAAAAGTACACGCTAACTTGCCAACCTCGATCCGCGCAGCGTCCTCGTCATCACTCGGCCCGCGATCCAAAATCGCGTTGAGTCCATCGACATAGTCTGCGGGGTTGACCTCGGACCGAAACCGGTTGGCCTCCGTGTCCCAGGCGATCTCATCGTGATTTCCGGGTAAAACCCCCACTCGACCGGGGTTGTCCCGGATCATTCTGAACAAATAGAGCAGGGTTTCGTGCGCATGAACGCCGCGGTCCACGAAATCGCCAAGGAACAGCACGAAAGGCTCGCATCCGGCAACTCTCGATTGTGCCTGGATGTACGCCCAGGCGTTCGCCAAGCCGAGGAGATCGCCATGGAGGTCACCGATGAACCAAAGCGATGCGGGTAACGCCGAGGGGTCTGAGACGTGCACAACGCGTCGTGCCGCCCCGACCGACCGATCCTCGAAGAGTAACCGTTGTTCGACGACCGTCCGTATCTCACTGATCGGAACGGACCGCGCATCCTCCAAGGCTTGCGCCCACGACACCAGTGTGGCACGAGCGAAAATTGGGCTGTCGATGTCGTCCGCCTTTCCACTCAGTCCCGTGCTGTCGAACGGGCTCATCAAGCTTCGACCCTCCGTTATGATCCGGATCGCAGTCCGGAGTATCGGGTGCGGCCTTCGGAGAGTTTCCCGCTCTGCCGAGGCTACGCCCAACGATTGCTCGAGCGCTCGTTCACACCTTTGTCGCGCTTGTTCTTCTACCTACGCGTTCGCCATGGCCGGCTCGCCGTCTTGTTGAGTGTTAGGAAGTCAGGGCTCCAACGTCACGATCAGGAACATTCGGTCGCGGCCGATCGAGATTCGGCCGCCGCTTACGATCGAAACCGATTTCTCACGAACCGGTACACCGTTGTAGTAGGTCAGGTGCGTCGCGTCGATCGAATGCCGCAGCAGCCAGAGACCGGCGGACGTGTCCTTGAGGATCTCGAACTGCGGCTCCGAGGCGTAGACGGCTTCGTCTCCAACGATCATCGACAAAAGGCGACGGCCGAACTGAGTCGTGATTCGCACCTGGCGGCTCCGGCCGGTCCGCGCGCACGTAAGACAGACCAGCTCCGACATAAAGACGTGCCCACACCCGCCCTGGCACGGCCCGGTGCTGATTTCGTTCAACGTGCCGCAGACCTGACACTTGCGTTTCATTCTCCCCGCCTCGGTCGAAACGGCGACGATGTGTTTACTCCATCACGACAGTCAGCGCAAGTTTGACGATCCCCTTCGATTCGCGGCCTACGCCCAGTTCATCTCCGGGCTGCAGTCTCGTCCGCTTTTCGACGCGCTTTCCATTGAGCATAGTCTCGTTCTTGGTATCGGCGTGCGGTGTGACGTACCAGGCAGAATCGTCATGCTCCAGGAGCAACTGGCGGTCAGCCCAATGGATGCTGTCATCGCGATCGAGCTGAGACGCAATGGCACGCCCGATCTCCGTCCGCACGTTGACCTTGATTTCTTTACCTCCTGCCGAGCGGAGGATGAGGGAGGGTCGCGTCGCGGACGATGGTGCACTTGGTCGCTCGACTTCCCGCGCGGGTTTCAAATCATGACTCTTCCTAACCTTCTCGCTCGTGGAGGTACGCGAGAGCCGAGCCTTGGGCCGTTCCCGCACTTCGAGAGGCTCCGGGCCGGACGACACGCCGTTAAGAACGTGATTTACGTCGAGCGCGGTCGGGCGCACACTGGGGTCGGGGGACAAACAGCGATAGATCGCGTCGCGAACAAGGTTGGTCTGAGCGGGAGGAGCCATCTCGCCCAGGAGTTTAGGGATTGCCGCGGTACGGCTCAGAACAGCGTTTCGAAACGGCTCCATGTCGTCAAACGGATATGGATGTCCTTGGGCGAGCAATTCGTAAAGCATCAGACCACATGTGAACACATCTGAGGCAAGTCCCGGAATCTCGCGCTGTAGGTGCTCGGGCGAGGTGTATCCCGGCGTTCCAAAACACCCCTCGTAGCCGATCCAAGGAGGCTTTCGATCCGTCAGCACCGAGAAGTCCATGTCGATGATCTTGAGTCGGAAGCGCGCCTCGATTTCCCCGTCTTCGATCAGCATGATGTTGTCGGGCTTCAAATCCGAGTGAACAATCTTCGATCGATGAAGAGCGGCGATGCCCATCATTAGAACTTTGGCCATGATCACGCGCTGGGACCACGCGACGGTTCTGGGATCGCGCGCGCAGTCGTCGAGAATCTTCTGCATCGAATGACTATGATCGAGAAACTCGAAGACTTGGTAAAAGCACCGATCCTCTTCGAAGCTGTCGAGGAACGCATAGCAGAATCGCGAGCTTGGCAGCGTGCCGATGCGGCGGCGCATCTCGGTTTGGTAGGCGATGAAGTCTCCATACCACGGGGCGCGAATGGACGGCGACTTGTATTGTTTCAGGAACACCCGCCCGACATCTGTTTTTTCCGCCTCATAGGAGATGGCCATTGCGCCGTTGTGTAAGTTTCGCACAATCCTATAATCGCGAACCTTACTTCCATCACGCAGGATGATCGCCATGGATAGCCCCCGGTATTTAGAAACCACTCATGAGCTGATACTAATGAAGCCCAAGAAGGGCGTGACCCCTCGCTCGAACGTAAGCGTCAACGGCAACACTTAGGACCCTCGCGCCGATGAGGGCTCGCGGAACTCGGAACGGCGTACGACGCGATGACGCCGCCCGAGAATGCTCGCGCTTACGGCGCGGTCAATCGGTCAAAGCGGGGGGATTGCAGCGGTCTGCGTGATCGTCTTGGCGAGCGTGTCGAGGATTTTCCGAAAGTTTTCCTTGTCTGACGTGAACCCAGCCAGCGCGTCCTGCGGCGATTTTCCCGGCCCGACGGCGATTGGATACCATTCCGACTTGTCCATCTCTTGAAGGGTCCTGTAGCACGCGAACGATTCGGGCGCGTAGATGTACAGGATGATACGGCTCGTCATCATGGCGTTAATCACATCATCCACGGTCCCCCCTTTCGGTTGGCTCATCTTCGGTTTGTAAGGTGCGTCCGTAAACGCGATCACAAACCGCCGCGCCTCGGTCCGATGCCGCCACGCGTTCGGCTTCGGGGGTTCCCCAAGCCCCGTCTCATCCATCGCTGCAAGCAGGTAAAGCCCCTCGAGGAGCGACTCGGGTTCATCACCGCCGCCCGTCGCTTCGAGGGCCGCCAGATGCGAGCGTGCCTCCTCGACGGACTTCGTGAAGGGGTTGTCGACGATCGGCGGAGCATCCGAATACTCGAAGTCCCGATAGCCGACGATCTTCACGCGCCAGTCCTTGACGGCCGGTCGGTCGTTCGCGTCCTTGCTTGTCAGCGATTCTACAAATGATGCTATGTTATCCTTGACGGCGTTGATGCAAGGAGCCATACTTCCCGTTGCATCGAGAAGAAAGGCGATATCCGCGACGCCTTTGACTTTAACCTGACCGCTCATGGCAGTGACGATCCTCGGGGGTCGATTGGAAATCGGGTGGTTTTGTGAAGGTTTGGGTCATCTCGGAGACCCCATTGCGTTATCTTAGAGCCCGATCCATACTTTTGCCAAGTAAATCCTCAAACTGTTGATCGAGAATAGTCCCTGATCTCGACTACGTCCGTCTTAATGTGATCATTGGGCGGACCGATTTCGCCTCATGCTGCGCGCGCCAATGCCGACAGCAAGAGATTGTAACGGCTCCGGGAGCTTTTGGAACACCTCGGTTTGACCGTGCGCTTCAAAGAACCCCTCACACCACAACTGCCGACGTACTATAGTGATTACGTCGGAGAACGAGATTACGACCTTGCCGCGATACGTCACCGCCGGCGAAGTTCTCGACCGACGAGCCGCGGACTTATTTTCTGGCCGAACTTCCGGTACACCCCGCGATGCGAGGATTGGGGGCGCATGACGAGGCGCATCATGAGGCGCATGACGGGGCGCATGAAGACCTGACGGACACCGAGGCCCGCGTCTTGCGCCTCCTGGCCTCGGAGCCACGCAACCGCCCTGAAATCGCCGACCACCTGGGGCTCAAAAGCAGGAGCGGTCATCTTTACAAGGCGATCGCCCACCTGCGGACTGCGGGGTTGATCGAGCTGACCATCCCCGACAGGCCGCAGAGTAAAAATCAGAAGATGCGTATTACCCCCAGCGGTCTTGCATGGCTCGCTGAGCGTCGTGCCCATATCGAGGGGTAAACACCGCCACGTCCAAAGGAAAAAATTTGGTGTCAGTTTATATTGTTTCTCCGAAATAATATGAACTGACGCCAATGATACGCTCCAGACGCAGAAGACGAATTGCCACACCGAGCCATTGAATCCATTCACGATTACACCGCTGCGGAGGAACGAACTATGATTGATCGCGATTCGCTGTGGACACAACAAGGGGCCACGCTGAGCGACAAGTCGGCTCGGCAGGAATTCGGACTGACGCAACAGGAGATCATTGCCGCAATCCGAGCCGGAAGGTTGCAATTCCGAGAAAACAGCATGCACGGCAACCCGTGGTATCGGCTCTTACGGCACGAAGTCGAATCCCTCGTACGGGACAAGAGCGGGCCGGACGACTTGCACAAGAAGAAGCTTCAAAAGGAGTTGGCCGACCTCAACAAGGAAGCCAGGAAACTGACGACTCGCTTGAAAGCCATCGAACGGCGCCGTGCTGAATTGACGAAGGAACTTGACGGATAACCGAGAGCGATTCGCATGGGACGACGGCAAGATCTCCATCTCGAGCGGTTTACCGATGCGTGACGCACGGGTAGAAGAACAACAAGGACACGCATTGCGTGAGGGATTTACATGCATGCACTTACGGAAAGCGTTGCCTGTCCCCGTGGCTCTTCATCGAGCGTCCACGACTCGTGGCGCGACCACCCGTCGATCATGGCCGTGCGCCGGTCTGGCAGGCTGTGACCGCACGCACGGCGGACTGGTTTTGGGTCGGCTGCCGAAAGGACACCGCTACCCGCTGTAGGAATCGATGCGTCCGCGGGCCGGAGCGTCACGCTTCGACGGATTGCTTCAAGTTCGCGATGGCGGTCATGGCGATTTCGTACTTGTCGTTGAACGTCTTCTCGAGCTCATCTGCCTTGAGCACCACTTCCCGCATCGCGATCATCTTCGCCCGGAGTTCTCGTTTCTGCATCTCCGTGGGGACGCGGTCGCGGGCTTGTTGCTCGAGCTTGTTGACGGCGGCGGTCTCCTTCGTGATGGCCGCCTTGACCCCCTCGATCAGGGGCACGGACTGTTCCACCATCTTCTCCGCGGCGTCGCGCAGGCCAACCTTGTTTTGCTCGAATCGCTGGCGCATGGTGTTGATCTGCTTGCTGTCCTCCATCACGATCTTGCCCCAGGTCTCCGTGGTGCGCTTCGTGATTTTGATGAGCAAGTTGTTCATCGTGGTCGTCGCTCCATCGATGAGCTTGCCGTAGGTCTTGACCAGGTCGCCGCCGGAATCGGCGAACTCCTGGGCCGAGGTCGCATTCTGTGTCGCCTCCACGCCCCAACGCTTGGCGGCCGCCGCGAGGTCCTGGCCGGTGCGAAACGCCTGGTAGACCTTCTTCGTAACATCCGCGTACGACGCCACGTCCGTCTTGTCGAGGTGCGACGATTTGAGGTTGCGCTGCGCGTCCCAGGTCGTCGTCCAGCTCTTGAGGAGCACGGCGGCCGCGTCGGCCTTGGCCGTGGCCTTCTGCGCCGCCTCCGCCGACTCTTTGGCCGCGACCCGCGCGGCCTCCAGCTCGTTGCGTTTGACTGCGGCCTCCGCCCGCTTGCCGGCATCGTCGGCGTCCTTGGCAAAGTCACGGGCAAAATCGACCACCGTCATGATCTTGCCTTCTTCCTTCTCCCACCATTTCAGGAAATCGCTTCGCGACTGCGCAAACTCGGTCAGCGGCCGCAGGCGCGACTGAAGCTTCGACACCGCGACCTCACTCGCCTCATGGCTCTTCTCCAGGCTCGTCAACTTCGTCTTGGCCTCTTCCCAGGCCTCCTTGGCGTTCTTGTACGCCGTGGCCTCCTCCTTCTTCTTGGACTTCTCCTGGGGCTTGTATTGCTTCTCGACCTTCGCCAACTCCTTGACGAGTTTCTGCTGCTTCTCGACCGCAGCCATCACCTTGACCTGCGCCTTCAGCTTTTCTTCGATCAGCTTCTCGAGTTGCTCCACGGTCGGCATGACGGCTCTCGCTTGAAATGAATGCGGAACTCACGGGCCCAGCGTGCCCCGGCACCGGACGAGGCCCGACGACGAGCTCGAAACGTACCGTTTCGACAAGGGAATCGCAAGCGTTTTTCCGCCCGGGACTCCGGGGTTCTGGAGAGGACGTCGGCCGCGCGCGGAAGGCGGACGGAGACTATTGAGTCAAACTATTTAGATATTTGATAAATAGGGTTAAACTAGGGCAATAGGGATATTTTCCGAGTCTATAGCGTCGTTACCGGGTGGGTTCACCGGCTGGGATAGCGCAGCGGCCAACCGAGAACACCGGCGCGTACTACTGGTGTACTCGATCGCTCACTCCCCACCCCCCCAACCCCCCCTTCCCAAGGGGGGGAGTAAGAAACGCGTGCGCGTCTGTTCAAACTCCCCCCCTTGGGAAGGGGGGGTTGGGGGGGTGGGCCTAAAGCGCCGCCATCGGTTCATTGCTTTGCCTCCGCAAGCGCTTCCTTCGTTCGGAATCGACGTCGACTTTCGCGTACGCTCGTTTCGAGGACAACGAAGGTTTCCATCATGACGCCTGGCTGCGACGGCGTTTCGCCGTAGCGCGGGGTTTTTTCTTTGCCGGTTACCGCACGCCTCACTTGGAGCGTGAGGTCTACGATCATTGGCCGCTCGTGGCGGAATTGCACCCATCGGACGGCCTCTGCCCACCCCCCCGGCCCCTTCGGGGCCAGAGCAGTAGAGCGGAGAAAGTAGTGAGTAGAGAAGAAAGCGTCCATCCGCACTACTGCGGTCTACTCTCTACTTTCTACTTTCTTCCCCTTCTCAAGGGGGTGAGTTAATATGTTCGCATCTCTCAAGAGATTAGACGTAGCGTTAAGTTAACGCGTAAGGGTTGGAGGGGGGTGGGGAGTTTGCCATTGAAGACCCCCCTGGGTGAGTAGCGGCATTGTCCGGCTGCCATTGCGACCCGCGGCGCTGAAAAGTCCGCCCGGTAACGATGCTATAGATTCGAACCAAGTCGCCTTCGATCAAGCAGACCCGAGTGACCAAGGAGCAACGCAGATTTCGCGAGGTACCCTGATTCTACGCTTGGCCAGAATCCACGACCGCGGGACGTCCCATCCCCGGCTCCTGCGGGTGCGCGTCCCGTTTGGTAAACTGATCGTCAAGCCCAAGGGCGGCGTGCGGATCGACGCCGCGGCCCTCTTCGAGGCTGCGGAAGGGGACTGAGACATGAGCGCGCCGGACACCGCCGAAGTCACTGAGATACTGAACCGTGTGAAGGACTGGCCCCCGGAGTCGAGGATCGTACTGGCCCAACGTATTCTGGAAACGCTCCAACCTACGACCGCCGCGCAACCGCAGAACACGGGGCGGTCGGCCCGCGAACTGATCGGGATTGGCGCCGGCGCTACGCCGCCACCCGACGATCTGACCATCCAGCGGTGGATTGATGAGCACCAGATGGAGAAATACGGATGACACGTGTGCTTCTCGACATCAACGTTGTGCTCGACGTGTTCCTCGCGCGAGGACCCTGGCTGGCCGATTCGACCGCAGTGATTCAGGCGAACTTTGACGGCACGATCACGGCCTATCTGTCCGCCGCATCGCTCCCTACCATCTTCTACCTCGTGCGGCGCAATTCTGATCTCACCAAGGCTTTTACCGTGGTCAAGGAATGCTTGAAGTCCTTCCAGATCGTCGCGGTTGACCGTCAAGCGCTGGAACACGCATTAACGTTGCCCGGATCCGATTACGCGGATAACCTGCAAGTCGCCTGTGCCTTTCTCAACCAACTCGATGCGATCGTGACCCGCGATCCGAGGGGTTTCACAGGTTCGCCGATTGCCGCCTTGACCCCCGCCGACCTTCTCGCTCAATTGTCGAAGCCCGCTGATGATTGAAGTTGCAGGGCCTCGGACTCAGACCTAGAGCGATTTACGTCCGTGTTGCGCACGCCTGCGACCGACTGAGAAGCGCGTCAGAGGAACCCTGGTCTGCAGGCTCGTGCCGGGTTTGTCCCCGACCTTTCCGGCTGCATTCTTACACTAACCCGAAGCGCGAGCGAGGGATAATTATATAATGGCCTCGCTCGTGCTTCGGGTTAGTGTTAATGAGTTCGGCGTCATGACGTGCGCAACGCGGTCGTAAACCGCTCTAATTCTTCGTTCGGGCCATCAGGCTCCCCCATTGACGTTCCGTCGGCGTGAGCGAACTTTCGCGAAGGTGCCCTTCACATCAAGCGGGGCGACTTCGCCTCGGTCGGCTTGGTCGATTCCGATTTGAATCTCCCTGCGGAGATCCTCGACCTTCATGGCCTGAAGCCTGTCACGCTCCTTGAGTCGTCGAAGAGCCTCCGGGACGACTTCACTGGCGGAGAGATACAGTCCGGTCTCGACCTTCTTGTGAATCAGTTGCTCAAGCTCTGGTGTGAGTGAAACATTCATGGAATCTGTCTCTCCAGCCCCGGTTTGGGCCTCTCGCCGAGCTTACCGCGGATAGCGAACTTTATCAAAGTTCGCTAGAAAGGGGAGACCCGAGGGTCAGCGCTAGCCACAGACCTTCTTCACCAGCCACACAAGGTGGCTGGGGTCGAGAGGGGACCGGGGTCAGACTTAATGTGCGCCGTGGAAAGGTGCGGATCTTGCCCTCGTTCCCACGCTCCCGCGTGGGAATGCAGTCTTGACCGCTCTGCGGTCGCCCCAGCGGTGCGTTTGCTGCGCCAAGTCAGGCGTTGCCAGAACGCGTCGGCGAAGCCTCGCGCGGAAGATGACGCAGAGCGTCGAAGACGGCATTCCCACGCGGGAGCGTGGGAACGAGGATTTTCGTGTGAGGCGCACCAAAACGTCAACTCTTTAACTGCTATTGAAATTGTAAATCCGGAAATCATGCGAAAGAGCCGGGCGGAAGGCGATCAGGCCTGTCCGCCTTCAGGTCGCCCCGCCCGTGAACTTCGCCGCCTCGGCATCGATCATGTCGGGCTCGCCGATCTTCGCGATCAGTTGATCGGTACTGGTCGGGTCGACGACCCGACAGCTCTCGGTCAGCTTCGCGGCCAGTTCGTGCAGCTCGGTCCGCCAGGCGAGGGTGGAGGGGTCGGGGTCGACAACGAGGGCGCAGGCCCGTTCGAACTCGCCGCAGAGCATGATCATCCGCTGGACGTGGCGGAAGACGATTCCCTCCTGCTTGGTCAGGTCGAGCGTCGTCACGAACTTGTTGAAGTTGCCGCCGAACTCGATCAGCTCGCCGACGCACCAGAGCGGGTGCGACTGGACGTCGGTGACGTCGGGGTAGCACTGGTCGAAGTAGGACCGGAGCTTCTCCGCAAAGGTCGGCGGCCGCTTCTCCCAGTCGTCTTCGTCGTCCTCATCCTCTTCCTCGACCTGGGCGGCCATGAGCCCGCGTTGGATGAGCTCGGCGTCGAGCTTTGCGGTGGCGAGGGCGCCCGACTCCAGCAGCTTGAGCGGGACTCGGAGGCGCTTCCGGACCGGGCCGGGCATCTCCAGGGTGCTCTCCATCGCCTGCATGCGCTCATCGGCATCAGCCCCGGCCAGGATCTCGGTCAGGAACGCGCCGTAGAGGGGATGGATGCTCCGGAACGCCAGCAGCTTGCCCAACGCGGGCGTCGGCTGGGCCAGGGTCGGCGTGTAGGGCGCCGGGGGCTGGCCGGCCTCCGGAGGCGCGGGCGGCCCGGGGCTCAGGGTCACGAACCCGCCGGCGTGCAGCGCCAGCAGCATCCGGTCGAGCGCCTTCTCGCCCGCGGCGATCCGCGGGTCGTCCATCAGCCGCTTGCGGACCGCGACGCGGATGCCCTCGACTTCCGGCGAGACCTCGAGCAGATAGGCCAGCAGCCGCCAGGGGAGCGGCCCCTTGCTGTAGAGCTTGCCGGGCGGGGCGGCCTGGAGCTGGTTGAAGTGACCCTCGACCCAGTATTGCTCGGTCTCCCGGCGCTTCGGCTTCTTCTTCTTGAGGGCCTTCTTCGCCTTCAACAGGCCCGGGTCGCGGGTGTTCTCGGGGATGGCGTCGTACTTCACCTTCCACCTCAGGATGTCGACATCGTCGGGGTGGGCCAGGGAGTAGACGAAGCCACGGTCGTCAAACTGCGGGCGGCCGGCCCGGCCGAAGATCTGGTGCGCGATGCTGGAGCCGATCAGCTTCTTTGCGCCGAAGGGGCCCTTCACCAGGGACGAGAGCACCACCGAGCGGGCCGGGAGGTTGATGCCGGCCGCCAGGGTCTCGGTGCAGACGACGACAGGGAGGAGCTTGCGCTGGAAGAGGTCCTCGATGGCGAGGCGATACTTCGGCAGGAGTCCCGCGTGGTGGACGCCGACCCCTCGGTGGAGCAGTCGCTTGAGCTTGGGGCCGGCCCCCTGGCTGAGGTCGAGGGCGTTGACCCGGTCGTGGAGCTCCTTCTTCTGCGCGTCGGACAGGTTGAGGTCCTTGCCCATGACGTTCTCGGCGACGCTCCAGCACTCCTCGCGGTCGAAGCAGAATACCAGGGCGGGCGTCCGGGGACCTTCCTCGTCGCCGGCCGCCATCACGACGAGGTGCTCGTTGAGGAACCGGTCGGGCACCCATTCGTAGGTCAGCGGCACCCGCCGTTCCTTCCCCTCGACCACCGTGATCTTGCGGTCGTGGTGCCTCGCCAGCCAGCCGACGAACTCGTCCGAGTTCCCGACCGTCGCCGAGAGCAGGAGCAGGCGGACGTGCCTGGGTAGCATGCCGAGCGACAGCTCCCAGACGATCCCGCGCTCGATCTCGGCGAAGTTGTGGAACTCGTCCATCACGCAGGCCGTCACGTTGGAGAAGTCGAACCGGTTGAGCAGCCGGTTCAGGAGGATCTCGGCCACGACGATGAGCACCGGGGCCTCGGGGTTGACCTTGCGGCTGCCGGTGACCAGCCCCACGTCCTCGCGGCGGAACCCCCACTCGACCGCGCGGTCCTGCATCTCCTGGAATTTCTGCTCGGTCAGCGCGATCAAGGGCGTCGTGTAGTAGGCCGCCTTGCCCGTATGGAGCGCCTCGAAGAGGGCGGCCTCGGCGATCAGGGTCTTGCCGGTGCCCGTCGGCGCGCAAACGAGGATCCCCTGCTCGGACTCGAACCAGGCCGCCAAGGCGGCGTCCTGGACCGGGTAGGGCTCGTAGGGCAACTGGTCCACATAACGCACGTACAACTCGTCGCGCGTCGGAATCTCCAAAGGCATCGGCCGCAATCTCCCGGGCTGGTCGTCATGAACTCCATCGAGATTCTCTCGTATGGGGCAGACTCCTGCCTACCCTGCGCAATGACCGGAAGGTCCGGACCAGACGCCGAATCCCGGTTCGGCCTCTCGCGCGAGCCCCCTCCAGTGTGACCGCCGACGCGCTCTCACGAAACCCGGTCGCTCGTTTGCGGCCCTTGGTGATTGTCACGTCGACGCGGTCCTGTCGGACCCCTGCTCCACGTTCCGCTACGCCGGCGCCTCCGCGCATCTCGCTTACTCCCAATACCGTTCTACTAACCTTAAACCAAAGCGCACGAGGGATTTAACTCCCTCCCCCACAAGGGGTGAGGGATTATTTATGTTCCTGTGTTCGTGAGGTTTACGACTGTTTTGAACGGAATTGCGCTTACGCCCTGCGGCTGATCGCCGCGAAGGATCCGGACGAGATCGCCTGGTCCCGGAAGGCGGCCGAGTCCTACACCAGAGGCCGTAAAAACACCCGCCCCGGCGACGCCGACCGGAACGACCCTGCCCTGCGCCAGGCCCGTTCCGCAAGCAACCATGGTGACGTCTTCCCACTTCGCGCCCGCCTTAATATGATTCCTCTGCGAGTACGCCGCCTCAGCCTTACAAACGCCAGATCTGTCGTCGAAAAACATCGAAAACACCTCCGAAATTTACGATAAATACGATTAATGCTCCCGCAGCGATCGACAAACACGCCGTTTACGCCTTTTTGTGTCGCCAGCGCACTTCGTTGATCTGGCGGCGCCTTCGTCCACTGCATATAGGAGGTCTGGGGATTCTGGGCACCCTCCGAATCAAACGGAAACCCGTTACTCGGAATCGAAGACCCCTTATTTTCCGAGGGGTTCCGAATGACCGAATAGCCAACACACGATGTTGACGCGAATGAAGCGCTCGTGACGCTCGGGCCAACGATCGCGCCCAGTCCCATCGTCCGAACGGCGAGCCGCGTCGTGTCAGGTTGAACCGAACGACGGGCTCCCTGTCGCGCGCGATCCGTAATTTCCCCGCCTGACGGTCGCCAGCCGGAGTAATGCGCCATGCGATCGACCCGTGCGGATGAACCGGCCTTGATGAGATTTGCTCGCGACACGATGCACCGACCTTCCTCGACCTTTTTCCGAGCAAGCGTCGGCCGCGTCGAGCGCACGCTGGCGCAGGGGAATGGGGTATATCTGAACCTCCGTTATCTACTATACGTCCGCTATCACAGAATATTCGAAAGAAAATCTGCCAACCCGCAGATTTTCGCTGGCGCCCAACCGATTGTGCGCGAATGCGGGAGACCTGGGGTGGCCGGGGCAGAGGAGGCCGGAAGGCCGACGTGCCCCGGAAGCGTCTCGCAGCCCTCCGGGGTACGTGGAGCTGCGCTTCCCTTTGCCCCGGCCACCCATCCTGCTCGTTGGGGCGCACGAACTGTTAGGCGCCAGGAAAGGATTTCTCAGCGCGGCAAGACGGCGTCCCGAAAGGTACAATCGGCCCCCGACCCAAAGGGGCGGAGGAGCGTTCGATGGCCGGCAAAGGGCAAGCACTGCGAGAGTGGCACCGCTTGTTCGGCCTGCTGCTCACCGACCTGTTCAGCGGTTCGCCCTTCGTCGTCGAAATTGAAGCGGACCTGTCCGTCCAGCAGCAACTGCTCGACGTGGTGATCGTACGACGGCGCCGTGGGCGATTCTCAGGCCGTTTGCCCGACGGCCTGGAGGGGCTCCTGGCGCACAACCTGATTACCTTCAAGTCACACCGCGAGGCGCTCGACGCCTGGGCCATGAAGGAGCTGGTCGGCCATTATGTGGCGTACCGCAAGCTCGTCAGCAGCTCGCCGTCCGATCTGATCGCCGAGGACCAGTTCCGGCTTTATGCGGTGACCGCCCGCTACCCGCAGAACCTGTCGGCGCAGGTGCCCTGGCAGCGGGTCCAGGCGGGCGTCTATGATTGTCAGTGGGGTGCCGATACGATCCGTGTGGTCGTCGCCGGCGAGCTGTCGCGCGAACCGCACAACGCCCCGCTCCACCTGTTCAGCGCCTCGCCCGACCTGGTCGGTTTTGGCGGCCGCAGCTACGAGCGGCGCTCGGGAAGCACGAGTGGCCTACTGATCCAACTGTTCGAGGGGCTTCAGTCGGAGGGGTTTCCCATGCCGTACACGATGGAGGAATTCCAGCGCCAGTTTGTCAAGGATCACTTCCCGAGGCTCACGCCGGAGGAGCAGGAAGATGTGATCAACTCGCTGCCGCCAGAGATGCGGAAGGTCGTGGTCAAGTCGCTGCCGCCGGAGGAGCGTCTGGCGGGTCTGACCGAAGCGCAGATCCGACAGTACCTGAACCGCTTCTCCGCGGAGCGCCCCGCCGCACCGCGCAAGCCGCGACGGAAAACCTGAGCGACGGTCGTTGGTCGGCAAAGCGTTAAAGCCATTCGGGACATGCCGATTTTTCGCGGTGGGTCGCAGATTATGAGGGTTTGCGTCATCATGTTTTGTCCAGACGACTGCGAAAAATACGACCGTCCCCTTGGGATCCGAGGTCCCTTCGCGCTGCCGAATCCGACAATCGGGTAAGTTTCTGCGGCCCTCCTCGCTCATCACCACCACGGCCTTGTGGACGAGTGGCCCGGGTGGCCGGGGAAAAGCCCGCGCAGCGGGCGTGCCCCGGAGGTGCGAAGGACCTCCAGGCTCGCTTCGCCCCGGCCACCCCGGGTCCCAATCCATCAACCCGACGTGGTGTTCGGCGAGAAGTCTCGAGAGTGGGACCTATCGGTCTTCCCAACCACAGGATTTGGCCTGTCATCCTCGATGATGATGAAGTCGCGATCGACATCGACCACCAGGGCTTGAGTGTGGGAGGGGCCGCCGCGGGCCCGGTGACCGGACCAGGCGAGCTTCCCGCTACGGATGATGAGGTGAGCGAGCACCCGCGAGGGGTAGCACGGAAAAGCCTGGGAGGGAACCGAGTTCCGATCCCCGCCAAGGACGGCAGCCGATCGAATGAGGAGGGAGGAAACACCGTGGCGACCGCCGAAGAACCGTTGACCCAGCAAGAGGCCGATTCCCGAGAGATCGCTCGTCTCATTGCTGAGGGGAAGCGAGTCACGGACCCCGAGTTGCGCCGTCGTGTCCGGGAACGGGCCGCAGCCATCACGCAGGAAATCTTTGAGAAGCATGGTCTTGTCGAGTGGGCGGTCGAGATGACTCGTGAAGCACGCGGCGAATGAGATCCGTCCTCGACCTCAACGTCGCCCTGAAGTGGGTCATCGCCGAGCCGCATTCCGACAAAGCGATCCGACTGCGTGAGGATTACCAGAACGGGGTTCACGAGTTCATAGCCCCGGAATCGTTCTTGATCGAGTGCGCCAACGCACTGACCAAGAAGGAACGGCAGAAACTCGTCAAGGATGCTCGGACGCTCTGGGACGACATCATGGGCGACGCCCCGATCCTTTTCCCGATTCGCCCTATGGACCGGGCGATCGAGATCAGCCTGAAGACCCACCACAACTTCTACGACTGCCTGTACGTCGCCCTCGCGGAGCGTGAGGGCTGCGACCTCATCACGGGCGACGACAAGCTCGTCAAGAGCCTGCCCTGCATTTCCGTTCATCAAGCCGCTGTCGTTTTTCCCTTGATCCTGCACTTCATCGGAACACCCCGGCAGCTCGGGCGCGGACTCGCGTGAGGCTGGCCACCCGATTTCATGCCTGGACGGAATTCCTTCGTCCCCCTTGGATCTTCTTCGAGCGGGCCGGCCACGGGCTCTACCGACTCCCGACCGCCCCTCGGGCGGAGCACGACGACTTGATCCGCCGCTCGCTCTGGAGCCGGAATCGGTCCGAAGCGCCCCAAGCGGTGGTGTCCCACGAGTCGGCGCTCGTGCTCCACGAGCTGGGCGAGCTCCTCCCCGCCCGCGTCCACCTGACGGTGCTGTCCGGCTTCCGGAAGCCCGCGCCGCGCGGCTGCGTGCTCCACAAGGCAGCGCCCGCCGCGGACGACGTCAAGCAGCGCGGGGTTCCGCGTCACGACGCCACTCCGGACGCTCGCGGACGCGGCGACCGGCGGAGTCGACGACGAGCCACTCCGCCGGGCCGTGAAGGAGGCCCTCGCGCGCGGCCTGGTCCGCCGGCCGAAGCTCGCCGAGGCGGTCCGGCGCGACCCGCAACTCGGGCGCCTCAGCGCCGCGCTCGGGCAAAGCCAGGTCGCGGCAAAGTCACCGGGGCAGCGCACACGGAGGTACACGATGGGGAAGAAATAGCCTGGCACCTCACAGTTCGTGCGTCCCAACGAGCGGGATGGGTGGCCTGGGCAAAGGGCAATACCGTTCAAATAGTGCTAAGACGTTTGAGAACAGTGGGATGGGTTTCATGTCGAGGCGAGGGCGTATTCCAAACACCTCTCCCCTTGTGGG
>DAIDJG010000102.1 GCA_027451445.1 Singulisphaera sp.
GTACGCTCCCCGTCCGGGAAGATCGGCCTTCACAAGCCCATACCATCGCGATAATCGTCAAATTGTCCAGCCGACTTGAGCCGGGGCGTCAACCGACGGGTTTGCGGTTGCAGGATTCCGCCGATTCAGGCGGGTCAGAAATGGTGAATCGGAAGTCGCAGTGAGGCGCGCCTTGCATGATCGTCTGCGTTCGAGTCAATCGAATGGTGGGGTTGAAGCCCTGAACCAGGGCCGCGTCGCGGATGCACGAGAGGTTCGCCCCAAGGTCCGCGAGCCCGAGAGCCCGGTACATCTCCGCGTACCGGCAGCGAGTGACATTGAACGAAAGCCGCTCTGAGGACTGTTCGAGCATCTCGATCTCGAGCGCTCCCCCTTCGCGCCAACGATCCAGCGTCTCGGCGAACGCCTCGAGTGTGCTTTCTCCGAAAAGGCGCGCTAGGTCGGCGCCGCTTTGCCGGGCGAGTTCAGAAATCACCGTGCGAACAATCTCGAGCGTACGTTCCTCGCCGATCTCCTCGCGAACGGCACGCAGCAACGGACCCACGATTTTCGCCTCGATCTCGCGCTGCTGGAGCAAACTGATCTTGGCACCAGGGTCCGGTGGCGCGGACATCGCAGTGGCTCCAGCAAGGTGTGGAGTGAGCACGGGTCGCTCACGCTGATCCCAACCCTAATGATAAGGAGACCCTGCGTAAAGCGCCATTTCTCAAGGCATGCGAAACCAACCACGGATCCGGCCCGTGGACGGGGGATGGGACACGAGAATCACGCCGTTAACGCTCAGGCATTGAGCGCCTTGAGCCGCTCGAGCAGCGAGGGCAGGTCGATGGGTTTCATGATGAAATCGACCGCACCGGCCTCGCGCGCTTGCCGCTCAGTCTGTTCGTTGCCGTCAGCGGTGATGGCAACAATTGGGATCTCGGACGTTTCGGGAAGCTCACGCAGGCGCCGAATCAATTCCACGCCATCCATGACCGGCATCATCAAGTCCGTCAGGACAAGCTGCGGATGGAAGTCCTCGACCGAAGCGAGCGCCTCGCGACCGTCGTTCACCTCTTTCACGTCAAAGCCGTGAAGCCGCAACAACCGTCCGAAGGCATAGCGCAAGAACGGGGCGTCCTCAACCAGAAGCACCCTCGGCTTGATATCTGTTTCAGCCCACATAGGACCGCCCTTAGATCAGTGTCCCTGGGAACTCGAGGGATCTCCGTGGTTTTCGCCCCTTCCGCGCTCCCGTCGGTCCGTTTACCTCGGTCATCGGCGCACGAGTTGCGCACTCGATACGCCGGTCGTTGAGAGAAGGCCGACGGAAGGCAATCCCGATTGCTTTATTCCCGCTGCAAAACGCATGCCAATTCCTATGAATTTAGTGGCTCCGTTGCTCTCGCGTTATGATGATAGGCAACGGGTGGGGAGAATCCGTTCGTCAACCGTATGCCGACCGCCACGGCTGATTCGATGAAACGAAGGTGAACCGCGAGTAAATCACGGCCGATCGATCGAAATACGCATCGATCGCAGTGCGAGGACGAAACGTTTGGAAGGGGGAATTGGAGAATGACGGGGGCCGTCGAGAGAACCAGGGCGTCGTCTTCGCGCTGGGAACTAGCGACCAGGACCCTTCGCGTTCTTGCCTGGCTCGCACTTCTCGGGGCCAGTGGAATGCTCGCACGATCGGAAGTGCGACGGGCGGATTGGCCCGAAGGTGTCATCGCGTACACGGACGTGGTTTATCGGCGCACGCCGGACGGCCGTCTTCGAATGGATATTTATGTCCCCGAAGACTTGAGTCCGACTCCAAAGCGACGGCACCCGACTGTGCTGGCGATTCACGGCGGAGGTTGGCGCGGGGGCAGCCGCATCAGCTACGGTTGGATGGCCGCGCGGCTAGCCCAGCACGGCTATGTCGTCGCGTCGGCCGATTACACACTCGCGAGGCCTGGGAAGCCGAGCTGGCCAGATTGCCTCGACGACTTGCGCGCCGCGGTTCATTGGCTCCGCCGCAACGCGGAACAATACGGTATCGATCGCGATCGGATCGTCGTGATGGGAGCGTCCGCAGGGGGACACTTGGCAGTGCTTCTGGGCACCTTGAACGACGACGATCCTTCACTCGGCGTGCGTGGTGTGATCGACTTTTACGGACCGACTGACCTGCGAAGACTCGCCGAAGAGACCCCGGTGTCCGCAGCGCCGATCGCCGAATTCCTTGGGGGCACGCCAGGGCAGGTCCCGGATCGATACCACGACGCCTCGCCCGTCTTTCGAGTGACCCCGACATGTCCTCCCATGATCCTGCTTCACGGCGCCGACGATCCGCACGTGCCGATCGAGCAGTCGAAGCTCCTGGCCGAGGCGCTCGCGCAGCATGGAGTGCCCCATCGTCTGGTGGAAATCCCGCGGGCTCGCCACGGGTTCGACGTTCGAATTGACGGGCACCACGACCTGCTTCCGGAGATCCTCGATTTCTTCGCCAACGTAGGAGAGGCGAAAGGCACCCGTCCATCTGTCGAGCCATCCGTTCCCACGAAGGCCGCGAGCGAGCTTCATCGCTAAAACACCCCGCGCGACAGCGTAAGCAAGACGATCAGGGCCTTTCGGCAGCGCGGACCTCGACTTCAAGCTGAGCCATTCATGGAGGCGAACAGAAGCGAGTCGCGTTTTCGCGACGAAACGCGTAGGCATCTAAGTTCCTGCGGAAGCGCAATGACGTTGTACCTGGTGCGCGCTCTCATGACAACCCATAACGCCTTTTCAATCTGTACTCGCCGTCACGCTCACGCCAAGGGAGCGTAGGTTCAGGGCGGACGGGCGAACCCCTCAAAAGCCCTACGATCGGGAGGGTCGGCGCGTTGGGTCGAAGTTTACGGGAACGACTCGGAACGAATGCCTTAGATGCTTGCTTTTCGCGCCATTTCCTGGTTCGATAAGAGAAGCACGTTCTAACGAATTGGCCGTTCGACCGAAGCGCTGTGACCTAGAATAGTAGCGTCCTGTTCCACGTTCCCAGGAGGCGGCCGTGGCAACTGTCACGCAGCAAGCTGGATTGATCGTTCCGTTTGACGACGGCCCCGATCTCTCGGGTGAGTTCGACCGTGTCTTGCACACGGCCGGCGACCGGCCGAATACCGATACGCTTCCCGCTCTCACGGATCCCACCGCCGACTTTCAGGATCTTACGGTCGCCCGCCGGCGCGACGACGTCGAGGAAAAGCACCGGCGGATCTGTGACTTCCTCGACGCAACGGGGCACGACGCCGTCGTGCTCGGCCGAGCGGACTCGATCGCCTGGTTCACGTCCGGCGGCGATCTCGGTCAGGATCTGGGTGGCGAGCTTGGGTCCGTCCAACTCTTCATCAACCGCACGTGCCGCGCCGTCATCACGGATAACGTACAGAGCGCGCGGGCCTTCGAGGAGGAGCTAGCCGGTCTTGGCTTTCAGCTCAAGGAGCGGGCCTGGCACGACGACCCGGGGCAGATCGTCGGGCAATTGAGTCGCAACAAGAAAATCGCGACGGACCTGTGCCTCGAATCGACCCCGTGGACCCGAAAGCTCGATTGCCTGCGGAGCCTGCGCCAGCCCTTGACCGGGCTCGAACGGCAACGGATGCGTGAACTCGGACGCACCCTCAGCGCGGCCGTCGAAGCGACCTGCCGCAACTTCGTGAAGGGCGAAAAAGAGGCGGATATCGCCGGTCACCTGGCCCACCGATTGATCCGTGAAGGGGTCATTCCCGTCGATTTGAGAGTCGCCGGCGATGATCGCCTCGAGCGATTTCGCCAATCGACCTTCAAGTCCGTACCCATCGAGAAGCGGGCGACGATCACCGTGACCGGCCGCCGCTTCGGCCTCTGCGCATCGCTGAGCCGGACCGTCTCGTTCGGCCCCGTTGAACCCGAGTATCGGGCAAAGCATCTCGTGGCCACGATGGTGGACGCGAGCTGTTTCTATTTCTCGCGGCCCAAGGAGAAGGTGTCGGAGGTGTTCCGCCGGGCCAAACGGATCTACGAAAAGTTTGACCACCCCCACGAGTGGACTCTCGACTACCTCGGTCATGTCATCGGCTACGCCCCTCGCGAGATTCTGATCACGCCTGATAGCCCGTTCGTCCTCCGCGACGACACCGCGCTCTGCTGGAGCCCGAGCGTCGGCGCGGCGCGTTCGTGCGACACCGTCGTCATCGATTCCCGCGGCTACGAAGTCGTCACCGCAGCGCGCAACTGGCCACAAATCGACGTGGCCGTCAAGGGCTATGTGATCCACCGCCCAGGCATTCTGGAGCGTTAAGAGTCTGTCCCGGAAGTGGAGCGGAGCTGGAAAAGGGGGACTGGCTCCGAGTCTTCGAGGTGCCTGTCCCCCTTTTCTGGCGGAGCGGGCGTGGAAAGGGGGACAGATTCTCAGACGCGGGCCAGCCCACACTCGGCTGGCCCCGCGATCCGCGCTTCGATGAACGCATCACTGCGAGATGCTTACAACCTCAACTTCGAAGTTCAGGTTCGCGTTCCCAGGCACGACAGGTGGCTTGCCGCGCTCACCATAGGCCAGCTTGGATGGGATGAAGATCTTTCGCTTCTCCCCCACATGCATGCCGACGACCCCTTCCAGGAAGCCCGGAACGAGCTGGCCGTAGTTGAGGATGAACGGCACGGGTGTGTCGGTGCGCGAGTCAAACACCTTACCGTCGTCGAGCGTGCCGGTGTATTTGACCAGGACGGTCTGTCCCGACTTCACTTCCACATTGTTCCCGGCTTTGAGCGTTTCGTACTTCACCCCTCCCTCGAGCTCCTTGCTCTCACCCGGGGCCGTAGGAGGGGCGGGCTTGATCGGGGTCGGCTCAGGCTGGGGAGACGCCTTGGGGTCGTGCTGTTCGCCAATCGCCTGTGGACCCTTGTCGCCCTTCTCCGATTCCGGGATCTTGTTCACGATCGCCCCTGGCGGGTTGGTTTGGACGACCTGCGGCGGTTCTTCGCAACCGACGATCGCCAGCCCAAGCATCCCCGACCACAACCAATAGCATCTCCGCATCGAGTCCCCCTCCCAGACTGTCCGCCGCAACTCGCTTGCATGGAAAAACGCGATAAATGGAAGCCCGGGAACAGCCGTCCCCGAAACTAGGAATACTTCATTATGCCGGTCGGGCCGACATCATGGCCAGACCCTTGTCTGCTCCGAGTCGTGAGCTCGAGGGAGAGACTATGCGGTAAGGACGGAATGATCCGAATCGAGGGGAAACCGGCCGGCGGCCGGTTCGGCGTGGGTCTCCTGACCCCGCCGCGCGTCTGTTCGCAGGCTCGAGCCCTCGCGCAGCCATCTCGATGCCCCGGTTCCACGCCGACTCCGCTTTGCGAACGCTCCGGCGGGGTCGGGAGACCCACGCCGAACGACCGGTGGTCGTTGAAACGACACGAAGCAATCGGAGTTTCTCGGTGACGACGAAATCCGCGCAACCGAAACGAGGCTCCTCCGGCGCTGCAAGACCGCTGAAACGCCAACTTTCCACCGCGCGTGCCGGCTCCATTGACTCACTTCACAAAGCCGAGCGGCAGCTTGAGTACACCCGAAAAAAACGCCACGGCCGTATCGGCAACGACGACGGACGGGTCGATCGCGGTCGATGGGTTACCGACCGTCCCGGTCACGCGCAGTTTGAGGAGGCGATTCGAGAGGTAGTTGGCAACCCGAAGGGCCGACTGATCGCGACGGTTGAGCACGTTGCTGAGCCCAGGGATTTTGCTGACCAGGGCCTGGCCCGTCTCCGGGATGATCTGGTTCGTGTTCACGAGCACTTCGAGATTGAGCTGGCCGTCGAATCCAACTGTCCCTGACGCGTGGAGCTGGGCCAGCCGGCCTTGCAACGTCGACTGATCGATGTTGAGTTGCTTGTTGAGAATCATCCCATGAAACTCGCCGTTCTCGAACAACCCACCGCGCGAGGCACCGAGGAACTTGTCGATCTCGCGGACCACCGGGAGACTGATCAGCGACGCATCGGAGAGCGCCAGGTCGACACGCCCCCGATAGCTCCTGGGGTGGGCGAGGTGGTGACCGCTCAGTCCGATCCGCCCGGTAATGCGTCCCGATTCGGTCCGCCGAGCGTCGGACATCAACCGAGTGACGGATTCGAGATCGAGCTCGGTGACGACCACCTCACCCTGAAATGAGGGCTCAGTACCGACGTGAAGGAGCGCGTTCCCGCGGACTCGTCCGCCGGCGATGCGTGCGTTCCAGTGTCGGACATGGAGTTGCCCGGTTCCCGTCGTCGGATTGAGCACCAGCTCCGCGGGGGCCCGCAGCTCACTCACCGCAACACCGTAAATCCGGCCGTGCGTAACGTCCAGCTCGGCCGACGCACGACACGACTCGTCCATCTCGCCAGCCATGCGGAGCGTACCGAAACCCTCGCTGTGTTTGGCGAGCTCGGGCTCGAACGCGAGCAACTGATGGAGCGCCGCGCGGTCGATCCGAAGCTCGAACCCCGCCTTCGCAGGCCGTTTCGTAGGAAACGTCCCCCACGCGCGACCGTTCGCCAGGCCGCCGAAAAGACCGCCTTCGAGCGGCTCGATCCACCAGGAATCCGGCATCAGGGCGATGGTACCGCGGACCTGGCCCAGGGAATGATGCTTGCCCCAGCTCAGATCGCGTAGCTCCGCGAGTCCATGCGCCCAAACGCCGTCCTCGCGACCAATTCGACCCGCGCGGATGTTGGCATCGAGCGAGGCCACGCCTTCCAATCGTCCGGCAGCCCCGGACAGGCCCAGGGCTTTCCATAAGGGCTCGAGACCAAGGTCCGTCGCTCGCAACTCCCCTTCCGCAGCCTTGCCAGCAGAGATGTCGGCAAGGGGCACGGAACCGTCGAATCGAAGCCTTCCGCCCAGAGAGTCGGCCGACAGTACGTAGCTCACCACACCCTTGTGCGCCACGAGCGAAGCTTGGACCTGCTCGACCGGGATCCCGTCGACCTTGAGAGTCGGTGCCGAGAGCGCGATGTTGGTTTCCAGCTTCGAAATGTCCGAGGCGATCGCAAAACCGAGCTTTCCACCCGCCTCGCCCGAGAGCTTCAACCGTTGACCGGGGATCGCCGTGGCGACGCCGGCCATATCAAGTTTTTCAAGCGTTGCAGAACCTTCGATCGGTCGCCCCCGAACGGTCGGCACCCGCGCCTCGGCGACGATGCGGCCACCGAACGGGTGCGCGTCGACGTCGGAAATCACGATCGTGTCGCCGATCGTCGCCCAGCGGAAGGTCACGTCGCCCAGCGGCACGGGCCCGGTTTGAAAGCGGCCGAAACGCCCTTCACCTTTCGAGGTCAGGTTTGCGGGAAATAACGTCCCGTCGGCTTCCGCATGCGCGGACAACGAACCCACGATGGGAGCGGGCTGCGGGAAGCTCGGAATCAGGGCGGCAAGCGCGGCGATGTCCCATTCCGCCATGTCGAGGCGGCTCGTGATTGCGTAAGGACGCGAGAGCTCCAACGTCAGATTTGCCGACAGCGGCCGCCCCTTCAGCTTCGCCGTGCACTCCGACACGTTGAGCCGGCCGTCGCGCAGTGTGAAGCCGAGGGCGACCGAGTCGAGTCGCGACGCCTGATATCCCAACTGAACACTCTGTGCACGCCCGCGCACGCTCCAGGCTTTGGGATCCGCGGCGTTCGCCAGAGTCGCGTCGGCAGCCGCGTCCAACGAAAGCAAACCTGAAACCGGCGTCGGTGGAGGAAACACCGGCGCCGCGACTTCTCCGAGCGGCAGCTCGTTTCCCTCGAGGCGAACGTTGAGCCGTCCCGGCGGTGAAACCTCCGCGCGCAGCGAGCCGCGAAAGGCGCCCGGCGGCAACGGGCCTTCGCGCGGGACACGCGACGCAGGCGGGGGCGGGTTGCCTGGCCCACCGTCCGGCCGGTCAACGAGCTGACCGCGCAAGTCGCTCAGCTCCAAAACGCCCCCGGCCAGGTCGAGCCGCGCTGCGAGCGTACCGACATCGACTTGGAAGATCGACGCCCCGCGCAGCGAGAGCTCGCCATGGAACACGTAGTCTTTAAGCTCACGCAGCGCACCGAGCGGAATCGTCGCCTCAGCCTTGAGATCGAGCTTTCCGGACACCGGAATGGCCATCCGTGAACCGAGCAGCAGCTTCGATCGGGCGACCAGCTTACTCAGGTCCACGTCTTGCAACGCGATTTTCGTTGTGATGGACCGCGGTAGCTGAAAGCCGCCCGTTTTCGGCATTGCGTCGCGGTGCTTCGGAACTTCGCTCGGACCGGGGCCCATGCCCGCAGACTTGGGTTGGCCCGGGAGCGTCTGCGGCGATCGCAAGCCATCGAAGGTCTTCGACGCGGAAAGCTCCGGGACCGCATCGAGCAGCTTCTGAAGGGTTCTTTGTAGCTCGGAAGCGCCGGGCACTTTTGACTCGTATCGAAGCTCGTTGCGGTCGGCATGCATCACGAGCTTCAGTGCCTTGACCGGTATCCCCTGAATCGAACCGTCCGTGACCTCCGCCTCCCCCGTCGATCCGGAGAGATCGATCCCGTCGCGCAGTAACGCGGCTTTCAGGCGGGCCGTTCCAGCGAGGCGGCCCGTGACTCGGGATTGATCGAGCTGCCACGACTTGGGGGCGTCGGCGACGTTGATTCCCTGCAGCCCCAACGAGAGGTCGAACTGCGGAGGCGCGAGGCTGAAGTCGAGCGTTCCGCTCGCCTCGACGCGGCCGCCAATGGCGTCGCCCGCGACCTTCTCGAGCGTGACGCGAGCACCGTCGACAACGACTTTGCCCGAGGTGTGCCCGGAGGTCAGGTTGAGCGCAGTGCTCTTGACGCGCGTGTTCCTGAGACCGACTTCGATTCGTGTGCGGCACGTTCCATCGGCGCTGATCTCCAGAGTCATCTGGGCATCGACGGTCCCGTCGGGAAGGACGTTCGTCCAGACTTCGGGAGGCACGAACGGAATTCGTTCCACCTTCGCTGGGTCGACGGTAATGCCCCGTTTGGAATTCACCTCGACGCGACCGGTTCGGAACGAGTTCGCAAACTCACCCAGCGCTTCGACCGGCCCCCAGTCGGGGTCATCGGAGCGCGCCGCGAGCTGAACTTTTCCTTGATACGAGGCCAGGCGCACCTGGATACGCTTCAAGGTCAGCTCGGGACGTCCTTCCTGCCGTATCGTGACCTCGGCATTCCTCATCACGAGCGTGGGCAACGCACCGCTGCCGCCCGAGGAATGCGCGCTGATCGGCGTGAGCAGCTTCCCGGCTCGGTCGAGCCGCAGTGTGAGCCGGGCGCCGTCGATGGTGATGCGCCGAGGGAGGAATTGCCCGCGAAGCAACCCTTGAAGCGAGAGATCCGTGCCGACGCGATCGGCCGCGGCCCACAAGGGCGCCCCGTCGGCCCGGGTTTCATACAACGCCAGGCGTGTCAGCCCGGCCGACGACCCACCGAGCCACCAGGATCCGATCGTCGCCCGGCCACCCGTCTGCGCCTCGATCTGGGACACAAGCAGCGCGGGCAGAATCCAGGACCGAAGCAGGACCACCACCAGCGCCGCGAGCAACAGCCCAAGTCCCAGCACCTTCCAGAGCCTGAACCGGACTCGCATCGCTCGGGGCTCCTCGGCCGTGCGGGCGTCAGGACTCCGATTCCCGGAGTCTTGAAAGGAAAGACTTCTGTTGAGACGGGCCCACCGCGACTCCGCGCTTCAGGCCGTATCAGAAGAGGATCGGTCAGCGATCCGTGCGATCTGAAGGCAAAAGACGTACCAGCGCGAAAACGCAAGGTGTCCGTTCCCTCGTGCGATGATCTCGACTCGAAAGCGGCTTCGAAAGCTAGCCAGCGACGCGGAAACGCGCGACGACCGCCGTGATATTGTCGCGCCCGCCGCCGTCGAGGGCAAGCTCCACAAGATGATCGGCCGCATCCTGCGCGCTGGGCGCTGACGCCAGAACCGAGGCGATCGACGAATCGTCGACAGGCTCGCTCAAGCCGTCGCTGCAGAGCAGCAGCACATCGCCGTCCTGGAGGCGAAGCTTGTGGATCTCGGCACGAACCCCCGGATGCGGGCCGCCGAGGATGTTCGTGACGACATTGCGACACCGGTGATGACGCGCATCTTCGGCGGAAAGCGCCCCGCTGGCGACCAACGTCTGGACAACCGTATGGTCGGTCGTCAACTGTTCGAGCTCCCCATCCCGCAGCAGATAGGCGCGAGAATCACCTGCGTGAATAATGAACAGATCCTCACTCACGCTGTAAGCGGCCGTCAACGTTGTCCCCATACCCTTCAGCTTGGGGTCTGCCGCGGTCCGTTCAAAGATTGAGCGATCCGCATTCTCCATTCCGAGGCGCAGCTCAGCCGCGAGTTCGTTATCCCTGCAACCGTCCTGATGAAGATACCAGTGGAACGTGTTGAGGAGGTATTCTTCGACGGTCTCCACGGCTAACGCGCTCGCCCACTCTCCCGCGGCGGCTCCCCCCATACCGTCGGCGACGATCAGCAAGTAGCCTTCGTCATGAGAGAATCGTGTCTGGCCCGTTTGATTCAAGCTGCTCTTCGCGACGTGCATCGACTTGGCCAAACGTGCAATCAAAAACTGATCTTCGTTGTTTGGCCGCACCTTTCCTTGATGCGTGAGCGCTCCGGTTTCGACCGCGACACGAGTTGGCAGTTTGCTGGGACGTTCGAAAACAACTTCACGCGTCGTGGGAAGTTTTATGGCGCTGGACATTGTGACGGTTCCGCTCGGAAAACTTGAAGTGCTGGGCTTCGGAGTATCACCCACCAAGTCCGAGGAGCAAAAACGGGGCCGTCACCAAGAAATGAAACGCACCAACGTCCCGCAGGGGGCCAATTGGGAGGACCGTACGCACAATCGGGGCGCGTGCGACCGCATCGAACCCGCAGCGCCCCTTGTGATGTGTTTCCTCACTCGCAGAAGCTGAACTCTTTGGTATTGAGCAGCGACCAGAGGATGTTCTCATAGGCGAGTTTTTTATCGTTGCCCGAGCGAGCAATGTGCTCGAGGGCTGCCTGGAGCTGGCTGTCCTTGGGCTTGTGGGCCAGGGCCCAGAGGAAAAGCTCCTCCACCTTCTCGGCATCGGGCCTCGGGTCTTTCGCGAGCAGATCGGCGCGACTCCCGGAGCGTGCGATCCGGTCCTGCACCTCGTTGGAATTCAGCAGGTGGAGAACTTGAGCCAGGTTGGCTTCGTTCACGCGTTCGCACTCGCACGCGCTCAAACGCTGCGGACGGCCGAAGACGTCGAGGAAATACGAGCGGAACGACTCATCGGGAAGCATGATCGCGCGACTGGGAGCGTAACGGTCCTGCGGCAGGCCGTTGAAGTTCGGCGGGCTCCCTGTGACCTGAGTGATCGCGTCGAAGAGGACCTCGGCGGACATTCGCTTGGGGTAGTAGCGGGCATAGGCGTGCCTGTCGCGATCGTTGAACTCGTTCGGGGTCGCGCTGAGCTGATAGGTCCGGCTCTTGCAAAGAGTCCGGACGAGATGCTTGAGGCTATACTTATGCGCAATGAAGTCTTGCGCAAGGGCATCGAGCAGCTCCGGATTCGACGGCGGATTGGTCACGCGCATGTCGTCGATCGGATCGACGATTCCGCGGCCGAAGAAGTGGGCCCAGTAACGGTTGACAACCGCCGTCGCGAAGAAGGGATTGCGCGCGTCGACCATCCAGTCGACGAGAACCTGGCGGGGATCATCGCCAGGCTCGACCTCAATGGCCGTACCGTCGAGCGGGCGCATCGGCGACTCTTGATTCGTCCGTTTGTTCCTCACGCTGCCGGTCGTGCTGATGAAAAGCGCCTGGCGTGCTTCGTTGTTCTGGAGTATCTCGCCGGGAAGCACCACGTTTTTGCGCTTCAGGCGCCCGAAGAACGCGGCCATTCCATAGTAGTCGTCCTGGCTCCATTTCTCGTAGGGATGATGGTGGCACTGCGCACACGCGATGCGCGTGCCGAGGAAGACCTGCGACGTGTCGTCGACCAGTTGCTCGGGAGTCTTCAGGTCTTTGTACCAGACAGCAGCCGGCGATTTCGTCTCGTCTCCCAGGGCACCCAGGATCTCACGGGCGAACGCGTCATACGGGAGATCAGCGGCCATGGCCTGCCGGATCCAGCCGTGGAACGTGAACGTTCCGTGGATCCGATTTTGCTGGTTGAGCCGGCTCACGCGCAGAATATCGGCCCACTTGTGTGCGAAGAAGTCGGCATACTCCGCAGTATCGACCAGGCGGTCGACCAGTTTTGTACGCTTCTGGGGATCGTTGTCGGCCGAGAAGGCGAGCACTTGCGCCGGGGTCGGCAAGGCGCCCGTAATGTCGAGCGACGCCCGGCGCAGGAACTGGGCGTCGTTGCACGGCTCGGACGGCATCAGCCCAAGTTCACGCCACTTCTTGACCGTGAACCGGTCGACGAGTGTCTGTTCCGGGAATTCGAACGCCGGAACCGCCTTGCCGAGCGGAACCGTCGCGCGGAAGACCGTGACCTTTCCCTGGTACCGAACCATGATCGCCGATTCGCCGCTCAAGGCCTGGGTCTGGACTCGCCCCTCGCCGTCGACCGTCGCGACCTCGATGTCGTTGCTCTCATATTGAGCGCTCCGGGTAACGTCGGCGTGTGAACCGTCGCTATACTCCGCCCAGACGGCAAGCTGCTGCTGGTTCTGGCGGGTCATCACCCGACGGTCGGGATAGACCGAGACTTTCGCCAGCACCGCGTCATCGGCCTTGCCCGGGGGTGCGCCGGCGGCAATCCAGCGGCGAATGGTCTGATAGTCGTCCGAGCTCTTATCGAGCTTCTTGCCCCCACCGTGCGGAATCTTGCCCGTCGCCTTGAGGAGTAGCAGACTCTGCTCCGGTGCGCCGAGAAGGAGGCGCCGGCCTCGCCCTTCGTGCACAAGCGTGTCAAAATCGAGCTGAGGATCGAACCCAAGCAATGAGAGGCGGAATCCATTTTGGCCGCTCAGCTTGCCGTGGCAGCCGCCGGAGTTGCAGCCGAGCTTGGTGAAGACGGGGATCACCTGATTCGGAAAGCTCACCGGGGGATCCACCTCGCATGAGGCCACTTCCACCGGGACCTTCACCTCCCGTGCCCCGAGTTTCGCGCGGATCTCGGCCTTCCCGTTCGACTTCGGAACGATGCGGCCTTCCGGGGTGATCGTCACGACGCGGTCGCCGGTGAGCGAATAGGTCACTTGCCCCGTAAGATCCTGGAGCCGTCCTCCCGACAACGTCGCCGTGATCACGAGTTGCCGCGCGTCGTGGCTCCCCTTCAGCGTCAACGCGCTGGGGTGGACCTGGAGAGTCAGTATCTCCTCGGGCCTCGGTGCCGCCACCGGCTCCGCCTGGGCCGAAAGCCAACCAGCCGCAAGGAATCCCCAAGCCAGGGCAATCGGCAAGTGTTCGCGCAGCGTCTTCATGACCACGACCCTCGACAACCCGCGTATCCGAAATGTCCGAGGGCCGGCTGTGCCGGCTCGAGCACAGCCGGCCCTCGTGGAAGAAGCGACCGGTCCAGCGATTCGAGCCGAGCCCCGACTCAGATGAGCTCGGGGATCGGCTTCCGGTCGTCGAGGATGTACATCGGCCGTCCGCTGCCGTTGCGGAAGGTAAGCGACGGATCGATGCCCATCGCGTGGTAGACCGTGGTCAAAACTTGCGGCACGGTGACCGCACCGTCTTTGGGACGTTCACCACGCGCGGTTGTGGAACCGATCGCCTGTCCCATCTTGAGACCACCACCGGCAATCAGACCCGACATCACGGGTCCCCAGTGATCGCGGCCGCCGTCGTTGTTGTTGATCTTCGGCGTTCGGCCGAACTCGCCCCACATCACCGTCACAACGTCGTCCTGCATCCCCCGGACGTGCAGATCTTCGATCAGGTTGGCGATCCCGCGATCGACGTCGGGCAACTGCTTGCGAAGCTGCTTGAAGTTGCCGCTGTGCGTATCCCAGCCACCAATCGACAGCGTGACGCACCCAACCCCTGCCTCGACCAGCCGGCGCGCCGTGAGGAACGACTCGATCCCCTTGTAGCGATCGCGGGTCTTCGGATCTTCGCGCGACAGGTCGAGTGCCTTGTGCACGGTTCCCGAGGCGACCATGTCGAACGCACGCTCGGTGAACGAATCCAGCCCGGCCATCGTGCCGCTGTCGTCGATTTCCCTGCGCACGTCGTCGAACCGGGCGAGGAGCGACTTGCGATCATCCATCCGCCCGACGTTCACGCCGTTGGGCAGTTTCAAGTTCTCGAGCCCCGGTCCACTCGGCGTGAACGGCCGGTGCGCCACGCCGAGGTAACCCGGCTCGGTCCCCCGGCTCATTCCCCGAAGGCTGACGAACGGAGGCACCGTGCTGCCCGACTCACTCCGCATCTTCGAGACCACCGCCCCGAACGACGGCCGGTTCGCCACCCGGTTCTCGCGCTCGCTGTAACCCGTCATCACCAGCGAGTCGGAGTGCTCGTCGACCGGGACAATCGAGCGGATGACCGACAGCTTGTCCCACATCCGGGCCTGCAAGGGCATCAGCTCGCAGATGTCGACGCCCGGTACGTTGGTCTTGATCGGGCTGAACTCGCCGCGAAATTCCTTGGGAGCATCGGGCTTCAGGTCGTACATGTCCATGTGCGACGGTCCGCCCGGCAGGTAAATCAAGATCGCGGCCTTGTTGGAGACCGACGTCCCTGTCCCCGCCATGCTCCGCGAGCGAAGCATGTCGGCCAGCGACAACCCTGCGCCGAATGCGCCGATTCTGAGGAAATTGCGGCGCGTCAAGCCATCGCAAAACCGCTGGCGATCACCCCAAAGCGTCAGCATCGTTCGGGACCTCCTCGCAGAGAAGAGCCGATCGCTCGCGCGACCGAGGAGAAAGGTTCGGATAGCATTGATGTTAGTGCCCAATCGAGCACTTGGCAAGCCAATTTCAAACAATTTTTGAAAAACTCTTCGGCGCGTTTGTTTACACTCGGATTGCTCCGGCGTACCGTGGAGCGGGGGGTCCGTCGAACCGAAGTCGGTGAGGGAGGAATACGGATGAACCACTTGTTCTGGCGACACGGCATTGCCGTCGGATTGCTGCTCGGATTCACGCTCAGCGGCCGGGAAACCTTGGCCCAGCGCATACCTCCGCCCCCCGGCCTGCCGTCCCCTCGACTCTTCGTGGTCCAGCCCAACGGGGGGCAGGCGGGGAAATCGGTGGAGATCACCCTGACCGGCATCGATCTCGACAACCCCCAGGATTTGCTCTTCAGCCACCCTGGATTCTCGGCCGAACTGCTTCCCTCCGAGGAACCCAAGCCAAACTCCGATCAGGCGAAGGGGAAGCGCAGGGGAATGCAACGGGGAGGCCCTCCGCGCGAGTCGCAGCGCTATCGTGTGACCATTCCTGCCGACGCCCCACTCGGGACCCACGATGTTCGATTCGTGAACAAGTGGGGAGTGAGTAACCCTCGTGCGTTCGTGGTCGGGGACCTGGCCGAGACGCACGAGACGGAGCCGAACAACGACGTCAACGAGGCTCAGAAGGTTGCCATCGAGTCAACCATCAGCGGCGCGATTGAAAGCCAGACCGACGTCGATGACTTCGTCTTCACGGGTCGAAAAGGCCAACGCGTCGTGATCAGCGGCTTGAGCTCGAGTATCGACAGCCGACTCCTGCTGTCGCTCGAACTGCGCGACGCATCAGGGAAACTCCTCGGGTCCAACCACGAGTATTCCGGCAACGATGCGCTGCTCGACGTCGACCTGCCCGCGGACGGCGATTACCTCCTGCGCGTGTCCGCCTTCACGTATACGCAAGGTGATGACGAACACTTCTATCGGATCAGCATCACTACGGCCCCGTGGATCGACGCCGTGTTTCCTCCGGTCTTCGAGCCCGGCAAGTCGGCCGAAGTGACCGTCTATGGACGGAATCTCCCGGGGGGACGCGCCGACTCGTCTGCTGTTGTCGAGGGCCGGACGCTGGAAACGCTTCGAACCACGGTCAAGGCTCCCGACGACCCGCAGACCCTCGCATACCGAGGCCACCTGTCCCCGAGCGCAGCGGGGCTCGATGCGTTCGAGCTTCGGGTGAAGAACGATTCCGGGACGTCGAACCCTTACCGCATGACACTCGCCAAGGCGCCCGTCGTCCTCGACCAGGGCAAGAACGACACGTTCGACACCGCCCAATCGATCGTCCCTCCTTGCGAGATTGCCGGCCGGATCGAGGCGAGGCGCGACCGCGACTGGTATGCGTTCGAGGCGAAGAAAGGCGACGTGCTTTCGATTGAAGGGTACGCGGAACGGATCGGGTCGCCGATCGACCTTTACTTCGCGCTGCGTAATGCGCAGACCAAACAGATCATGGGCGAGTACGACGACATCATCGAGCCCAACAACAACCAGGCCCGGATGCAAGGCCGGCGGCAGTTCTATGAGCGAACGGAGGACCCCGGCCGGATCCGTTTCGTGGCGCCGAGCGACGGCCGGTACGAGCTGCTGGTGTCGAGCCGCGAGGCGCCCAACCAGGCGAGCCCTCGCGGTCTCTACCGCGTCCGAATCACACCCGAGCAACCCGACTTCCGACTGATCCTGATGCCCGCCTCCCCCGACTACCCCGCCGGTTGTGTCCTCAGACAGGGCGGAGAAGTGGAGGCATCCGTGTTCGTCGTGCGCCAGGATGGATTCAACGGGGCGATTACACTGAGCGCCGATCAATTGCCGAACGGCGTTTCGTGTCGCCCTCAGGTCGTCGGAACCGGCGAACGGCAGGGTACCCTGGTTCTCAGCGCCTCTGCCGACGCTCCCGCCTGGACAGGAACGATCAAGGTCAAGGGCACCGCGACGATCAACGGTCAGGCTGTGACAAGACAGGCACGCGCCGCGACCGTGACCTGGCCCGTGCAGCAACAGAGCAACATCCCGCTCATCTCCCGTCTCGATCACGACTTCATCTTTGCCGTGCGGGACAAGGCCCCGTTCCGGCTTGAGGCTGGCCTGAGCGAGCTAACCCTCGTTCAGGGCGAGAAGGCCAGCGTCCCGCTGAAGCTCACCGCGCTTCGGGACGACCTGAAGACGGGCCTTCAGAACGTCACAACCGCTGTTGCCATTCCCAACCTCAACGCCAACGCGTCGCTTCCCAAGCCGGGCGAGGCCAAGGTTGAGGTGTCCACAACGACGAACACTCCGCCTGGCGTGCACACCCTCGTCTGGCGCGGCCAGGCTCAGGTCCCGTTCAATAAAGACCCGCAAGCGAAGCAGAAGCCGAACGTCCCCGTGACGATTTCCTCCACCCCGGTGACGCTCACGATCGTGCCGAAGGAACTCGCCCGCCTGAACCTCAACCCCGGCAACGTTTCGGCCAAGGTCGGACAGACCGCCGAGCTCACCGTTCGGGTCAATCGCCTGTTCGAATACGCGGGCCCGTTTCGGGTCGAGGTCGTCCTCCCCGACAACGTCAAAGGGGTCCAGAAAGCCGAGGGCGAGATCCCCGCAGGCCAGGATGAGACGAAGCTTGCCCTCAAGATCGATCCCGACGCACAGCCCGGGAATCGAACCAATCTCGCTGTGCGCATCACGGCGGAGTTCGTGGAGAAGCACCCCACGACTCAAGAGACGAAGTTCAGCGTAAACGTCAACAAGTGATGGAATCGCAGAAAGAACATAGCTCCTTCGCGAGCGAGCAAATGTTAAGAGCACTTAACCGTAAAAGGGCGTCAATTCCGTCTTTGTCCCGTAGGGACAAATACAGGATCTCAATCCCGCAGCTTCGCGCATTCTCTGCCCTCGAGAACACGCGCCCGACCCGCTGATTATCACGCGACCGCCTCAATCACGCCCCACTCCGGAGCCGGTCTCAACGCGCTCCGGCTTGAACCCTTCGAGATGAGGCACGTGTGCCTCCCTCGGCGCGACGGAGAACCGAATCCCCATTCGCCTCGTGAGATTAACCCACATGTCGAGCAACGAGTAGAAGACCGGCGTAACGATCAGCGCCAGCACGAGCGAAAGGGCCTGTCCGCCGATGATCACCTTGGCCATGCTCGCGCGGGCGCCCGCACCTGGACCGCGGCCCAGCGCGATTGGGACCATCGCCGCGATGAGCATGACCGTCGTCATCAAGATCGGCCGCAAGCGAGTGTGGTTCGCCTCGATGATCGCATCGAACCGAGGCAGACCCGCGGCGCGAAGCTGGTTGGTCGCGTCGACCTGCAAGATGCCGTTCTTCTTCACGATCCCCACCAGCATGAACAGGCCGAACATGGCGTAGATGTCCATCGGCGTGTGAAACAACACGAGCGACAGAAGACCGAACGGCACCGTCACTGGCAGGGCCATCAGAATCGAGGCCGGCTGCGTCCAGCTCTCGAACTGCGCCGCCAGGATCATGAACATGAACAGGATCGAGAGACCAAAGGCCACCACGAAGTAGTAACCCGTCTCACCCATCGTCTTGGCCTGACCGCTGAAGTGGTACGAATACTGGGGAGGCAGTTGGATCTCGTTCTTGAGAATCGACTCGGCCCGGTTGACCGCCTCGCCGAGCGGGATGCTCTCCGGGTTGCCCAGCACCGTCACGATGCGCTCACGGTTGAGCCGCTCGATCTCCGTCGGCCCCTGGTCTTCGACGAGCTTCGCCACGCTCGAAAGCTTCACCGGTCCGGTCGACATCGAGGGGAGCGAAATCCGATAGAGGTCTTCGGTGGACGACCGCTCCGATGCGACGGCACGAAGCCAGACGTCGTATTGCTCGTCGCCGTCGCGGAACTTCGAGACCGGCATGCCGCCGACCAGGATCCGCAGCGAGTCGGCGATGCTCTGCACCGGCACACCGAGGTCGGTCGCGCGCTCGCGGTCGATCTGCACCTGGACCTCGGGCTTGCTTAGCGAGAGCGTTGTATCGATGTCCGTCAGTCCGCCCGCCTTTTTGAGTGCCTTGGCAAGTGCCTCGGAGTATTGCTTCAGCTCGTGCAAACCCGGCCCCGAGAGATTGACCTGGAACGTCTGCGGCCGGGCCCCATTCGAGAATGCAGAGACGTCGTTCACGCTCGCGCGGAGGTCCGGATAGTCCAGCAGCAACGCGCGCGTTTCCTGCTGAATGGCGAACTGGGTGTAGTCGCGATTCTCCAGGTCCACCATACGCACATAAATCGTCGCCTTGGTGACATCCCCTTCCCCCTTCACGACGCGCCCACCGTTCGACTGGCCAATGGTCGTGAAGACATGCGTCGTCCCCTTGAGCTTGCGCACCCGTTGTTCCAACTCGGTCATCAACCTGCTGGTCCGGTCCAGGCTGTAGCCTTCGGGGGTGGTGATCGTGATCTCGTACTCGCTCTGGTCGTCGCGAGGAATGAGCGAGACGCCCATCACCTTGGCGATCGGCCCGGTGCTGAAAATGACGCCGATGGTGATGAGCACCACGAGCCACTTGAACCGCAAGGCCCCTCGCAACAACCGCCCGTAGCTGCCGTCGATCAACCGGTAAATGAACCCCGACTTACTCTTCGCGTGGCCGGCTTCTCTCGGGTCGAGCTTGAGGAACCGGCTGCAAAGCATCGGCGTCAGGGTGAACGAGACGAACAGGCTCATCGAGACCGCGAAGGCCACAGTCAGCCCGAAGCTCGAAAAGAAACGGCCGACGATGCCTCCCATGAAGGCGATCGGGACGAAGATGACGATCAGCGAAAGGCTCGTCGCCAGGACCGGCAGGGCGATTTCCCGCGTGCCGATCCGGGCGGCCTCCATGCCGTCCATCCCCTCCTCTTCCATGTGGCGGAAGATATTTTCATGAACCACCACGGCGTCGTCGATCACGATGCCGATCGCCAGGATCAAGCCGAGCATCGTGATGTTGTTGAGGGTGAACCCCATGTAGTGCATGAAGACGAACGTGGGGATGATCGACGTGGGGATCGCGAGCGTCGCGATGAGCGTCGTGCGCCAGTCGCGGATGAAGAGCAAGATCGTCGCCGACACCAGGGCCGCGGCCAGGAGCAGGTGGAACTTCACCTCTTCAATCGACTTCTTGATGAACCGCGACTGATCGCGAATGATCTCGGTCGAAATATCCGGCGGCAAGCCCGCGCGAATCGTTTCGAGGCGGGCCTTGAGGTCGTCGACCACCTTCACGGTGTTGACGCCAGACTGCTTCTGCACGACGAGGCTCACCGCGTTTGCGCCGTCGAGCCGGGCGAGCGTGCGCGGTTCCTCGAACGAGTCCTCCGCCCGCCCGATGTCGCTGACGCGAACAAGATAGCCCCCGCGATTCGCGACGATCAACCGGTTGAATTCGTCGGCGTCCTTGAGCCTTCCCAGAGTGCGCAAAACGAGCTCCCGAGGCCCCTGGTTAACCCGCCCGCCGGGCACCTCGAGGTTCTGCCGCAACAGCGAGAGTCGGACATCCTCGACGGTCAGGTTGTAGGCGGCGAGCTTGTCGGTATCGACAACGATGTTCATCGCCCGCACGCGGCCCCCCACCAGGGTCACCGCGCCGACGCCATTGACCGTCTCGAGCCGTTCCTTGATCCGCTTCCGCGCGAGCTCCGTGATCTCGCGAAAGTCGCGACGACCTGACACCGCGATCGTCAGGACGGGCATCGAACCGGTTTCGAACTTATCGATGATCGGCGCCTCGGTCTGGTCGGGAAGGTCGCGGAGGATCGAGTTGACCTTATCGCGCACTTCCTGCGTCCCGACGTCGCCGTTCTTCGATAGCAAGAACTGCACGGTCACGACCGACACGCCCTCCATCGTCGTCGAGCGCATCTCGTCGATCCCGGACACCGTGTTGATGATGTCCTCGATCGGCTTGGTGACCGTCGTTTCCATCTCCTCGACGCTCGCCCCCTGGAGCACGGTGGTCACCGTGCAGACCGGGAAGTCGACGTTCGGGAACAGATCCACGCCCAGCGACCCGTAGGACACGAGCCCCAGCACCACCGGCGCGGCCACGAGGACCCATGTGAACACCGGACGCTTAATGCAGATTTCGGATATGCTCATAGCCGTAACGTTCGTCGCCTTTGAGAACCGGGCGCGGTTTGTTCCGAGGGATTGGATTGGGCTGAGTGAGCGCACGTCCCGGGGATGGCCGTTGCCCCCCTGCCCCGGGATTTCAGGATCACTGCACCGTCGCTTCGGGCTTGCGCACGACCACGGCGGTTCCGTCGGCAAGTTTGTCGAGCAGGCTCTGCCCCGTCGTGATGACGAGTGCCTTGGGGGGAACCTTGCCGTTGACTTCGATCCAGCCCGCCTTTTGCGGGCCGGTCTCAACCTCGATCGCACGCGACTTGTCGCCGTCGACGACGAAGACCTTCGTCACCCCGGCAAACCGGACCACCGACTCGATCGGCACGACGTGTGCCAGCGCGTTCGTGCTCGTCAGGATCGACGCCTTCGCAAACCCGCCCGGACGCAACAGTCCCTTGTCGTTCGGCAGCGTCGCTTCCACCTTGAAGGTCCGGCTCTCCGCGTCGATCGACGGGTTGATCCGCGCCACGGTTCCCTCGAAGACGGTGTCGGGATAGGCGGCAACCCGCACGTGGACCGGCTGTCCGGCGCGCACGTCCGCAACGTGGCGCTCGGGGACGTTGACCCAGAGTCGCAACGGGTTCTCGATCACGAGATCGAAAACGGCATCCCCTTGCTTGAGCGTCTGCCCCTCAGAAACCCGGCGTTTGATCACCGCATAGGTGATGGGCCGCGTCGCCCCCGGCGGGAGCGTCGAGGGAACTGGTGCAAGGATTTCCATATCCTGCCGTGCCTGCCGCGCGACATCCAGCGCCACGCGTGCGGCCTGGGCGCCCGCGAACGTCGACTCGGCGGTAAGGATCGCGTTCGCCAGGGCCGCCTCGGCCGACCGCGCGTCGTTCTCGGCGTTTTCCATGTCCTGCTGCGTCACCGCGCCCTTCTGACGGAGGGCACGCTCGCGGGTCTGGTTCTGATTCGCGCGCTCCAGCGCCACACGCGACTGAACGACCGAGGGCACGGTCGACACGTCGAACCCTTTTTCCGGAAGCGACTTCAACCCGAGCTTCGCCAGCTCGGTCTGGAGCTTCCGTTCGGACTGCTGGACCGAAAGGTCGGCATCGATCGTCTCGAGCTCGACGAGGAGTTCGCCCGGTTGGACGTGATCGCCCATGTCGTGGCGGACCTTGCCGACACGTCCTTCGCGCTTGGCGCCGATGGTGAGGTCTTCCCAACCGTGGAGCGTACCCACCACCTCGACGGAGCGCTCGACGGGCCGCTCCTCAACCGCGGTTACCGTGACGGGCACGGGCGCCGATCGCTCATCCGCGCGGGCCGTTTTCTCGCCCACCGGCTTCGCGCAGCCCGCAATCAGGGCGGGCAGACCACACAACGCAAAGGGCAAGAGTGCCCTCATTCCCCTGCTCATGACGCGGACCCTCGCCCTTGAGTCGCCAATGTACCGAACCCGGATAAAAGGTCTCGGACCAATTGCCTCGCGCGCTCGGACTCGATCTCAGCACCTTGATACAGATAGTCCATGGCGGAAATGACAATCATTCCCCGGCAAGCCCGCACGCACGCTTCAACGCGGTCCGGCTCGATCGTGCCCGCTTCGGACAGTCGGCGCACGACTTCCTCGAAGATCGCGAGTATCTCCTGGTTGAGGGGTGCCAACTCGCCCGCGAGTCCGGCCCCTTGCGGCCCAAACAGGAGCGCAAAGACGAAGCGGGCCCGGTCCGGATCCTCGCGGCAGAAGGAGAATTGGGCCTCGAAAAATTGTTCGAGAGCCTCAATCGGATCGCCGTGCGCCGCCACGATCGCCTTCAATTTGGCAATCAATCCGGACATCGGCACGGTCAGAAGTGCCTGCGCCAGCCCTTCCTTGCTCCCAAAGTGATAGTAGAGCGTCGGCTTGGTCACGCCTGCCGCCTCGACGATCATCCGCACCGAGGTTGCGTCATACCCCTGGGTCGCAAATAGCCGCGCCGCCACCTGCGCAATGTGACGCGCTACGGTCCCTAACTCACCCTTCACCAATGCTCCGACCATCGCGCGGATTTGCCCTCGAACTTGCGGGATGTGCGCTTTGTAGCGGCCTATACCGAACGGTAGGTATTGTAACAGCATGCGGGATTCCCGCAAGTGCGAGTTATCGGAGCTTGTTCGCGGTTCGGTCTTACGAGCCCGAAGAGGCTCCCTGGAGTGCAGTAGCTTGATACGGCTTTTTCGAACTGTATTCGGGACTCGAAAGCGGTAGTGTTTGGAAGAGCTGGTCGTTAGCAAATCCATGTCGTAGTCGGCGATGGAGTCTCACTATGTTGCGCCGTGGCGTCCTCTGGTGCATCGTATTGACAGGGATCTTCAGCGTGCCAGCGCGAGCGTGGGGTGAAGACGACGAACGGCCCCCTGAGTACGCGCAAGGACGCCAATTGCTTGAAGAGTCGCTGAAGACCGACGACTACGAGAAACGGCAGGAACTCCTGAGTGAGGCCAGGCGGAAGATCGCGTCGTTCGCGGCCCAAAACCCTACGCACAAGCTGGCGATAGAGGCCACGATTCAACTTGCTCGTGTGCTGGTGGAGAGCGGACATCTCGCGACTCTCCGAGCAAACGAACTTGGCGAAACTCAGAAGGAAGCCGAGCCTGCTCTACTCCAGGAAGCACGCACCTCATTCGACGAGGCCCGCGAGACCTATCGCAAGGCGATCCTGCGTCTGAAGCAAGCGTTTGAAGCCTATCCCAACTTCATTCCCGAAAATGATCCGCGTCGGGAACAGCGGTCCCATGCGCACGCCGCATTGATGGACGCACAGTTGCAGAAGGCCGTCGTCGACTACGAAGAGTCTCAGACCTACGAACTGGGCTCGCAGGAGCGCAACCGATGCCTCGACGCAGCCCTCGTTCAGTTCGACGAGCTTTACAAGAAGTACCGAACCCAGATGGCGGGACTGGTCGCTCACATGTGGCAAGGGAAGTGCCACGAAGAAAAGGGCGAACTCGGCAAGGCGCTGGGCATCTACAAGGCGTTGCTCGAGCACTCCGACCCCAGGCTCCGCGACCTTCAGCGTCACGTCGCCTTCTTCCAAATCATCGCCGAGCGGAAGCGTGAAATGTTTACTCTCGCCGCCGACGATTGCGATCGCTGGCTCCAGCGTTTTAACACACGCGAAGAACGCCACTCCCACGAAGGGCTGGGCGTGTTGCTGGAAAAGGCAAAGAACATCATCGCGCAGCTTCCGACCGCCTTGGATGAAGCCGAGCGAAACCAAATGATCGGCGCCGCGCTCGAATCTGCGCGCGAGGTCGTGAAGTTCGCGACGTGCTGGAAACGCGAGGCGTCGGCGATCATTGAGCAATACGCACCCAAGGAAGCCGGCATTAACGGCAACCGCGGTTAGAGCGGTTCTCACTCGCAATGCGCGCGCCAGGCCCTACCGCGATCGTTCCATGTTTGGCATCCACATACCTATGGGATGGCGAGGCTCCGTCCGAGCCAGCCTTGTTCGGAGGACGAGTCTTCGAGTCCTCTGAACACAGCGTGTGATGACGCAGACCCCTGGGCCGCGCGATGATCCATCGGCTCGAAGACTTGCCGATGGATCAAGGCTGGCTCGGACGGAGCCTCGCCCTCCCGGCTGTGCGCAACGCAACTGCGAGGCTCTCAGTCGTGCGATTTGCTCAGAAACACGGCGGGAAGGCGCTCATTCCAGCACACCGCCGCCAACGTCCTCGGGTTCTTTCGCAATATGCGTGTGGTACCGGCTGTACGCAAAGTAAATGACCATACCGACAGCCAGCCAGACAAACAGGCGAATCCAGTTGTCCTTGCCCAGCCAGAATAGCAACCCGCCGTTAACGAGCAGACCCATGCCGGCCATGAACGGAAGAGCCGGAACGCGGAACGGACGAGGTATCGCGGGACTGGTATACCGCAGGATCAACACCGCGCCGCAGACGATCAAGAACGCGAAAAGGGTCCCGACGCTCACGAGATCGGCCAGGAACCGCAGCGGGGCCAGCGCACCACCCAATCCGACGACCACGCCGACCAGGATGGTCGATTTCCAGGGGGTCTTGAACCGGGGATGAACCGCCCCGAAAAACGACGGCGGCAACATGCCGTCGCGCGACATCGCGAGCAGAATGCGTGCCTGACTCAGGTTGCCCACAAGGATGGTGCTCGTCATGCCCGCCAGGATCCCGCACGTGATCAAGGCCCCCGCGAAGCCCAGCCCCTTGCTGCGAAACGCCGCGGCGAGCGGAGCATCGACGTTGATCTCCATGTAGGGAATCATGCCGGTCAGCACGGCGGCCACAGCAACGTAAAGGATCGTGCAGATTGTCAGAGCCCCGAGGATACCAATGGTCAGGTCGCGCTGGGGGTTGCGGGCTTCCTCGGCGTGCGTGGAGATCGAGTCGAACCCGATGTAGGCGAAGAAAATGTGCGCCGCCCCCATCGCAACGCCATACCACCCCCGGTCCTTGTGAAAGAACGGCTGCCAGTGGCTCGGCTGGACGTAAAACGAGCCCACGCCGACGATCGTCAGAATGATCCCGATGTTGAGGATCACCATCCCGGCGTTGAATCGCGCGCTTTCCTTGATGCCGATGACCAGGACCACCGTGATGGCCGCAGTGACGATCAACGCCGGGAGATTGCACCAGGCGTTCACCGTCGCCCCGGACGCAAGGGTGACCGTCTTCCAGTAAAACGTGCCGGTCTCGACCTCGAAGTCCCAGGGGGCGTTGATGAACCGCGGATCGAGTTGTATGTGCAACGCGTGCTGAATCAACTCGACGAAGTAGTTCGACCAGCCATTCGCAACGGCGGCGTCGCTGATCGCATATTCCAGCACGAGGTCCCAGCCGATGATCCACGCGAAGACCTCGCCGAGCGTCGCATAAGCGTATGTGTACGCACTGCCGGCGACCGGAACCATGCTCGCGAGCTCGGAGTAACAGAGTGCGGCGAACCCGCAGCCAATGGCCGCCAGCAGGAACGAAAGCATCAGCGACGGTCCCGCGTAGTTGCGCGCGACTTCGCCCGTGAGCACGTAGATTCCCGTCCCAATTGTCGCGCCGACCCCGAGGGCCGTCAGCGAAACAGGGCCGAGCACACGCTCCAAACGTTCGCCCCCCGTCATCTCTGAGAGCAAGGTCTTGATCGACTTTCGAGCGAACGGGTCGGACGGTCTCGACTTCATAGGGGGTTCCTGCCGGCGATGAGGGAGGGGCGGCTCATTCCTACAACTCCTAGCAAAGATGGCAGATGCGAAATGCAAAATGGCAAATGCAAGATGTTAGACGATGCCAAACGAACCATCGCCCTGGCGGAGGAATTAGTCTCGTCGCCGCACTTTCGGCATTCTCCGTTCTGCATCTGCCATCTGCCATTTTGCATTTGCCATTCGATTCAGCGTCACATCCCTCGCGTACCATACTGGGCGCGGCGGATTGGCGGAAGGGCAGCGATCGCCGGCCTTGCGCCGGAAGCCGACTCCCCCAAATCGCGTTCCAACGATCCTTCCGTTCGTGGAATGTGCGATTGTTTCGTTTCGCACGCCCGTAGGATCGCTTACAATCGCCGTTCAATGCGGAGCCTTCCTCAAGTCGCCTCAATCTCCACCCGCCGCCCGGAGCGATCGGAATGACGAGCCACGTGAAGGTGAAACCCGGGGAGCGGTTGGTGTCCCTCGACGCGTATCGCGGGTTCGTGATGCTCGCGATGGCGTCCGCCGGGCTGGCGATTCCCAAGGTCGCAACCCATTTCCCGGACAGCCAGCTCTGGAGCATGCTCGAACATCAGGTCGAGCACGTCTCCTGGACCGGCTGCGCGTTCTGGGATCTCATCCAGCCGTCGTTCATGTTCATCGTGGGCGTGGCGATGCCTTTCTCGTACGCCCAGCGCCGGGAGCAGGGCCAGACCTGGGGACAATTGTTCCGCCACGCGGTCTGGCGCTCGATCGTCCTGATCGCGCTCGGCGTCTTCCTCGCGTCGGCCTGGAGCGCGCAGACAAATTTTGTCTTCACGAACGTGCTGGCGCAAATTGGCCTCGGCTACACGGTCGTCTTCCTCGTCCTGGGCCGTCGTCCGTCCACGCAGGCCGCTGTGGCCCTGGTGATCCTCGTCGGATACTGGCTCGCGTTCGCGCTCTGGCCGCTCCCGGCTCGCGACTTTAACTATGCGGCCGTGGGTGTACCGGCACACGTCGTGAAACTGCAAGGCTTCGCCGCGCACTGGGGAATGAACACTAACCCCGCGGCGGCCTTCGATCGCTGGTTCCTGAACCTGTTCCCTAGGCCCGATGGCAAGCCGTTTCATGCCAATGAGGGGGGTTATGCCACACTGAATTTCGTGCCCTCCATCGCCACGATGATTTTCGGTGTCCTCGCGGGCGAGTTCCTTCGCACGCGCAACGCGGTTTCCGCCAAGGTGCGAACGCTCTTCCTCACCGGCGCGTGCTGTATCGTGCTCGGTTCTGCGCTCGACGGCAGCATTTTCCCCGTCGTGATTTGCCCAATCGTGAAGCGAATCTGGACGCCTTCCTGGACGATTTTCAGCACTGGCTGGACGCTGATCTTGCTCGCCATCTTTTATGGGCTGATCGATGGGGCCGGCTATCGACGTTGGGCGTTCCCCTTCGTCGTCGTCGGCCTAAACTCCATCACGATCTACATGATGGCGCAGTTGATGAAGCCCTTCGTTGCCAATATGCTCAAGATCCACGCCGGTCCGCTCTGGAAGGCCGTCGCGCACTGTGAACGCATCGATCGCTGGGTCTTCCAGGAGTACGGCATGCATCTCGATCCCCAACTGTTTGGGGGGCTCTACGGACCGATGGTTCAGAGTGCCTCGGTGCTCTTCGTATTCTGGCTCATTTGTTATTGGCTGTACCGGCAACGGATCTTCGTGAAGATCTGAGGTGGTGGGACTCTCGAGTCCCCTCACCGAACACCATCGCGCAGCGCCACTTCGTGACAATTCCGCGACGTCACTGATAAGTCCTAACAGAATGGCAGATGCAAGATGGCAGACGACGGACGGCACAAGCCTTCCCAGATGTCGTAGAGCACCATATTTGAGAGGCGTCAGAAGCGGAAGAATCGCAAGGATCGGCCGGTTGGCCGCTGAAACCGATTCGTCTCGGATCCCAGGCCCTGGAAGGAACGCGACGACGCGCTTCACCCAGACGGAATCGGCCTGGCGCACCCACGAAGGCAAGCTCACACACCGGTTGCCCAGTCACGTTCCCCTACCCAAAAGTGGGGCCGATGCCATAGGATTGATGAGGAAAGGATAAACCGGAGGACGAATGAACAGTAGCAGTTACAATCTGACCCACCTGAAGGTACTCGAAGCCGAGAGCATCCACATCATTCGCGAGGTCGCCGCCGAGTTCGAGCGGCCGGTGATGCTCTATTCGATCGGCAAGGACTCGGCCGTCATGCTCCGGCTGGCGCAGAAGGCGTTCCACCCCGGCCGGCTGCCGTTCCCACTGCTGCACATCGACACGACCTGGAAGTTCCGGGCGATGATCGAGTTCCGCGATCGGTACTGTCGCGAGCAGGGCCTCGACTTGAAGGTCTGGGTCAACCCGGAGGGGCGAGCCCAAAACATCAACCCGTTCGACCACGGCTCGAAAAAACACACCGACATCATGAAAACCGCGGCGCTGAAGCAAGCGCTGAACCACTACCAGTTCGACGCCGCATTCGGTGGCGCCCGCCGCGACGAGGAAAAGAGCCGGGCCAAGGAGCGCGTCTATAGCTTTCGCGATCGCCTGCACCAGTGGGACCCGAAGAACCAGCGTCCGGAGCTCTGGAACCTGTACAACTGCAAGGTCAACAAGGGCGAGAGCATCCGCGCCTTCCCATTGAGCAACTGGACCGAGCTCGACGTCTGGCAGTACATCCACCTGGAAAACATCCCGATCGTGCCGCTCTACTTCGCCGACGTCCGGCCCGTCGTCGAGCGCGATGGCACGCTGATCATGGTGGACGACGAGCGGATGCCCTTGCGGCCCGGCGAGGAGCCCATGATGAAGCGAGTCCGGTTCCGCACGCTGGGCTGCTACCCGCTCACCGGCGCGATCGAAAGCGATGCCACAACCCTGCCGGAAATCATCGAGGAAATGCTACTGGCGAGGAACTCCGAACGGCAGGGCCGAGTGATCGACCACGACGAGACGGGGTCGATGGAGCAAAAGAAGCGCGAGGGGTACTTCTGAGAACATCGGGCTTTCCCGCCTGGCACGCGGGTCGTCCGAGCGGAAAGTCTGTTACAATGGGGACAGGTCATCGGGGAGGATTTAGCGATACTAGAGTCTGTCCCGGAAGCGAAGCGGAGCCGGAAAAGGGGGACTGGCTCCGAGTCTTCGAGGTGCCTGTCCCCCTTTTCCGGCGGAGCGAGAGGCGTGGAAAAGGGGACAGGCACCGTCCGAACACGTCCGGAGCCAGTCCCCATTTCCACGCCTCTCGCACTATTGGGACAGACTCTTACTTCGCGGAAAGCAGGGGAATCAATGAAATTCATTAAAAATGAATATATCGATATGGCGTTGCGAACCCTCGACGCTGATGAACGGCAGAAGGTTTTGTCGTGGTTCGACCACCTCGCGAACTGGGAGAACGACGAACACGTCCGCAAGATGGCGAAGGCCATGCCATATCAAAACACATTTTTCATTGATACACCTGATGATATGAGAATTTTCTTTACGTTGGATAATACAGCAAGGGAGATCGTCGTCCTGGATCTGGCCAAGCCTTCCAGGTTCGAAGCCGTTGGGGCGGCATCGGAGTGATCGGCCGTGGCCCAGCAATTTGCCAGCGTCAACTTCGATCCCAGGCAATGTCGCATCGAGATCGATGAGTTAGGAAGCATGCTCGGATCCAAAACCGAGTTGTCGGAAAAACTCGACATTCAACCGTTCTTCAAGAGTCGAGTACAGGTTTCCGCATTTATCGGTTCGTTCATGCGGAGCATTGGCCCGGCGACGCAAATCTGTTTTGAGTACAACTTCTTCGGTGACTTCGCCGCCGACCTGGTCGTCGGAGACAAGGCGTACCGCCAGTTCTGTGTCATCGAGTTCGAGGACGGGAAGCTGCAGAGCATCTTCAAACCATCACGGATCGGGAAAACCCGGCGATGGAGCGCTCGTCTCGAGCATGGTTTCTCGCAGATCATCGACTGGTACACGATGCTCGACGATCTGAAGAAGACCGAAAGATTCAAGAGAGATTTTGGTGACGGCCACATCCGGTTCTCCTCAATGCTGATCATCGGCCGAGATGCGGGTTTGTTAGACTCACATGACCGGTTTCGGCTCGATTGGAGGTCGGACAAGGTGAGTGTCGATACCAACAATGTGATCTGCGTAACGTTTGATGGACTCCACCGTCACATGGATCACCAACTGCGGCTAAATACGGGCTACTGATTTTGCTTCCTGCGAATCGCCACGGGAAAACCCGAGATGCAAACCGTTGATCTGAGTCAAGAAGACATCCACACCTACCTCGCCCGCCACCAGAAGAAGGAGCTGCTCCGCTTCCTCACTTGCGGCAGCGTCGACGACGGCAAGAGCACGCTCATCGGCCGGCTCTTGCACGATACCAAGATGATCTATGAGGACCAGCTTGCCGCCGTCAAACGCGACAGCGAGAAGGTCGGTACCACGGGCGCAGGCGAAATCGACCTCGCGTTGCTGACCGACGGTCTGAAGGCCGAGCGCGAGCAAGGGATCACGATCGACGTCGCCTATCGCTACTTCTCGACCGACCGCCGCAAGTTCATCATTGCCGACACGCCCGGCCACGAGCAGTACACTCGCAACATGGCCACCGGCGCATCGACGTGCCAACTGGCCATCATCCTCATCGACGCCCGCCACGGCGTCATGACCCAGACGCGCCGGCATTCGTTCATCGTGTCGCTCCTGGGCATCCGCCACGTCGTCGTCGCCATCAACAAGATGGACCTCGTCGACTATTCGCGCGACGTGTTCGAGCAGATCAAGGACGACTACACCGGCTTCGTCGCCAAGCTTGCCCTGCGCGACATCACGTTCATTCCGATGTCGGCACTGAAGGGCGATAACGTCGCGTCCCGGAGCGAAACGATGCCGTGGTACTCCGGCCCAGCGCTGCTGGAACACCTGGAGACGGTCCACATCGCCAGCGACCGCAACCTCACCGACCTGCGATTCCCGGTGCAGTACGTCATTCGCCCGAACCTCGATTTCCGCGGCTTCGCCGGCACGGTGGCGTCCGGCATCCTCCGCAAGGGCGACGAGGTCATGGTGCTACCGTCGGGGAAGCGCAGCCGGGTGAAGTCGATCGTCACGTACGAGGGCGAGCTGGACGAAGCGTTCGCGCCCCAGGCGGTGACGGTGACCCTCACCGACGAGGTGGACGTCAGCCGAGGCGACATGCTGGTATTGCCGGAAAATCCGCCGCACGTCAGCAGCGAGATCGAGGCGATGGTCGTCTGGATGGCCGAGCAGCCGCTCGTTCCCGGACGAGCCTACACGCTGAAGCAAACGACACGACAGGTGACGGCCGAGGTCGCCGCGTTCCGCTACGGCGTCGATGTCAACACCCTGGAACACCGGGCCATCGCAAGGCTGGGTCTGAACGAGGTTGGCCACGTCCAGCTCAGCCTCACCCAACCCCTGGCGTGCGACCCGTATCGCACCAACTCCGCGACCGGAGCCTTCATTCTCATCGACCGCCTCACGAACAACACGGTGGGCGCGGGAATGATCGTGGACGCTGGCAGCACTCGGGGGACGGCCGACATCTGGGCGGCCGAGCCCGCGGTGCGCCTCAAGCTGCGCGAGAGCCTCATCGCGCCATCCGAGCGTGCGCAGCGCTTCGGTCAGACCCCGGTGACGGTGTTACTGGTCGGCCTGACCGGCAGCGGCAAGAGCCGGATCGCGTACGGACTCGAGCGCCGGCTGTGGGACGAGGGCCGTGCGGTGACGGTGTTGTACGGCCAGAACATGCGGCACGGTTTGAACCGTGACCTGGGGTTCACCGCCGACGATCGCTCGGAGAACCTGCGGCGCTCGGCCGAGGTGGCGAAATTGATGAACGATGCCGGAATCATCACCATCGCTGCGTTCGTGGCACCGCACGAGGCGGTCCGCGAGAAGGCGAAGCAATTGATCGGCCAGGACCGCGTGCTGGAGGTGTACTGCACCGCGCCCATGGACGTGATGCGAGCGCGCGACCAGAGCGGCGCGTACCGCTTGGCCGACGAGGGCAAGATCGCGCAGATGCCGGGTGTGACCGCCGCGTTCGAGGAGCCCAAGGCTCCGGACCTGGTGCTGCAGACGGATCGGGTGAGCGTTGACGAGAGCGTCAGCCAAATCGTCGAGCTAATGAAGTCGCGGGGTTATCTGCGCTAGTGGTCAGCGTGGCCTATGGTTCAGTCCGGCGTGACGTGCACTCTTACCTTTGCAGTGGCGTGACACCATGAGGGATGCGGGGCTCAATGTTTCGCGTCCTCTAAAGAGCCCAGCAGAGCCTCCAGATCCGCGGGCTCGACCGGCTTGACAAGGTGATGGTCGAAGCCCGCCTCCTGCGAGCGCTGCTTATCCGCATCCTGTCCCCATCCGGTCAGGGCGACGATGACGATGGACTTGCCCCACGGCTGCTCCCGGATCCGGCGACAGGCGTCGAACCCGTTCAGCTTCGGCATCCCCACGTCGAGCACGATCATGTCGGGCCGGTACGCCGCGGCCGTCGCCACCGCCTCTTCACCGTCATGGGCCGTGCGAATCTCGTTGCCCATGATTTTGAGCAACATCCCCAGGCTTCGGGCCGCGTCCTCGTTGTCGTCAACCACCAGAATGCGCCGCTTCGCCCGCGCCGCGCGGGGGCCTTCCTCGGCCGGAGTCAGCGCGACGGCATCCGCGTGCTCATCGAGCACTGGCAGGCGGACGGTGAACGTGCTCCCCTCGCCCAGCCCAGGGCTCTCGGCCGTGACGCTGCCGCCGTGCATCTCGACCAGTCCCTTGACGAGCGCCAGGCCGATGCCGAGCCCGCCTGTGGAGCGTTCGATACTGCGGTCCACCTGACTGAACATGTCGAAGATGCTGCGCAGGGATTCGGCCGGAATGCCGATGCCGTTATCACGCACGGAGACGACGACCTCGGCCCCTCGCCGCCCGGCCGAGAGCCAAATGCACCCCCCGCGCGGGGTGTACCGGGCGCTGTTGGTGAGCAGGTTGCCAAAGACCTGGGCGAGCCGGGTCAGGTCGGCATCCAGAGGCACGGGCTCCGGCGACAGCGAAACGCTGAGCTCATGTCCCGACTCCTCGATCGCGGGGCGCACCGTTTCCACCGCGCTGTTGACGACATCCGCGAGCAGCACGCGGGCGCGGCGCAGCTCCATCTTGCTGCGGCTGATACGGGAGATGTCGAGCAGGTCGTCGATCAGCCGCACCATGTGTCCGAGCTGCCGCTCCATCATGGCCCGCGCCGGGCCTACGGCGCTCGGGTCCGCCCCGGCGAGACGGAGCACCTGGAGTCCGTTGCGGATCGGCGCTAACGGGTTGCGCAGCTCGTGCGCGAGCAGGGCAAGGAACTCGTCCTTGCGACGGTCCTGTTCTCGAAGCTCATCATTGAGCCGGGCGTTTTCGATCGCAATGGACGCGATGTGCGCCAGTTGGGCAAGGGCCGCCTCATCGCTCTCGGAGAAGTCGCCATCGTTCCGATCGGAAACCCGGATCAGTCCCAGATTTTTGCCCCCACGGCTGATGAGAGGCACGGCCATCCACCCCCGCAGCGGAGGATACGCATCGCGTGCCTCGCTTGCAGCTTGCCAGGCCGGATGGTTCTCCAGCTCGGAGTGGGTGAGCCGCATCGGACGGTTGGTCCGGCACACTTCGGCGCACGCGCTTTCCACGGGCGGCGGGACGCTCGACTCGCGCCAGCGCTCGTACCCCGCGGACGTAGACACGGCGCTGGTCGCCTGCGCGCAGTCTTCCCCAACCGTCAGGCTGGCAACCGCCCGGTGCGCTCCAAGGATGCTCCGCGCTTCTCCTGCGATGACGCTCAAGACGCTGTCGAGCGATCCCGCTGAGTGGATGGTCAGCCCCGCCGCAGCCACCTGACGCAGCAGCCGCGTCTGCTCGCGCACGATGGCTTCCGCCCGCTTCCGCGCGGTGATGTCTCGCGCGATCTTCGATGCACCGATGATGTGACCATCGCTGTCGCGCACCGGGGAAACCGTCAGCGAGATGTCGAGCCGCCGTCCGTCCTTGGCGACGCGCACCGTCTCGAACTGCTCGACCCGCCGCCCACGCCGCAGGCGCTCCAGGATCGCCGGCTCCTCATCAAGCCGCTCCGGCGGGATGAGCAGAGTGATGGGCCGGCCCACGGCCTCCGCCGCCGTATAGCCGAAGAGGCGCTCGGCGCCCTGGTTCCAGCTCGTGATGACGCCATCGAGCGTCTTCGAGACAATCGCGTCGTCGGACGACTCCACGATGGCGGCCAGCCACGCCTGTGACTCCTCGGCCCGCTTGCGGGCCGTCACGTCGATTGCCGCGCCAAACCACTCGACAATCTCGCCACCGGCGTCCATCAGTGGGACGGCGCGGGAGAAGGTCCAGCCGAGCGTACCGTCGAGCCGCACGACGCGGTGCTCCAACTCGAAGACGCTCCGGGTCCGGATGGCCTCCCCGATGGCGTTCAATACGCGCGGCTCGTCGGCCGGGTCGATGTACTTCTCCAGCCAATTGCGATTTGGCTCGTGCGTGCCGGCGATAAAACCCCGGCCTTCAAGAAAGCGCATTTCGGTCCAGTCCGCGCTCATGCGGTACAACACGTCCGAGCTGGCGGTAACAAGGGCACGGAATCGCTCCTCGCTCTCGCGCACGGCCCGCTCGGCCTCCCGCCGCATTCGGGCCATCTTCAAGTGCGACGACACGCGGGCCAGAAGCTCTCTTGCACCGAAGGGCTTCACGAGGTAATCGTCGGCGACAGCCTGCATGCCCTCGACCCGGCTCTCCTCGCCCGCCCGGGCCGACAGGAGAATCACCGGTAGGGCGAACAACCTCTGGTCCGCACGAATCTCCCGCAGCAGTCCAAATCCGTCGAGCCGTGGCATCATCACGTCGGTCAGGATCAGATCGGGCCTCGACCGCGTGATGGCGTCGCGCGCCGCGACGCCGTCGGACACCGCCTCGACGTCATAATGGTCGGAAAGAAGCCGTTGGAGGTACCGCCGCATGTCGGCGTTGTCGTCCGCGAGCAAGATGCGAGGCCTTTCGCCAGTCACCGGCAAATGGGCACCGAGCTCCAAGTGGAGTGTGCCAACCGAGGCCGGCGCTCCGTCCCCGGCGGCGCCGGCGTCAGGAAGCCAGCTCAACGCCTCTTCAACGTAGTGACCGGTTCGCAACACCATCGAATTCGGCGC
>DAIDJG010000103.1 GCA_027451445.1 Singulisphaera sp.
GCTGGCGACCCGACACTTTTCACGGGGGGGCCGAAAAGGCACACGGCATCGGCTGGCCAGCCGACGAGAACGAACATGGCGACGGTGGCTGAAAAACAGCCTTGTTCGAGCGATCGCCGCCTGTTGGATCATAAGTGCAAACCTTGCAAGGAGTTCTACCAGGAAAAAAGTGTCGGGTCGCCAGTTCCCAAGGGGGGGAGTTATATGATTCGCCGTCGCGACGGCGGGGGGCGTAGCGTTAAGTTAACGCATAAGCCCCTACCCCCCTTCCCAAGGGGGGGAGTTATATGTTTGCCTCTCACTGAGGCGCTGGAGGGATCGCATTAGGCGAACGCCTATGCCCGGTGCGCCTCCCCGCCCTGGCCGGCGGGTCCGACCGTCCACACACACGGCCTACTCGGACATCGGCATCGTCTTGACCCAGCTCCGCAGCACCTCCGCCACGCTCCACGCCTGGGCGATGCAGCCGCGGTCGGTGTAGGGCATCTCCGCGTCGAAGATCTCGCTGATGGAGCCGATGCAGCCTTCGTTCAGGTGAGGGATGAACCCTTCGAGGAGCCGCCGGGCTCCCTCGCAGTCGTCGGGATGGATCTTGAGCCACGCGTCGATGAATGGGCCGATCAGCCAGGCCCAGACTGTCCCCTGGTGATACGCCGCGTCGCGTGCGCGCAGGTCGCCGAAGTAGCGAGCCTTGTAGTCGGGATGGCGCGGGGACAGAGAACGAAGGCCGACAGGAGTCAGCAATTCCTCACGCACCATCTCGAGCACGGCACCCCAGCGCAGACGGTCGAGGACAGGGTGCTCGAGCGAGATCGCGAAAATCTGATTGGGACGGCAAGCCGAGTCGTCCCCGTGTTCCCCGTCGACCACGTCGTAGAGATAGCCGCCCGCCGCGTACCAGAACCGCTCGTTGAACGCGCGATAAGCCCGTTCCGCGTGCTTGGCGAGCGGCGCGGCGGACTCCTCACCGCGGAAGTCGCGGAGCCAGCCTTCGAGCAGCCGAAGGGCGTTGTACCAGAGCGCGTTGATCTCGACGGCCTTCCCCCGGCGCGGGGTCACGACCCACTCGCCGACCTTGGCGTCCATCCAGGTGAGCTGATAGCCTTCCTGGCCTTGCTTGAGCAGGCCGTCGTGCGGATCCACGCCGATCCCGAACCGGGTCCCGACCAGGTGGTGCTCGACGATGTCCACAAGCTTTGGCAGAAGCAAGTTGAGCGTTTCCACGTCCCCAGTGGTGGCAACGTAGCGGTCGATCGCGTGGAAGAACCAGAGGGTCGCGTCAGCCGTGTGGTAGAGACCCTTGGTTCGGCCATCGGGGAAGAAGTTCGGGATCAGGCCATCGCGGATGTAGTATGCAAAGGTGCGAAGGATGAAGCCCGCTTCTGCGCGTCGGCCGGTGGCCAGTGTCAGGCCTTCCAGACTGATCATCGTGTCGCGGCCCCAGTCGGTGAACCAGTGGTAGCCGGCGATCACAGTCCGAATCTCTTCGCCCGCCGCGTAGGCCCGCGCCGTGTCCTGGACGCGGCCGGATGGGGTGATCAGGAACTGGTCCGCCGCGAGCACGAGCTCGCCGGCGACCCCGTCGGCGTTGCGCGACTGGGCACCCAGAATGAGTCGACCGCGCCGTGTGCGTTCGGCGCGCAGGGCTTCGTCGGGCGTCATCGCCTCGATGATCTCCCACGGCTCGGTCGAGACGACGAGTGCCACGGGATCGTCGAGTTTGAGGTCGACGCGAAAGTAGCCGGGACTCCAGAGGTCGCCGACCGAGTCGTACCCCCGGGCCGCCTCGAGGGCATACCGAACCTGCTGTGTCGTCTCAGCACCCAGGACGAACGATCGTCCCGGTCCGTGGAGAAGCATGCGCAGCGGCGGATACGTCTGCGCGGCAGCAACCTCGTAATGTTCGTCGGAGGCCGACACGCGGTAGGGGAGCGGATGGGGCTCGCTCACGGAGCCGTCGTGCGAGCGCATGTGGATCAACGGGCGCAGATAGAGACGTATGGGCTCGGCGCCGGCAAGCAGGCGGAAGGTGAGGATCGCCGTGTTCTGGAGATGCGGCATCCAGAGCCGCTTCTCCAGCGTGACCCCATCGGCCTCGTAACGCCAGACCGGGAGCCCGGCTTCGAGCTGGAACTCGACCAGGTGGCCGGTCCCCGTCCTCGCAATGAGGTCGTCGCCCGTCAGCTCGTTGAAGCCCAGCGAGACATAGGAGCCATTGGCAAGGCAGAGCCGTTCCGAAACTTGCGCGAGCATCAGGCTACGACCAAGCGGAGCTTCCAGCGCCGCGATCAACAGACCATGATAGCGCCGGGTGGGGATACCGCTGATCGTTCCCGAGGCATAGCCCCCGAGCCCGTTCGTCACGAGCCATTCGCGCTCCAGAAGCCCCTTGGGCGTCAGCGCGCCCTCGCCGCTCACGCGCAAGGCGCGCACCAGATTAAACATCGGCCTGGTCCTCTCCCCGTGCCGACAGCACAACCGCGGCGTGACCCGGGATACGCCAGTTTTCTTCGGTGTCGAGCGCCGGTGTCCCCGTGCCGCCGTAGGCAGGGGCTTCGCTCGACCAGAGCAAACCCCAGGCTCTTCCGAGCGGCGGCGCGAGCAGCGGCTCCGGCGCAGGGTTCAGGTGCAGATCCGAGCCAAGGTTGACGACGAGCAGCCGGTCGTCGCCGTCGTCGCCGAAGAATCGAAGAACGAACGCCTCGCCCGCGAGCGCCGCACCGTCGAGCCCGCCTCGCCTGGGTACGTGAAAGAGCGGCTCCTCGCGCCTCAGGCGGAGCAAGTCGCGATGCAGCGCCATGGCTTCGGTGTGGCGCGCCCGTTCGCCCTGGTCGAGCTTCGAGCGCTGAAAGGTTGCCGGATCGCTCGGGCGCGGGATGCGCTCTTGCATCACGTGCGTGACCAGGCTACGAAACTGGGACAGGAAATGCTTCCGCCCTCGAAAGGTCAATTCCGCCAGCTCGGGCTGCTGGTCGGCGAAGTAGACGAACGGGCTCGACGCCGCAAACTCCTGGCCCTGGAAGAGCAGGGGAGTCCCCGGCCCCAAGAGGAATAAGGCCGTCAACGCGCGGTAGCAGCCGGGGGCGGTCGTCTGATGCAACCGCGCTCCCGTGGCCGAGTTGGCCACCTGGTCGTGGTTCTGAAGGAACGTCACGAAGGCCGACGGCTCGATCCCAAATGTCGGCGTCCCCCTGTGCTTGGCCTGGCGGGTGTTGTACTGACCCTGGAACAGAAAGCCGTACTTCGCGGCCGAGATGAACTCCTGCGGCGCACCGCGGTAGTCCGTGTAATAACCCTCGCTCCGGCCCGTGGCAGCCACCCGGGCCGAATGGTGGAAATCATCGTTCCAGATCATATCGAGCCCGTAGCCACCCCGCTCGACCGGCTGGATCAGCCGCACCTGCTGCTCCTCGTTCTCCGCGGTGAGCAGAATGCGCCGGCCGCGCGCAGCCGCGTGAGCGCGCCGGCCAATCATAGTCAGGATATGCTCGGGTGAGTCGTCGTAGATGTTCTGCGTCGCGTCGAGCCGCAAGCCGTCGAGGTGATACTCATCGATCCAGTAACCCGCGTTCTCGGCGAAGAACTCGCGCACTGGCCCGGAGTTCTCGTCGTCGAAATTAATCGGCCGGCCCCAGTCGGTCTCATGGCGGTCCGTGAAGTAATCCTCCGAATACAGCGCGAGGTAGTTTCCATCGGGACCGAGGTGGTTGTAGACCACGTCGAGAATGACCGCGAGACCCAGCGAGTGCGCCCGGTCGACAAACCCGCGCATGTCGTCCGGCGTCCCATAAAGACGCGTCGGTGCATACAGGTTGACGCCGTCGTAGCCCCAGCCGAATGTGCCGGAAAAGTCGGCGACCGGCATGACTTCCAGTACGGTGATACCCAGCTCGACCAGGCTCGGGAGCCATTCGGCAGCGGCCCGCCACGTTCCTTCCGGCGTGAACGTGCCGATGTGCAGCTCGTAGAACACCTGCCCCTCGAACGCCGGCCCGCGCCAGTCGCGGTCGGTCCAGGCGAAGGTGTCCGGGTCGATCACCTGCGAAGGTCCATGCGGTCCATCGGGCTGGAAACGCGAGGCCGGGTCCGGAAAGGCGGCGTCACCATCGAGCCGATAGCGATAAAGCGTACCCGGTCCAGCCTCTGCCACGGTGCCCGAGAAGTAACCGCTTCCCTCGGCGGTCAAAGGATGAATCAGTGACTTACCGTTGCCCTCGCCACCCGACTCCAGCACCACTTCGACCGCCTGTCGTCGCGGTGCCCAGACCCGAAAATGAACGCCGCCCGTCTCCAAAGGCTCGGCGCCAATGGGGAACCGGCGAAGCGGCTCGGCCTCGCCCTTCCGTTCCTTCGTCCGCATCGGCATAACGATCGGTGAATCCTCTTCCGGGTGATCTGAACTCCGGGGGGCCAGACGGTTCCTGATGAGCAAAAAGGATACCAGGCGCGCGTATTACAGCCCGCTCAACACCCCGTTTCGGTGGTCCAAAACTGAGGGTGATTGCGGGCTTGTATTTGCGTATGACTCGCCGCGTTCCGGTCCTCCACTCCGACCGCAACAGCGCTCAGAATCCGTCCCCCACCTCGGGTCGGAACGCGCCGTGGCAGTTCGAGCAGGAGACGAAAAGCGGGTTCCAGGCCTTCTGCGAAGCGGTGAAATCACCCTTGTTCGCGGCCTTTTCCATGTCCTTGGCGGCGGCGTCATAGCGGTCGGCCAAGTCGGTCCACTTGGCAAACGGCTTTTTCATCTTTTCCGAGGGTTCTTTCATGTCGCGGAAGTCCTTGGTGAACTTGGCCAACTCGGCTGCGGCCTTCGCCACGTCCTTGCCGTTGTTGGCCTTTTTAAACTTCGTCAGCGACTTGGTCCCCTCACGGATGAGCTTCGTCTGGACATCGATCTTCTTCATCATCTTCGCAAGCGGCGACTTATCCTCGTCGTCTCCCGCAAACGAACCACCGGCGGTCAACAACGCGAGCGCAACTGCACAAGCGGCTGTGCTCAGCAACACGCAACGACGAAACATGGTGGTCTCTCCCGTGCCCTTCAGACGTTTTCTCAACTGGCGCACGCAAAAGCCCCGCCCGCACTCGTGAAGAGCGATACTAGGTGGGGCCGTCACAGCCACAAGCGGATGACCCCTCGCGAGCCACCCTTGATCTCTAGCGTATCTACTGCACCCACGCCGTCAAGCACCCTGCCCAGAAAATCGCTACCAGAATGATCGGGGAAGAGAAGATCGAAGAGTCTTATCCGCAGATGACGCAGATGGACGCAGATAAAGAAGAACCTTAAAATTATGAAAGCATAAAAGGAAGTTCATAAATTAAATTTATCTGCGTCCATCTGCGTCATCTGCGGATAGACGTCTTCCTGATTCAGGATAATCCCCGGATCGGCTCTCCCTTGTAGACAAAGTGAGGCCGGTTTTCTTCGTCGTTCCACGCTGCGGTCGGGGGCAGGCCGAGTGCGTGGTAGATGGTCGCCGCCATGTTTTCGGGCGTCTGCGGATCGCTCGCGGGGTGTCCAGCGATCTTGTCTGAGGCACCCACCACGCGTCCGCCCACCGTGCCGCCTCCCGCGAAGAAGACGGTCTGGACGCTCCCCCAGTGGTCGCGCCCCGATTGCTTGTAGAACTGAGGCAGGGTTGAGATCCGCGGCGTGCGGCCGAACTCGCCAGCCATGACGATCAAGGTCGAGTCCAGCAACCCTGCGCCTTGCAGATCGTCGAGCAGCGCCGAGAGGGCGCGGTCCGTCGGCGGAAAGAGCTTGTCTTTGAGATGCGGGAATGCGTTGCCGTGGGTATCCCACGTCTCGTTGTTGCCAAGGTTCACCTGCACGAGGCTGACCCCCGACTCGACCAGTCTGCGGGCCATCAACAATGACCAGCCGAATGCGTTCCGTCCGTAGCGATCGAGCGTTTTGGGATCGGAGCGATCGAGGTCGAGTGCTCTGCGGACCCGGATATCGGTCAGCAATGCGATGGCACCCTGGCGGCAGTGGTTGAACTGGCCGGCGGTCGCGCTCTCGTCCAGATCCTTGCGCTGACGGTCGACGTGCTTCAAGAGGTCGAGCCGGCGCCCGAGCCGGCCGCCCCCGAATCCTTCGGGAAGCGTGAGGTTCGGCGCCTCGAAGCGCTTGGTCTTGGGTTTCTGGGGACGTTCCTGGTGGTCGAACTCGTACTCGGGATACGCTCCGTAGGCCGCCGGATCGAAAGGCGAGGCCTCGATGAACCAGGGCTCGAACCGCTCCCCCAGGCGTCCCGCGAACTGTCCCGGGATGACTCGTCCCGTGTTGTGGATCAGCTTCTCCGGCAGCACGACTGCTGGCGGCAAATTGTTCCGCGCGGGCACCAGCGCTCCTGCCACCGCCGCGATCGACGGCCAGTCCGTCGTTCGCGCCCGGCCCGGGTCGAACCCGATCGGTAGCGTCGATTGACCGCTCAACATGATCAGGTGGCCCGCCGAGTGGTCGTTCGACGGATGCGTCAACGACCGTACGAGCGACCAGAGGTGGGCCCTTTCCGCGAGCAATGGCAGGTGCTCGCAAATCGAGATCCCCGGCACCCGAGTCGCGATCGGCCGGAACTCACCCCGGATCCCTTCAGGCGCATCGGGCTTGAGGTCGAAACTGTCCTGCTGCGCCAGGCCGCCCGACAGGAAGATGTAGATGACCGACCGCGCCCGAGGCACCATAGAGTCGCCCGCCAGGGCTCGAAGTCCCGCGACGTGCTCCACCCCCAGCCCCAGGAGTCCGACCGCCCCCGCTTGCAGCGCAAACCGCCGCGAGAATTGGGGATGCTGCGGGATGACCCGAGCCGTCGTTGCCGGTGATCGCATGGCGGGCCTCAAGGGGAACGGGCCGGGTGCAAACGAGCGTTAGTTGTTACAACAAAGTTTAACGTCGAAACACGAGTTTGGCCAGTGGTTCGACGCAGCACGGAGGTCGATCAAGCATGATGGGATCAGCCGCCCGAGCGACGGAGCGCTTCGAGGAATGCTCCGATCTCATCGTGGACTTCGGGCCGATGACGGATGATCAGCGCGGGCGGAAAGGGATACGGCGCAATCACGCCCACAGGCTGAAATTCCGTGGGCCGGCTGCGCTGCTTGCGCAGCTCGATCGTCCGCTTGAGGTTTGCCTTGAACTCAGCGCTCGGTTCGGCCCCGCGTGCGGGCGAAAACCAGGCCCCGAGGATGAGAA
>DAIDJG010000104.1 GCA_027451445.1 Singulisphaera sp.
ACGACACCGGTCCTGTCGTCCCAAACGCCCTACACCCTTGTGCTGAGGGCGTTTGGGACGACAGGACCGGTGTCATTGGAGTGTCACGGGTGGCTCCCTCTGGCCGAGAAAGTGGTACCCTCGCTCGCCGTTACTGACACCTGCTCCGCCTCACCTCGGGCGGCCTCGCCGTTGTGCTGGCGGGCCGAGGGCTGCGGAAGGGGGATTGCGGTCGGTTCCGGATCGTGCGGTTCAACCTCGCGGGGTGAGCACTGGCAATCTGAGACCCCCTCCCATGTATATCCACCCCCGCTACGCCGAACTTACCGGCCATTCCCCTCCCGGTTTCACCTCCCCTCCCGAACCGCCAGGCACCACCCTCGCCACGTTCGAGCGGAACCAGGGCGCTGAACGGTTGCGGGTCAGTTCCGAGGAGTACCAGGGTCATCCCTTCGTTCGGCTCGCCGTTTGGTCCCGGAACCCCGATACGGGGCACTGGTGGCCGATGAAGGGCAAGTCGGTATCAATCCGCATGCGAGAACTGCCGGAGCTCGTCGACGCGTTGGCGGGGCTCGTGGGCGGTCAGGACGTGGGTGAGGACCCCAGCGCGCACGATCGGGCTTCCGTGCCGGCCGCCACCTCGAGCAAACCTCGGCGGGAACCGGGTCGAGATGGCGCGCAGCAAACCGAGCCGGCGAGCGGTGATTATCCCCACGCCAACCGTTTGGACCCGCCCACGGTCTCGAAAACCAGGGAGCGGTCCAACGGCGAGGCGGGTGGGTACCGGGCCGTGCCGGATGATGACGGGGCGTTCAGCGAATTCTGACCTATGCATTGCATTAGTCCCGCCAGCGTTCCCGTCGGAAGGCGAACGGGATTCCGACTCATAACGTTTTGAGTCGGGTCCATCTTGAAACGTTACAAGTCGCCAGCCGTCCGCCACGCCACGCATGGGCGCCTCGTCGAGCAAGAGAGCCGCGTGGGGTGGCGACGCGCCAGCGGGGCGTATAGGCGGTCTGGTGTGGGCGATGCCGACGGGCCGGTAAAGGTGATGACCTCGGTTCGAACCGACTCTGAACGTTCGGCTGTTTTTCGGGGGTCGAGGGCGGTTTGCGGGCTTACTTGTGGCTGCGGAACGAGTCTGATCGAAGTCGCAGGGCATGAGTTCAGCTGCGGTAAGACTAAAAATCATTAAGCAAGTGAGCGTGGCAATCTTGCAGAGGGTCATCGCGCCGGATAGCATCTCACTTCGGAAAGAATTGGCGTGCAACGATGCTCGCACCAAGGCATGGCAATTTCCTCCGGACTGTACGGACCATCCGTTTGACGATCGAGAGGGTAAAGGTTAAGATTTAACTTAACTCCACGTCATGTCCGATCCGAAGGGTATTCCGGAACGTTATGTGGTCGCACGCGGCCGAAATGGAACGGTTGAATGCGCTGTTCGTTCTAACGGCCGCATGGAGGCGAAGGAGTTTCTTGAGGATCCAAAGTGCCGACGTGAAAAACCTGCCCTGTTCGCGCTCTTTCAGACCATTGTCAACCAAACAGTTGATGACGACGAGGTGGGACCAAAGCGTCTAAAAAAATCCCCTTGCAGCGAATTCGTTAAGGGACAGGTGCGGATCTTTTGCTTTAGAGATGGAACCGCTTGGGTTCTCACCAACGGAGACCTAAAAAAGACGCAATCAACCCCGAAGGCGAACATTGAACGTGCCGAACAAATCATGTTAGAGGACTTAGAGATTGCCAGACGGCGAAAGACCTAGAGGAGTGGCAATGCAGCCCACCATGGTTGAGCAGTATGCGGCGGACCCCGAGGGGATGAAGCTCTTTCAGCAAGAGCGTGTCATCCTTGAAACCGCAATTCTCATCCGGCGGCTGTTAAAGGAGCGCGGCCTCACGAAGGCGGATCTTGCCGCAAAACTTGGCCGGAGCAAGTCCTTCGTGACTCAACTCCTCAACGGGCATGCGAATATGACGCTTCGCACGCTCTCGGATATCATGTGCGTACTCAACAGATCACTATCAGTCTCCGCTCAGCCATTAGAGGTGAGCAGTTCGAGCGCGGAGCCAACCGAGGTCATTCTCGTTGTCCCCCATTCTGCTGCCTCGGGGTTTTGGGCGGACTTTACTCCGATCCATATCGGGGCTCAGTCCGCGATGAACTTACCTCCGACACCCCCATCTCTCCGAATGGTTAGCTAATGGGACGAAAGCCACGAACCAAGACGACAGTTCCCACCGATGAGCCTAAGCCTGATATTCAAGGTTCAGGAACCGCGACCAGGCCGTCCAACGCAATGGAACTCGCGGGGGTGGTCTCTGACCGAGTTCAGCTTCTTGATTTGGGGCTGATTTCCTGTACCTCGCATAGGGCAGACGACGTCCCGGATGGGGAACTTAGGGTCGTGATTATGGTCAAAGGCGTGATGGCTGGACTTCACGCAGACGAAAACAAACTGCTTATTCGGCCGACCTTCTCCTTAACCGGATTCGCCCAACGCGCTGGCGAATCCGGAGAAACTGTAGCTGTGAGCATTGAAGCGACCTTTGTTATTGTTTATTCGTGTGAAAAAGTGCGTGAGATTGCTCGCGAAAACATTGAGGCGTTCGCAAATACAAATGCAATCTTTAACGTATGGCCATTCTGGCGTGAATTTGTACTCAACTTGACCAGCCGAATGAGAATGTCTCCTGTCGTCGTTCCAGTTTTTCGTCTTTAGCCAACGCTTGACACCTACGGTTCATCTGTCCACAGTGGCGGCATGGCGCGCAAACGCTGGCCCCCTCCATCCGGTTACCACCTCGTCGAGACGACCCGCTACGTCGGCCGATTCGACGGCTTCGCCCTGCACACGGTCTTCCGCCTGGAGGACGGGAAGACGTGGATGCAGTGGACCGACCGGACAGAGGCGGCATCGCTCGAAAGCCCCGTCTGCCGGGTCTACACCGACAACACCCTGCACTTCCTCGAGGTCGAGGGCCTGTCGGGCAATGTCGAGATTCGGGCGTGTCGTGACCCGGAGGCGCCAGAACCGCCAGCGGCGCATAGCTGCGCGAACTTCATGGCGGAACGTTCGGAGCGGTGAGACGGGTCACCCTGGCGTGTTCCTCGCCTCCCGCGTACTCTGGACCCTCACAACCCGGTCACTCGTGAGACAAGGCAGGCCGTACCCTGATCGGGCCTGACGCGCGGCCAGTCAAGCGGACGCACGTCTATCAAACTCCGCCTGCCGAGGCGTCGACCGTTCATCGTTGGCGGCCTCGCCAACACCGAAGGTTCGTTGCAGCCTGGAGTTGACCCAATGGCTATGACGTGTACTCAGTGCGGCGAAAAGGCGGGTCCGCTTGCGTTCCTGACAATGGATCTTGCGGCCGACAAGTACGTATCTCCGGACTGCGCCGAAAAGAGGTTACGAGAGATAGCTCGCGAAGCGTCTCAGCGGTCCAGAGAGGACCGAACCACGGCGGCCAAGATTAAGGCGGCGGCGGCCAATGTCATCCTCACCACCACGCCCCACGTCGACGGTTACCGCGTGCTTCGCTACCTTGGAATCGAAAGCGTCGAGTTTGTAATCGGTACCGGGATGTTCTCTGAGATATCGAGTTCAATCGCGGACTTCTTTGGAGCGAGGTCATCAGTGTTTGAGCAGAAACTTCAGCAAGCCAAACAGCACGCGATGGGGAAACTGAAGTACCTTGCGGCCGAGAAAGGCGCGAACGCGGTAATCGGCGTCGATTTGGATTACACCGAATTCAACGGCAATCGAATCGGCCTGATCATCAATGGGACGCTAGTCGAGATCGCACCCTACGGTTAAGGCGCAGTCCCTGTGTTGCAGGGGGGCGAGGGTCGCGCGGCGGGTGAGACAAAAACGCTGGTGGCAAATTTGCCACAAGCGTTCGAGCGACGTCGGCTTATGGGGCTTCCCCTATTCGTCGAACCCCATGCTCGGAGCGGACTTCGAAACCGTGGTTCCGGTTTCAGGTCGAGTTGCCTCATTCCGGTTTGTGCGCAATTGAACACATTCCTCGCATAACGGTTGCAAGTCGACCGGGGCCGTGTCGGAAATTTCCGACACCTCGGGGGCTGCGACGCTCACACCCTCCGCTTGGGATGCCGATACCCTCGCCCCTTCTCGGCTTTCACTTTGCCGCGCTTGGCGGGCTTGGCCGTCCCGGTCCCTCCCGCGCGCTTCGGATCGGCCCTGTACGCTCGCGGCTTGGGTCTGGCCTTGTGCCGATCCTCCCATACCGGCCGCTCGAGACAGCACAAACACACCATGCCGGCCGGGAGCAACCCACCGCGGCACGCTGGACAGGGCGAGACGGTCAAGGCGTCAGGCCACTGGTGATCAGCACCGATGAGGAGAAAGACCCCACTCCACGTCCGACGCTTGGCGGGCTTGGCGAGCTCGGCCTCTTGCCGTTCGAGCGCCTTGTGCGGGTCGAGGGCCTTCCGGTCCTCATACTGATCGGCGTCCACACCATCGGTTCCGATGCTGGACAGGACGACAGCCTTTGTCTTGTTCGGTGGGAGTCGGCCCCGTTCGACCCAACGCCACCCGTCGCCAATTGGCTCCAATACCAAACCGAGCTCCGCGGCGCAGATCTGCGCCAGGATGCACGACGGACCGTCCGGGGCGTCCGGCCAGAGCTCGACCAGGTCGTCACCCACGAGACGGGCCAATGAGGTGGCGGCCTCAGTCTCGGTCATCCTCCAAAGCGCGGGCAGATTGCCAATTGGCAACAATGCTGACGTGCCGGCGGCCAGCGGTTGCAAGAGCCGTTCGCAGTCGGGGATGACACCAATTGGTGCCACCAGGCGGAGCGGTGGGACGTCGACGGTGCAAGGCAGAGCGGACATGGAGGCGGTCCCGGTGTGGTCTCGATCGAACGTCAAACCCTCTGCTGCGGATCCCGGACCAGGCTTCTCGGAACGACCCATTCCATTCGCTTCACAGTCTGCCTCATGCCCTTGGGCAAGCGGGGTCGCGCGCGGAGAACCTGGCGGATGTCGCGGTCGATGGCGGGCCGGGCTGTGGTGCTCATTGAGAGGGGGCCTCGAGGTGATGGGTGCTGATCGGTAGGCATTATAGCGACGCCGCTACACCCTCGGTCTCGCACACCTTCACCAGCCGGATGTGCTCCCGCGTAGCCTTGAAAGCCGCTCGGGTGGCCGGTGCGATGTCGGTCAGACCGTCAAAGCCTCCGATCACGCTGTATAGCTTCCCGGTGAAGTGATGGACCCTCCAATCGAACCAGTGCCCTTTGTGCGCGAATGATGCTCCCCTGACCCTCCCGCGCTCGACGAGTCGAATCAGCCGGGCGTGATCCGGGTTGTCGTCGCATAGGTCGAGCTCGAACCGTAGGCCGATGGTGTCTTGCTCCAGGCGGAGCGTACCGTCCTCGCGGGAACCGAGCGTCGGCCCTTCGTGATCGAGTTTGGCCACGATGCCATTGGGCAACGCCAGGGCGGCCGTGAAGGCCCCATGGCTGATGATGTAGCGGTAAGGGGCGCCGTCCTCGCGTCGGCAGAGGCGGCTTGGGGAGCGGAACAGGGCGGCGTAGCCGTGAAGGGTGTGCGAAGCGCGGGGTGTCACCAACTGTCCGGCCCTCCGAAGTTGCCGCCGTAGCCGCTCTGCTGTAGCATCCGAAAGATCATGCGGAGCTGCTGAGTCGTGCCTGCGGCGGCGCGTCCCTGGTCCTGGATGTACTTGATCAGCGCCTGGTTCTCGCTGATAAGCTCCTCGTGAAATCCGCGGGTGGCTTGCGCGGCAACGTTGATCACCTGGGTTGCCGCCCCATGAGCGGCCCCCCTGGCTTCGGTCGCCTGTGCCTGATTGTCGGATGCCATTTGGACGCGGTCGACCACGCCGGGGGCACGCGGGTTGATTCCGAGCATCCTGGCTGCATTCTGCTGCTCGCGGAGATTGTTACGGATCGCGCCCGGGATGTGCGTCGCGAGCTCATGCGCCTCGGCTGTCGGCACTTTTGCAGCAAGCAGTGCCCGTTGCGCCTCCTCTTGCATCTGCTGGTCGAGCTTGTTCTGCCAGTACTCCCGCTTCTTGCCCTCCATCCTATCGACTTGCTGCTGATAGCCGCTGTGCCGGGAGATGAACTCCTCCCCTAGTTGCGGCAGCGCCGCGGCGGCCCTGTGTTCCACGGCGGCTCCCGCGGCCAAGTCTTGATTATCGAGGTTTCGTGCGGCCTCGAATTGGGCTTGATTGTGGGCGCGGCGTCGCTTCTCCTCCTCGATCCACCGTGACGCGTTTGCGCCGTAGGTCTCTTCGGGGAGGCGGCGGCGCTGCTCTGCGGGGAGCATCTGAAACTCTTTCCACAAGTCCGCTCCGCTTTCCTCGCCTGGCAAGGTGTGGCGGAGCGTGATCGCTTCTTTTTCTTTGGCGAAACGTCGGAACCCCTCTTCTCCCTTCGTACCGCGCGTGTACCGTTCACGTTCTTCAGGGGTCAGCAACTCCCAGTCAGGCTTGGCGAGCTTGTCATGTTCGGCGTGCATACGCGCGGCGGCTTCCGCCTCGCGTTTCTGCTGGTTCGCCAATCGTCGTTGCTCGTGCCGCGCCTCCGTGCGCTCGCGGTCGCGCTTGGCCTGTAGTCTGACCATTTCCCTTGCCGCGACTTCTGCTTCCTTGTCGCCGCCGCGCGCTTGTTCGTGCAGGTCGTTCAGTTCCCCAGGTGTGTACAATGGCGAACCGCTGTATTCGGGCAAGACGCCGCGGAGTTTGGTTGCCAAGTCACCGCGGACGGATTTCACCGACGTCTTGTCGGCCTCGATCATGTCAAGCAAGCGGCGCACCGTCTCGAGGTCCCCACGCTGGAGCCCACTTTTGATCGCCTCGCGCTTCGCCTCGATATCCTCGTTCGCCGAAAACTCGCCACCTGACATGGACGCGCCCATAATGAGTTGATCGAGTTGCTTGTTGAAATCGGCGCCGCGGTGATACTCCTGACCTGCGAGGGCCTGCTTGATGTTCGTGCGATTCTTGGCGGTCTCCTCGTCGATCGGTGCGCCGGTAGCCTCGTCGATAAACTGCTGCGCCTTCTTCTTTTCGTTCAGGTCGTTCTGAACCTTGACGGCCTTTTCCGTCAGATCGTTGAACCGCGCGAGCTCATCGTTGCTGAGCGAACTTTTCTCGCGGAGTTTGTCCAGTTCCTTGTTCACATCCTTGAGTTTGAGCTCAAGCCTTTCAATTGTATTCGTCGTTTCCGGGAACGGGTTCCGCGTCTCCCAGAGTGAGGATATGGAGTCCCAGTTCTTCGCGGCTGCGACGACGAGCGACATTCCCACGCCAACCGCAACACCCATGGTGCCGAAGCCGGCCGCCACCATCATGACGTTGTTGGCGATCGAGTTCAGTTTCGCGTCGAGCCCCCCCGAAGTGCCGGTGAAGTCCTGTATGGCGTAGGCGCCCTGCTGAATCTGAGTCGTGAAGTTGCGCGCCGCCTTGGTCGCGGTCTGTTTTGCTTCAGCAATCTCCTTCGCGGCCTGTTTTGCCGCCTTGGCCTGCTCGCGCTGAGCCTCGGCAGCTTCCCTTGCCGCTTGTTTCGCCGCGTCGGCCGCCTTCTTCGCGGCGTTGGCTTCCTCGTTCAACGCATCAATCGTGTCTTGTCGCGCCTTGCGATTATCAAGGATCGCCTGCGTCGTGCGCTCGTATTGCGCCGCCTGGGCCTTGGTCAGCGAGCCGGTTTCCTTCCAGGCGCTCAAGAGTCCCGCGAGGGTTTGCTCCTCGACCTTGAGCACACTGTTGAGCTCCTCGAGTTTCTGTTTGCCCTGCACCTCAAGGATGAGTCTCTGAATCTCGTCCACGTGTATAAACTCCTGTGATGTGAATAGACAGACAAATTGTCAGTCTTGCGATGTAGGCCGCCCGTCATTACCCCACATGCGACGCAGCACCGCGTCACTGCTCGGGTCCGCGCCGGGAAGGGGGCTCAACTCCTCGGTCACGCGTGCGAGCGATCGGGCGCAACACGTGCGAAACGCAGTGATCGCGTCGTCGGCCCCCATCACTTGCACAGCAGGCCAGAGAGGGTCGATCGCGTCACGACCAGCCTCGCGGCTGTAGGCATCGGCATCGGCGCGGACGCTGTCTTCAGGAACGCCGTCGAGGAGGTTTTTGAGCCACCCCAGAAAACTCGTGGCGTAGACCTGCCTCAGCATAAACATGCGTTGCTCCGGCGTGAGCAATGACAGGTCAATAGGTGGGTCCGGCGGTTCCATCAATCGGTTCCTCTCGTGTGTTTGGGGGATGTCAGTTCAAACCTCGGATGATCTTCGATCCGATAATCCGCCCGACAACGCCACCACTGGCGGCCGGGGTGAGAAGGAA
>DAIDJG010000105.1 GCA_027451445.1 Singulisphaera sp.
CGCGACGGCCGCGGATGCGAGCCATGCGATCACCATGACCGTGCCGACGATGACGTCGCGATACCCGTAGCAGCCTGCGTACGACCCACGGGGCCGGAACACCGGCAGCGCCCACCAGGCGATGGTCGCCAGCCCCGATAACCCCACAAGCCAGCAGCTACGCCGGGATCCATTCGGCAATACACTCACGTCCAGCTCCCGCGAAGGGGCCAGCAATTGCGTGCCCACCGAAACGGCAACGCCACGCCACGACCGGAAACCCGACCGTGGACCGTGTTTCGTAAAGCCTTCGACGTGGGGGCGCGGAGTCGAACGTGACTCCTCGAAGAGGCGTCGTGGTTTCCTATCCCTTTTGTTCGGATGAATGGGAAGGAAAGATTAATAACGATCGGAGCGAGTTGACCAAAAATGCGTTTGGAACGCGTCGCGTTCCGGTGAGGGAGGAATCGGTGATGGGGCGGCCTCAATCCGCCGCGAGAGGCTGCGCCGTGGTCGCGTCACTCAGTAGCGCGGAAGTCGCTCGGCTGGTATGTCCCTAAGACGTGGCGCCGCGTGGTCCTTTGGCGAAAGGATGGGCGTCGCGACAGGCCAGTCGATGCCGAGGTCCGGGTCGTTCCAGAGGATGCTTCCTTCTTCCTTGGGTCGATAGAAATCCGTGCATTTGTAGGACAGCTTGGCGGTCTCGCTCGTCACCACGAACCCGTGCGCGTAGCCTGCGGGGACGTAGCACTGACGTTGGTTTTCCGCCGAAAGCACCACCCCGATCCATTGGCGGAACGTGGGCGAATCGGGCCGAATGTCGACCGCCACGTCGTACACTGCGCCGTCGAGCACGGAGATCAATTTGCCCTGCGCCGAGGGATGCTGGTAATGGAGCCCTCGGAGAACTCCGCGCAACGAGTGAGACAGGTTGTCCTGGACAAAAGGGGCCGTCAGGCCGGCCGCTTCGGCGTAAACGGCCTGATTCCAGGTTTCGAGGAAGTAGCCGCGATCGTCGCGGAAGACCCTGGTCTCGATGATCAGGACGCCTGGGAGCTTCGTCGTAACGACGTTCATCGACCCAACTCCTTTGCCCATCGATTCGACATCAAGCTCGCAATCCCTCTGCGCCGATTCGGGTTGCGAGTGGGATGATATACCGGAACCGTCCGGTGAGTCGAGCCAATCATGCGTACGCTCAACTCACCGTTCGCTGCGCGGGATTTGCGGGCTCGGCCGCTCAGGGCTTCGATTCGGGCTTCGGCGCTCCCTCGCGATGGGCAAGCAGGTAAGCCATCAGATTCAAGAAGTCGGCCTCGTCGATCTGCTCCGCAAAGCTCGCCGGCATGGGCGAAAGCGGTGAGATCTTCCGCTCCTCGACGGAATCCTTGGGCACGCGCACTTCCTTCCCCTGGGCGTCGGCCAGCACGAGCACCTCGCCTTCTTCCTTGAGCAAGAGTCCGGAGACGACCTGGCCGTTTGTTTGTGCGATCGTCGTGGCTCGGAACGTCTGATCGACGTTGCGGCTCGGATCGAGCACGTCTTCCACGAGACGATCTAGCCCTCGTGCGCCGATGCCATCGAGCTGGGGACCCACCCGCATCCCCTTGCCTCCGAGCTGGTGGCACGCCGCGCAGTTCTTCTCGAAGACCTTGGCTCCCAAAGCTTCGTCGTGCACGCTCGCCCCGAACGAATCGCGGCGCCGCTTGATGAGTTCGTTCAGCTTTTGATCGGCGGGAGGCAGCCCTTTGAGGAGGCCCGCGATCCGCTCCTTGACCTCCGGGACACCCGAGTTGTTGAGCGGGCCGACGACGCGTTTCTCCTGGAGGAGCCAGGCCGAAGCCTTTCCGGCAGCGATCGCCTGAAGCAAGGCGTCGGCCCCCGCCCTGCGCGTCGCCAATCCGGCGGCGATCGCAGACTGAAGCTGGTTCGGCGCGGTCGCAAGGATCTCGATCACAGCGGCGCGGGCCTCGTTCTGGTCGACGCCTGCCAGCGCGACCGCGGCACGTTCGCGGAGCACCATGGGTTGCGCGGCATCGGTCAGAACGCCGCGCAGCAGGCTGACGTTCCCCTTGGGATCGATCGCCACCAGGGCTGACAAGGCCTCGGCGCGAAGTGGTTGAGGGGCCTTGTCGTCGCGCGCCAACGACTGCAATCGTCCGACGGCTTCCGGCAGGGGAACCGTCGCGGCGAGCTGGACCCCGCGAATGCCGAGGTCGCCGTTCTTCGAATCGATGAGCGCGTTCGAGAGCTTCAGGGCTGTGGCGCGGACCTTGTCGTCGAGCTTCGCACCGTGTTCCTGGGTCCCTTGCTGGATCGCCTTGAGGTAATCGACCTGGGCGCTCAGGTTCTCCGGATCTTTCTTCAGTACGTAGGACAACAAAGCGTGCAGCACGGCGTCGTCGCGCACGTGACGCGCCACGTGATGTACATAGCGGATCAGTGTGGCTTGAGGTTCGGCGTAGCGCTGAACATGCGCGAGAAGGTAGTCGGCGGCATCGGCGTTGGGTACGCCGGTGGCGACATCGGCAATCGCACGCGCGTCGCGCTCGTCGAGCTTCAGTTTGCTAAGCGATGTCCAGGTGGCGGGCGTGACAAACTGGTCTCGCAGTGCCATGCGCACGACGTGTAGGAGATGCGTGTCGTCTGCCGGCACTTCGTGACGGAGATCGAGCAGCGGGCGGATGTTCGTGTCGGCAGGGTGGCGGCCCAGTGCGTCGGCGGCAGCGCGACGCACGAAGGGATCGGCGTCTTTGAGCCCTGCGAGCGCGAGATCTCTCAAGGTGTCATTCATGCCAACGCTTATTGGTCCTGACTCTGTCACGACCTCGGTACCGGAATGAGAAACGACATGAACCCCG
>DAIDJG010000106.1 GCA_027451445.1 Singulisphaera sp.
TACACCCGAAGGGACTCGAACCCCTAACCGTCGGTTCCGAAGACCGATGCTCTATCCAATTGAGCTACGGGTGCCTACCGCCCCAGTATACAGGGTTTTCTCGTCTCGGCAATATGCCGGACCCACTGTGGGCCTTGACGGTCGAACCCGTCTTTTCCTAGGCTATTGGGGTAACTTCAGACGCTTAAAGCTCAACGAACCAGGAGCGGATCGAGACATGATGATGCCAGCCTCCGTGTTGAGCTACGTAAGGGCACAGCCTTTCCGCCCGTTTCGGATTCACATGGCAAGCGGAAAAAGCTTCGACGTGCGTCATCCGGAGATGGTCCGCGTCGGTCGCACAAACGTCCTCGTCTTTTCGTTCGTTAGTGATCAGCCTGAAGTCTTCGATGAATGGCAAAGCGTTTCCTTAATGCTTATGGAAACGATTTCCGACTTGGAAGCTCCCGTGTCGTCGTAGGTTTGGCGTCATTTATCGCTCCATGCGGTTCACGAACAAAGGGTCTCGCTTCATCCACTCAATTCGCGGTGGTGCACGCCGATGGAAACCGCCGGCGCTTCATGTCCGCAAAGGTCATAGACGCATACCTCAACATCTGCGATCCCGACGTCTTGTTCGTCGGACAAGTGCTGTAAACAATCCATACAGTGGGGCGCGAAGACGGTAAACTGCACGCAACGCCCCGAACGGTAAACGCGAATTCGCCATCGAACTTTCCCGAACGATAGACTAGCGATGGGAAAAACGACTGATTCTATGAGCGACCAATCCGAAGTTAAGGCAACCTTTTCCTTCGTCAGTCTCGGCTGTCCGAAGAACCTTGTGGACTCTGAGCGCATGCTCGGTCTCCTCGCCCAGGACGGTTATGTACTCGTCCCAGACGGCCAGAAGACGGACATGGTCATCGTCAATACCTGCGGCTTCATTGACGCAGCGCGCCTGGAGTCTCTCGGAGTCATCCGCGAGATGCTCGATCGCAAGCGCGCGGGTGAGCTCAAGGGCGTGATCGTCGCGGGGTGCCTCGCGGAGCGGCAACGCGAGATGCTGCTGGACGAGGTGCCGGAAGTCGACCAGGTCGTCGGGGTGTTCGGGCGCGAGGAGATTACCCGAGCGGCCGAACGGATCATGGGGGGATTGCATGAGCAGCGCGCGATCTTCCGTCCCGCTCCGGTCCAGGCACAGGATGACCGCGCACGCCTGCGGATCACGCCCCGGCACCTTGCGTACCTGAAGGTGTCGGAGGGCTGCGACCGGCTCTGCACGTTCTGCGCAATCCCGTACATGCGGGGCAAGCACGTCACCAAACCGATCGAGGCGGTCGTGGCCGAGGCGCGCGAGCTGGCGGCCGACGGAGTGCGCGAGCTCAACCTGGTCGCTCAGGATATGACGTATTACGGCGTCGACCTGTATGGCCGGCCCCGGCTGGCGGAATTGCTGCGGGAACTCGATGACGTCGACGGGATCGACTGGGTGCGCGTTCTCTACAACTACCCGAACTACTTCACGGACGAGTTGTACGAGACACTGGCGAGCTCGCGCAAGGTCATCCCGTATCTCGACATGCCGCTTCAGCACATCAACGACCGCATGCTCAAGATGATGAACCGCCGTCATACTCGGGCCGAAACGGAGACGATCATCGCGCGGCTGCGGCGGGATATCCCGGACCTTGTGCTCCGGACGACGTTCATCGTCGGATTCCCGGGAGAGACCGAGGCCGAGTTCGAGGAGCTTCTGGCGTACGTTCGAGAGGCGAAGTTCGAGCGGCTCGGGGTGTTTCCCTATTCGTTCGAGCCCGACACGCCAGCGGCGAAGCTGCCGGATCAGCTCTCGGATGAAGTGAAGGCCGAGCGCCGGGATCGTGTGATGGCGGTGCAACAGGAGATTGCCTTCGCGTTCAATCGGAGTCTCGTCGGGAAATCGCTCGACGTTTTGATCGATAGCCCTGCGCCGGACGGTCAACATCTTTACGTGGGGCGGACGTACACCGATGCGCCCGACGTGGACGGCCTGACGTTCGTGCGGGGTCATGACCTCGAACCAGGCGACCTTGTCGCGTGCGAGATTATGGACGCTGACGGCTATGACCTGATCGCTCGGGCGGCGGGCGGTCCACCGAGGCGGCGCCGAGCCAGGCCCAAGGCGCGCAAGAAGCCGTCCTCGCCATTTACCATCCTCGGCTAAAGTTTTAAGTTGCGCGTATTCCGTTGGCGTCTGCTATCGGGCAGAAGAATCGACGAGAAGGGACGATCAAGCTGTGAAAGGCCACTCTCGCCAGCGTGTGGGCATCGATAGTCGACTTTCGCTCCGCGAGAGATTTTCTTTCGCGGAGCGAAAGTCGACTATCGATGCCATGTCGCGCTTTTCGTACGGTTCGATCAAGCCGCGCAACCCCAACTGTTAAAAGGACCGCCACATCGACGCGACGACGGCGGAAGATCCCACCGGCGGCGACCCAGGGTCCCGATTCTGGAACGTGCCGAACACGTTGACGATGAGCCGGCTCGGGCTCGCCGTCATTGTGTTCGCCGCGATCGCATACGGTCAGTATCTTCTTGCGCTAATTGTCTTTGGTGTGGCCGCCATCACCGACGCGCTCGACGGCTACTTCGCCCGGCTGCTGAACCAGACGAGTGCCCTGGGCAGGCAACTCGATCCCCTGATTGATAAGGTCTTCGTCTCGGGCGCGTTCATCTACTTGTTGAATGTCCCCGAGACAGGGCTGGCGCCCTGGATGGTCACGACGATCGTCGTTCGGGAGCTCCTGATCCAGGGTCTGCGGAGCCTGATGGAAGGGCAGGGGGTCGCCTTCGGCGCCAAGACGGCGGGGAAGCTCAAGACCGTCACGCAGTGTCTGGCGATCGTGGGGATCCTCCTCTGTCTGTGGCTCCAGCCGCCGCAGGCGTGGCGACTCGCTCGCGACGTGCTCACCTGGGCGGCAGTGCTTCTGACCATCTACAGCGGTCTTGGCTACGTCTGGGTGGCGTTGCCTCGCTTGCGGACGCTTAAGGGCTGATTCATGGATTGGATTGAAGCACTCACCCTGGGGATCGTCCAGGGTGTTACGGAGTTTCTGCCGGTCTCGAGCGACGGGCACCTCAAAATCACGCAAGAGGCGTTCGGCTGGTGGACCGGCAAACCGCGTGTCGGCGCGGACGACTTGTTCTTTGACGTGATGCTGCACGTTGGCACCGTCGCGGCCATTCTGATCCGCTTCCAGGCCGTGATTCGCACGGGCGCGAAGGGACTTCTCGGGTCGAAGACCGTGCCGCCCGAGTACCGGCGTACCGGTGTTGTCCGGGTCGGACTGCTCGTCACCGTGGCGACCGCGCCTCTGGTGCCGTACGCCCTCGTCTTCAAAAAGCTGATCGAAAAGGCGTTCGAAGGGCTTGTTCCGACGGGCCTGGGTTTCTTCGCGACCGCCGTGGTCTTGCTTGTGACTCTCCGGCTTGCACGCCCGGACGAAGGGGGTAAAGGCCCAGGCGAAACGACGTGGGTCGATGCCCTCCTGATCGGCCTGGCCCAGCTCCTCGCCCCCTTGCCGGGAGTGAGCCGGAGCGGCCTTACCGTTGCGGTGGCCCTCACTAGGGGAATGTCGCGGTCGTGGGCCGTCGGATTCAGCCTACTGCTCGCCGTTCCCGCCATCATGGGGGCAACGGTTTTTGAACTGCGGCATGTTCGTCCGTCGATGCTCACCGCAGACCAACTCACGCGCACCGTCGCTGCCGCGGCGGTGGCCGGCGTGATCGGCTATGGGGCGATCCTGTGGCTCATCAAGGTTGTGCGCGCTGGTCATTTGTGGTATTTTTCTGTATACTTGATCGTCCTGACGCTCATCGTCCTCGCATTGGCTGTATCTTCGGCTTCGAAAGGCTCGACACATGCCCGGCCCTCGCAGGCTTTGGACCGGACCTTACGGCTCGGCGCTGCGGGACCACGCGTTGCGGAGTGCCCGGCTCGAGCCCGGCAGCCTCTGGATCGTCCCCACGCGATTAGCACGCGAGCAGGTCGTTCGCGAACTGGGCAAACGGCACCGCGACACGTTTGCGCTGCGCGTTTGGTGCTGGGACGACCTCTGGCGCGCGGTTCGTGAAGAAACGGACGAAGGGCCCGCGCTCCTGTCGGTGATTCAGGCTCGCGCGGCGCTCGGCGAGGCCATCGAACGAGCGCGGCGTGCCGGCGAGTTGGACCTCGTCGACGACGTGGTGGATTGGCCCGGCTTTCGCCGCAGGCTGCGGCACCGTTTTGACGCCTGGACCCGAGTTGAGCGACCCGTAGACGGTCCGCCGCCGGACGATCGGCCCGTGACGATCGAGGAATGGACGATTTACCGGCATTACCGCGCGCTGCTCGACTCGTTGGTCGCGGTTGATGACGAGGGTTTCTCGCTCTGGGCGTCCAAGACGCTTCGCGCAAAGCCGCCCGGGAGCTTGCGGAAGCTTGGCGCTGTGACCGTGCTCGATCTGACGGTGGCGTCGCGCGCGATGTTGCGGGCGATCGAGTTTTTCCGACAGAAAGCGAAGTCGGTCGACGTGACCGTGCCGTATCTGGACGATCCCAGACTGTCGGATGTTTACGCGTCGACGGCTCTGGCCCGCCAGCGGCTACGAGAGTGGGGTTTCGTCGAGCAGTCGGTGGTGAACGATCACGACTTGCTCACGTGCTCGGAGTTGCACACGGTTGGGTTGGAGCTCTTTCGGTCCGACGCCCACGGCCGTCCCAAGCGAGCGCAGTGTCCAGGCTTGAAGGTCGTCGGTGCCCCCAGGGGGGAGGGAATCGGGCTCGTCGTGGCACGCCGCGTTCAGGATTGCCTCGATCAAGGGGTCGAGCCCGAAGCGATCCTCGTGCTCGTCCCGGAATGGGATGATCGCGCCGTGGTGATTCGCGACACACTCGCGGACTGGGGTATCCTGGTTGCCGCAGAAGCGCCTGCCCGCCTTGCACTCGACCCGGCGGTTTCGGTGCTGCGGCTGGCCATGACGTTGGGGATTGAAGGCTGGGACACCGCGCGGTTGATGGATTTGTTGCGGAACGGGCAGATCCATCCGCAATGGCCGGAAGCGCAGGTCCCTTTGGCCCTGTCTGCCGCCGCGTCGGCCGTGCGCGCGTCGCGCGTCTTCCGCGGGAGCGAGCTGTTGCAACAAGCATTGCTCCGGGACACGCAAAGTGACGACACTCGCCGCGCGTCACGCGCCAGGGAGGCACGTAAGCTCATCGAGCGAGTCATCGATCTCATCGAACGCCTCGACCAAAGCCGGACCTGGGACTACCAGTGCGGTGAACTTTCCCGGCTGGCCGACGAGCTTGGGATTGCACCGGAGCGTCTCGATCCGCTTTGGGACGCTCTCGCCGATCATGGCGCACTCCATGAGGAACTGGGGCAGGCCGGCCGCTACTGGACGTGGGGTCAGTTCGCCCGGGAAGTCACGGCCCTGGTCGGCGACCTGGTTGTACCGGCTCCCGCTGCGCCGGGGGGAACCGTCCTGTTGATGGTCGTGGACGACGCCGAAGGGGCGTCGGCCGAGCATGTCTTGCTCGTCAATCTGGCGGAGGGGACCTTTCCGAGCGCGTCGGCCGTGAACCCGGAGTTGATCGACAGCGAGGCCGATCCAACGCCATCCGCCAACCCTGCGCTCGCTCGGGAAATGTTTCGGTTTCTCCAGGTCTTCGGCAGGGCTCAAAGCGGGCTCGACCTGGTTTACCCGACGACCGACGAGAAGGGTGAATCGCTCCTGCGAGCGGGTTTTCTCGAGGATCTGCTCGACCTCTTTGCGCCGAGCGCCCGCGCCTTGCTGGATCAGCCGATTCGCCGCATCGACCCGGCCCATCGCGAGCGCCCCGAACTGGCGGGCGCACCCCGCGACGCGACTGTCCGTGCCCTGGCCCTGGCGTGCGAGGGGGATCACCGGCCGCTCAGGACCCTTGCCGCTGATCCAGGACGCCGGGCGGCGCTCGATGGAACGGCCATCGCGCTCGACGTGGCGCATGAACGGTTCCGGGTGCGGGCTTTTGGTCCTTACGACGGACGTCTCGACGACCCTCTGGCGATCGCGGCGATCGCACGTTCGTTTGGTCCCGAGTACGTGTTCAGCCCGAGCCAGTTCGAATCGTTCATTGCCTGCCCCTTCCAGTTCCTCCAGCGCTACGTGTTGCGCCTCGAGGTCTTCGACGAACGCGAGGAACTCGACGAGGACTATACCGCGCGCGGCAGCAAGGCCCACGACATTCTCGAAGAACTCGAACAGCGCCTGCTCCAGGAGCCCAGCGACCGGCTGGAACTCGCGCGTGCCCTCGTCGCGAACCACCTCCGGGTCGAGCTGACGGTCGAATCGGAGATCGACGCCGGTCTGCGTGAGATCGAAAAGTTCCGACTCGAGCAGATGTTTGTTCGATACACCAAGCAGCATGATCGTTACGTGCAATCGGAGACCTTGGGTTTGCCGCTCCCGCATAGATTCGAAGCTGTGTTCGGTGATGAGCGGAAATCGCACTCCTACCCTAGCCTTGTGATCGGCGATGGTGCGGAGTCGGTGCGGCTTCAGGGCAAGATCGATCGCATCGACCTCGTGGAGACCGCCGGGCAAGTCGGATTCCGGGTCATTGACTACAAGACCGGTTCGTGCCCGTCGAAGAACGACGTCGAGGCGTCGTTGTACGTCCAGCTTCCCTTGTATGCGCTGGCGGCTGAACGGATTTTATTGCTCGAACGCAAGGCTCAACTGATCGACGTTGGCTACTGGGGTCTGAAGAAAGACGGCTTCAAGCGGATCGTGCTCAAGCACTGGGATTCGGATCAGAGCAGCTTCGAGGCCTATATCATTGCCCTGGCGCGATTGATCCGGAGCGGTGCGTTTCCCGTGCACTCGCTGCGTGATGATTGCACCAAGTTTTGCGAGTTTAGTTCCGTGTGCCGGATTCGCCAGGTTCGCGCGGTGGGGAAGGAACGCGACGGGTTTCCGACCCATGAATGGTTGGGAGAACGCGAGAAGGCGGTAAGGGAGGAAGAGTGAATCCAATGTGGGGATGGACTTCATCCAGTATGGCTGGCGATTGCCGTCCGATGCAGGTTTGGTGCACGTTGGCGCTGCGCATTACACCCGCCAATCGCCTGCCCGAGAGGAAAGCATATAACTCCCCCCCTTGGGAAGCTGGCCACCCGACACTTTTGCTAGATCGGGACCGGGGTCAAGTTATCGGGAAGGCTGCGATCGTGGTTCAGACAGAACCTTACCCACCTGATCCCAATGGTGAAGTAACTCAGCTTC
>DAIDJG010000107.1 GCA_027451445.1 Singulisphaera sp.
CTGATGGAGCGCGAAAACGTCATCAGCCTCTCCACGATTCAATCGCTTTTCAACAAGTTCTTTCGCAAGGGGCACAAGCTGTTTCGGGATCCCCTCGACGACTGGATGTCCCGGCCGGATTCCCGCATCCGCTTGTTCGGCGTCTCGCGAGCCAGCTATCAGGCGATGAGCGATGGCGACAAGCCCAAGGCGCGAGATGCTGCGATCGATCAGCTCGAGGACCGCTTCAAGGCAATCTTCCAACGACGGCACGACTGCATCCACAATTGCGACCGTCCCCGGATGTCTCCGCAGTCTCTGGACAAGAAGGGAACGGTGCTCCGGGTCATCCAGGACGTCGAATACCTCGTGCACCGTTGCGACGAACACATCAATATCGAGTTCCGCGAGTTCCTTCTGGGCGTCGGGTGCAACGCTGCCACGATCGCCCAGGCCGGCTACTGAGGCGGCACGGAGACCAGAGCGCTTGGAACGGTTTGCGTTCGCGTTGCACACAGCCTGGAGCGTTTGGGCTCGGACACGCCCACCCCGGCCGACGGCACATCAAGCGATCATTCGCGCTGATCTCTCCGAAGCCCGGAACGCACTCCCACGCCGTCTCGCTCCTTGGTGGCGTCCGCTCCATTGTTCCCGGCGTGAGCCCCGTTGACGAGGTCCGCGATGCATCGTTGCCAGAGTTCGAGCAAAGATTGAGCGTCTGGCATTCCGTAGTCGAGCGCCCCAACGCTCAGGCCAGCCAGAATTCGCTCGGCTTCTTCAACTTCCGAACGGTATTCCGGAATAGAAGCATTGTAACACGATGTCGAAACTGGCGCAACACGCGAAACGGTCGAAACGAAAACGTTCAAAGCCTGCGGACTCCGACAACGCTGCGAGACCCGGAATGTAACAGCCCGTCGGTGAAGGAACACGCGAAAACCGACGCTCAGCGGTTCCGGCAAAGCTGGTAGTATCACCAGAAGCCGCCGTCGCGAAGCGCGAGAAGACGAGCGTGAAGACCATCGCACTCGATCAGCCCGCAGCGAAAGGTCCTCGTCTCCAACGTCGACGAGACGAAGGCCATCCAGCCGGTGAGTTGATCGAAGGCTGGCATGTTGGAGAACCCCGAAACGCGATAAACTTCCAGAAGCGAAAGGGGCTACCGATGCCAAAGAAGCCTGAGTCCACCAAGTCTGCTGGAAAGAACGGACCGAAGCGAACGAGTCACCATGCCGTTGATGCCCCCGGCTCGATCAACTCCGTCCCGATCGGACCGAAGGGCCAGAAACGACTGGTGGCGCTCATGGAACAATCGGGCCTCTCGGCGACCGACGTCGTCGATCTGGCTCTGGCTGCCTACGAAAAACTCGTGAGCTCAGGCGCGACAAGGGAGGAGCGAGCTGATCAAGCAGGTCCACGTCGCAACGAGACCAAAGGCAAGGCGCCCGGACGAACGCGGGACTCGAAACGCCCCGACGTCGCCACGTCAGAGCCCGACGTTGACGATGTTGCGGATGAGAGCTTCGACCGAGACCTCGAAGAGACCATCACGGAAAACGCGGAGTTGTACCGACGACTCGCGCAATGAAATACCTTACGGTTGATCTCGTTATTCGTATTCATGAATGGGTCATCCGCTCCAGCGGAGGCGATCCCTCGATCAGGGATCTTGGTCTCGTCGATTCGGCGGTCGCCCAACCTCGAATGGCTTTCGGTGGCCAAGCCCTCTATCCCGCCCTTCCCGAAAAGGCAGCCGCGCTCGCGTTCTCGCTCAACCGGAACCACCCGTTCGCCGACGGAAACAAACGAACCAGCCACGCAGCGATGGTGATGTTTCTGAAGCGCAACGGCCACACCATCGAGGCGACGGTCGACGAACAAGAACGAATCTTTCTCGGCGTGGCTGCGGGCGCGATCGATCGCGAAACGTTTACAGACTGGGTCAAGAGCCATGTGGTTCGCCGCACGAAAACGCCGTAGAGCGGTTCGCACTTGCAATGCACGGCTCGCCGGGATGAGGCTCAAACCCTATCTGTGATCGGGTTGCACTGTAAATAGCCAGCGCGCAAGTGACAGGAAGGGAATTCAGCCACGGATGAAACACGGATTTAAAATTCAGATGAAGCCCACCACCTCAGAGCGCCGGCTGATAGGACTGGTCGCGCATCACGACGGTTTCGGGCGTGATCCGAACCATCTCGACGCCAGCGTCGCCGCGCAGGACGTCGTCGAAGCGGTGGTCCCACTGCGACTCATTCGGGCCGAAGTAGCGGCGGAAGATGGTTTTGACGATCGCGAGGTCGAACGGCAAGACCTCAGCGCGACCGCGCACGCCGACGTGCTGGCTGAGGCCGGTCAGGCGGTCCCAGTCGACGATCCCCAGGGCGCAGCGAGGGTCGCGCTTGAGGTTCTGGGGGAACGACGTGCCGCCGATGATCCAGAAAACTGAGCCGTCCCAGTGGAACCAGACGGGCGATTCGCGGGGGCCGTCTTCGGGATGGGTCGCCAGGTGCGCATACAAAGGGCGCGAAAGAAACTCCGCCAGGTCGAAGAGAGGCTTGTCCCCGGCGGAGACGGATTGCTCGACGATTCGCATGGCAAGGGCTCTAACAAAACGGGGACAGGCACCTCAAAGACTCGGAGCCAGTCCCCCTTTTGTTAGCATTTCTCAATACTTGGGCACGAACTTGGCCCGCTCGGCCCGGGTCGGCGACGGGACGTGAGTGTGCTCGCCCCAGCCGACCGAGAAGCCGCGGTTCATCTCGTCTTTCGCCAGGTCGGACCAGGGGGTGTTCGGATAGCGCTCGATCACTTCCTTGTAGAGCTTCTCGGCCTCGGCGTACTTCTTCGCCGTGTCTTCCTTCGGCGCTTTCGGTTCGCGCGAATGGCCGTAACCCCACCAGACGTCGAGCTTGCCGGGAACCGGGACGTGTTTCGCCTTCGGCTTCTTCTCCATCATCTCCCGGACGCACGCGCGATACTCGAACGCCTTCACCTCGTACGCAACAATCTGCGCCAGGAGCAGGTCGTAGTTGGCCTGCCAGCGTTTGTCGGGCTCGCGGTCGCGGAGGCGGGACAGCCCGCGCATCTGCTTCTCGATTTGCAGCAGGCCGTTCAGCCGAGCGGTTGCGGCCATCTCGGCTTCCTTGCCCTTCATCAACATCTCTTCGATGTTGATCGGGAAGCCCAGGGGGAACGAATACCCCTTGGTCATCATGATGATCTCGTGCAACGACCGGCGCAGCTCGGACGATTGGCGGCGCTTGATGTACTCGCCTCGGCTCTCGTAGTCGGGCACGAGCTCCTTCATCGAGGTGATCGAATAGGCCTTCTCGCGCTGAGTGAGCCGCAAAGTCTCCTCGGACGGGAGCAGGAAGTAGATACCGCCGGTGTCCTTGGCGAGGCGGGCGAGCTCGTAGGGGGCGAAGCCGGAGGGCTGCTCGTCCCAGCGGTCGTGGAGGCCGTCCCACTGGAGCACTTCGAGGTCGGCCGTTTCGGGACCCCGGCGGATCTCGGGCCAGAACTCGTCCTTGGTGACGGGGTCGACGTACTTGATGCGGACGCGGTGGTAGCCGAAGAGCGACTGCCGGCCAATCACGTAGATCGGCACGCCGTGGCTCATCGCGGCCTGGTGCGCTTCTTCGACGTAGGCGCCGTCGTCGCCCGACTCGTCGGTCACGAGCACGATCAAGAGGCGCCTGTCTTTGTTCATGACGGCCGAGTAATTGCCGATGACGTCGGTGATGGCGTGCATCGTGTTCTCGACGCCCGTGTCGTCGATCTTGAGCCGTTCGATCGCGCGGCCGATCTGGTCGATGTCGGCGGTCGGCTTCTTGATCTCGTAGTGGATATCCTTGCCGAAGCCGACGATCACGTGGTTCAAGGGGGCGACTTCCCGCTTCTTGGTGGCGCCGTCGGCGTTGATCTTGAGCTCGCTGGAGACCCGGTCGAACTTCTGGCGGATCGTCTTCTGGTCGTCCTTCATGCTTTCGGATTCGTCGAACAGCCAGACGACGGTGAGCTTGTGTTCGCCGAGGTGTCGGAGGATCTCGCGGGCGAGCTGGTCGAGGGCTTCGCCGATGTCCTTGGTGCCGTAGGTGACGTCGCCGGCGATCATGCCGCCGCCGCCGAGGTCGAGGCTGCCGGTGCCGGCCGAGGGGAGCATGGCGAGCCCGGAGCCGACGCTGACGGCCTTGACGCCGGGGAGGCCGTTCTTCTCGTTGATGCCGCCTCCACCGCCGCGGACCGAGGGCGTGGCCGAGGGCGGACCGGTGCCGATGCCGCCGAAGGTGCCGCCGCCACCGCCATTGCTGCCACCGCCCCCGCCGCTCGCGCCGCTACTGCCGCCGACGGCCTGGTCGCGCGGGGCGTTGCTGGGGTCGGCGTAGATGTGGACTAGCTCATTGGCGCCGCCGGGGTTGGCGACCATGGCCGAGTCGATCTTGGCGATGATCCGCTTGGCCTCGTTCGAAAAGGTCACTGCGCCCAAGGTGCCGAGAATGAAGAGGTGCATGATGAACGACACGCCCCACGACGGCACGGCGACCCGTGCGGCCTTGCGGCGTCGACGCTTCTTCCGCGCCTCGGGTGTGAGCGGGGCTTCGGGCTCGGATTGGGTTTTCGAGGCGCGTCGCTTGAAGAAGCCGCCGAGCGAGAAGCCCGCTTTGCCCTTGGGTTTGGCCTTTGTCGCCTCGGCTTTCGGCTCCTCGGCCGGGGGTTCGGACGCCTGGACGTCCGCCTCGGTGGCTCCCGGAGCGGGTTCGGCCACGGTTTGGGTGAGGCTCACCGTTTCCGCAGGTGTCCCGATCGGGGGGGGCGTTTCGACCGTGGCGGGTGTGGGTGGAATCGGTGTGAGGCTTTGGTTTGCCATGTCAAACATGGCATCGCTCGACGCCGACGACGGAGGAGGCGCTGGGAGGCCCATGGTCGCGTCATCCACAAAAGAGAGAGTGAAATGCGGCTGCAATCCGTACGAATCCGACGGAACCGAACCATCCAGGGGGGATGAGATTCAGAGAAGGGTCGGCCGGCGGACCGGCTCGCGGACCATCAAACGTTGCGCGCTCTCCTGTTGGCGCGGGGCCGAGCGAGCGATCCACCATCTTCTATCTGCCAACGGCGATCACTGTCATTAATACTTCGGAACGAGTTTGGCTCGTTCGTCATACTTCGGGTTATGATGCCACTCGTTGCGCTGACAGCCGAAGCCCCGGTTGATCTCGTCCTGGGCGAGGTCGGCCCAGGGGGTGCGGGGGTGCTTGGCGATCACGTCTTTCAGCAGCGTCATGGCCTCGTTGTACTTCTTTTCGGTCTTTTCCTTATCCGCCTTACGATCGTGAGAGTGGTCGATGACCCACTCGACGATCAGGTCGGCCGTGGGCATCTTTTTCGGTTTGGGAGGGTTCTTGGCCATCTCGGCGAGACAGGCGCCGTATTCGTAGGCCTTGATCTGGTAGGTGACGATCTCGGCGAGCATGAGGTCGTAGTCGGCCTTCCAGCGCATCTCGGTCTCGCGCTCGCGGAGCCGCGACAGCCCGCGCAACTGCTTCTCGATATTCAGAAGCTGCTGGACGCGCGTGTTCGAGAGGTTCCCGGCCTCGTGGCACGCGGGCACGAGCTCGGCCGGGTTGATCGGGAAGTGGCGGCGGAACGGGAACCCTTTGGTCGCCGTGATCACGTCGTAGAGGTTGCGCCGAAACTCCGACTTGTTGCGCTCGGCCACGTAGTGGGCACGGCTGTCGTAGTCGGGGATGTACTCTTTGAGGTCCTTGATCGAGTACGCCTTCTCGCGCTGGCGCACGCGCATGTTCTCTTCGCTGGGGAGCAGGAAGTACATGCCGCCGGTGTCCTTGGAGAGGCGGGCGAGCTCATAGGGGGCGAATCCGGAGGGCTGTTCATCCCAGCGCTCGTGGAGGCCGTCCCACTGGACGGTCTCGACGTCGGCCGTCTCGGGCCCGCGCTTGATCGTGGGCCAGTAGGCGTCCTTGGTGACGGGGTCGATGTAGAGGAGGTGGGCCCGGTCGTAGCCGAAGAGCGACTGGCGGCCGATGATGTAGATCGGCACCCGGCGCTGGACGGCCATCTGGTGGACTTCTTCGATGTACGAGCCGTCGTCGCCCGACTCGTCGGTGACGAGCACGATCAAGAGGCGCCGTTCTTTGTTGATGATCTCGCTGTAGTTGTCGATCGCCGCGCCCAGGGCGTGCATGGTGTTCTCGACGCCCGTGTCGTCGATGCGGAGCTTGTCGATCGCCTGGCCGATCGCGTCAATGTTGGCCGTGGGCTTCTTGATCTCGGGGTGGATGTCCTTGCCGAACCCGATGATCACGTGGTTGAGCGGTACCGCTTCCTTCTTTGCCTTGGCGGCGCCGTCGGCGTTGACCTTGAGCTCTGTCGAGATGCGGTCGAACTTCTGACGGACGACCTTCTGGTCGTCTTTCATACTCTCCGACTCGTCGAAGAGCCAGACGACGGTGAGTTTGTGCTGACCAAGGTGGCGGAGGATCTCGCGGGCGAGCTGGTCGAGCGCGGCGCCGATGTCCTTGGCCTCGAAGGCCACGTCACCGGCGATCTGGCCGCCGCCGCCGAGGTCCATGCCGATGCTGCCGGCCGAGGGGAGCAGGTTGAGGCCGGAGACCTGGGCGACCATCTTCACGCCGGGGAGGCCGTTTTTCTCGTTGATCCCGCCGCCACCGCCGTTGACCGAGGGTGTGGCCGAGGGGGGGCCGGTGCCGATGCCGCCGAAGGTGCCGCCACCGCCTCCACCGCCGCCGCTGGCTCCGCCTCCACCACCGCCGCCGACCGCCTGGTCGCGGGGGGCGTTGCTGGGCTCGGCGTAGATCTTGACGAGTTCGTCGGCGCCGCCGGGGTTGGCGACCATCGCCGAGTCGATCTTGGCCATGATCTTCTTGGCTTCGGTCGAGAAGGTGACGATCGCAAGGGAGCCGAGGATGACGAAGTGCATGATCGCCGAGATGCCCCACGAGGGGATCATGACGCGCGTGACCTTCCGGCGTCGCCGTTTCTTCTTGCGCTCCGCCGCGTTCTCGGGCGTGGCGGGTGGCTCTTCGGCCTGGGCGGCGGCCGCCGCGGCGCGCTTCTTGAAGAAGCCGCCGAAGCCACCCGAGCCTTTTTCCTTTTCCTTCTCTTTGGCCTTCTTGCCCTTGGCTCCCTTTTTCTTACCAGCCGGCTTCGCTTCAGCCTCGGCCTCGCCGTTGCCATTGGCGACCGCGCCGTTGGTGTGGCCGTTGGTCGGGGCGGCTTCGGCCTCGGCGGGCGTTTCCGCCAGGTTGTACATGCCGTCGTCCGACGCGGAGGGGGGGGCAGGAGCGTCGAGATCCATGGGGTTATCCTCTCAGAGCGGAGCGATCAGCAATTGACGGCCAACCGCCTCACCCTTCAAGTGTGCGCGAAGACCGTGAAGATTGAAAGGTCTTTGTTTTTAGGAGCGGCTGATGGCACGGGAGGGGTTGGGCGTTTCCTCAACGATTGATTTCCCTGCGGATGCCTTGCTTCCGTCCACGGCGCCCAGGTCCGGCGGGCGGAAGCCGGCTCCACACAACGTCCTTTGTCAGAGCTTCGGTGGGGGCGGCGGCTTGGGCATCATGGCTTTTTTCTTCTTCTTCTCTTCTTCGTCGGCGTCGCCTTGCTTCTTCGGCGGCAGTGGTTTGACGGTGGTCTCGACCCACTTGAAGCCAAACGGATCCTTCAGCTCGCGCTGGGCGAACAGGGCCCAGGGGGTGCCAGGGTGCTCCTTGAGCACCGTTTCGAGCAGCCTCTTGGCCTCCTTGGCTGCACCCGCCGCCTTTTCGCTCGACTTGACCTCGGGGTCGGGGACAAGCTTCCAGGCGTTCGAAGCCGAGTTCTGGAACTTGAGCGGGTCGCGCTTCATCTTGGCGCAGAGCCAGTTGTACTCGTAGCAGCGGACCTTCATGGCGAGCAGGCGCCCGCGGGTCAGGTCGTAGTTGGCCTGCCAGCGGCGCGAGGTCTCGTGGTCGCGCATCTTGGCCACGTGGGTGATCGGCTGGAGACATTCGTCGACCGTGTACTCGGTCCGTTCGACAACGACCTGGCCGTCCCGCATCGCGTCCTTGAATTCGGGCGTGTCCGCGGGTGGGAAGTTCAACGGTGGTGTGCCGGGCAGCTTTTGCTGAGAAATCAAGGCGGCGTTGATGATCGCTGCGCGGAACTCGTTGTTCATGACCGTCGCTTCGTACTGCTGCCGGCTGATGCGGTCGGGCTTGTACTCGTGCATCAACGCCGGGTCGAAGCCCATGCGCTGGGGACCCATACGGGTGATGAAGTAGATCCCCCCTGTGGCGTCCGCGAGCCGGCTCAGGGCCCAGGGGCCGAAGCCGGAGTCCATGATGTCGTACTGGAACCCCTGGTACCAGAACGGCAGCCGGACCTGCTCGATGGTCGCGCTTTCCGGACCCATCCGGACGGGCAAACCGCGGAACACCTGCTTGGTCTTGGGATCAGTGTAGTCCATGTACCCATCAGCGCGGCCGAAGAGGGCCTGCGAGCCGAGGATGTAGATGGGGACCAGCGGCTTGCCCTTGGGTGCGGCGGTGGCGATCGCCTCTTCCAGCCGCGACTCATCGTCGCCGACCTCGTCGGTCACGATGATGATCATCGGATGGTAGACGTTCCCCTTCGAGTCCTTGTACTTGCCCCATTTGTGGACGACTTCGGTGACCGTACCGAACGTGTTCTCGACGCCCGTCGTGTCGAGCGGAACGTCGTTGATCCCCTTGACGATCGCTGCCTTGTCAGCGGTCGGCTCGGTCATGATCTTACGTTCCTGTCCAAACGCGACCACGGCCGTGAGCAGCCCGCCATCGGCGGAGCGGTTGTTCTCGTCGAGCTGGGTGATGTGGGTGTAGACGGTGTCGATGTGTTTCGACAGCCGCTCGCGCTCGGCCACAAGGCTCCCGGAGGCGTCGAACATCCAGATCGCCAGCACGCGGCCTTTCTCGAGGCGGGCGAGGATTTCGTTGGCGATGCGGTCCACGCCGCCTTCGACGCTGCCTACGTGCTCGGCGCCGTTGCCCTTGATGGAGACCATCGTGCCGTACAACGAGGCCGTCGGCACGAGCGAGTCGGTGGCTCGCTTGACGTCCAGGTGGGCCAGCTCGACGCTCACGGGGGCCGCCGTTCCGCCGTCCACCGCGGGGACGCTCGAGGACGACGTGGGCACCGCGTTGATGGTGGGCGCGAGGTTGGGTGCGAAGGAGCCGGCCTTCGCCGTCTGGGTGGGCGGCGTGTTCGGCATGTCGAGATCGACAGCCTGAACTTCCCGGGAGAGGTCGGTCGTGACCGAATTGTCGATCACCGAACTGGTGATTTCGTGACGGGCCACGACGTTGGCGCCGTATCCCACCATGCCGAGTGCGAGGAGCAACCCGATATGGAAGATCACACTGGTCATGAAGGCAGGGAGCTTGACGTCGAGCCGGCCTCCCAGCCATTGCGAGACCTCGGGGAAACGCTCGTCGAGTTGTTGGAGCAAGTTCCGCAACACGGTTCAACACTCCTCGGGGCTACCCTGGAGGACCAATCGCCACGTCGCGACACGTCCCCGAACGTCGTGGACCCGGACACTTCTCACACCCCTCGTCCGTTCGGGAGCGCGATAGATTGACTCCATCCATCTATCCTACCCGTAACAGAATCGGGGAGCAACATGTTCCTCTTGACTTTTGCGGGAAAAAACGCTGCGGGGAGAAGGCGAGGGAGAGGTTCGCGTCCCATTGGGGAAGGTCGCGGCGGCCTGGCGTGGGGAGAAACAGGTAGGTGCTGCCGCCGCTACATGGATTATTACGATGCGAACCATGGAATGGGAGTGTGAAAATTCATCGATTTTCGTTTTCAAAGGTGACGAGATGGACCGCCCGACGGTCCAGGGGGGTCAGGCCGCACGAATCGTACAGGCGGTGCGCTGGCGCATTGCGCAAGTCGACCGCCAGCTCCAGACGAGGAGTGTGCGGCCGGGCCAGGTCCAGGGCGTGACTCATCGTCGCCCGCCCCAGGCCTCGGCCTCGGGCGGAGGGGGTCAGGCCTAGGTAGGCCACCTCCCAGGCGTCGCGGTCGGGCAGGTCCGACAGCAGAACGACCGCCGCAGCATCGGGCTCGTCGCGAACATGCCCGACCCGCCAGCGTTCCGCGACGAACCGTCCCCCCGCGCGGTGACTGGCCAGGATGTCGTCAAGGGCTCGCACGCCCTCCAGTTCCGGCATGTCGAGGCTGCCCTCGTAAGTCGCCTGGAGCACGGCCCGAAAATCGGCCTCGGATTCGGGTCCGAACCCGCACCACTCAATGGAGGGCAACGACGGCGCGATCGGAAGGGGGATCGTCGTATTACGCTCCATGTAAAGCAAGTCTGTGACGTGCGGCATCCCTCCGGCGGCGAGGTCGGCCCCGGCCTGGGGCGGCGACGCGTCGTCCACCAGCGCCTGGGCGATCCGAAACCCGCGCGTGGCCAGGTCGCCGAGTGCGGCTCGGACCAGCGCAACCGCGGTGGCCGTGCGCCGCCAACTCCCCTCGACCTCAGGCGCCCAGACCGCCGCGGCTCGGCCGGCGAGGGGTTGCGTGAGCAAGCTCCCCACCACCCGCCCCCGCCGCCGCGCGATCCAGAGGCCCGAGAGATCGATCTCCCCCAGTTGCGCTTCGCGAAGCGCATCAGCGATCAGACCCGTGCGCAGCGAGTCCGGCACCCGGCGATACAAGACGCCAAGTGCCTCGATGCGGTCCTCAAGGGGACAGGCGATCACTTCGGTCTCAGTAAGGGTCATGGCCTGGGGTTACCACGAATTGAGACCGGGCCGCGAACCGATTTCATTGTCGCAGCCAAGTTTCCGAAAAAAGTCCAACGGGGACCAGCCGCCGGCCGTATGATAAACGACGGCGGGAGAGGACGCGATGAGGAAATCGGTGGAATCCGAACCCCATACTCATGAGCTGTCGGCATCAGGCAACTCGCAGGTGCCGGCGGCTGCGCTCGGTTCGGGGGACTCCAGTGTCCCTCGGGCGGACGAGGTCGGCGACGCTCGACTCGTCGAGCGGGCGCGTGGGGGCGACGATCATGCGTTTGCCTCGCTGGTCGCCCGCTACGAGCGCAAGCTCATTCGGGTGCTGACTCGCCTGGTGCGTGACGAAGAGCTTGCACGCGACCTGGCGCAAGAGACGTTCTGGAAGGTGTACACCCGGCTCGACCGGTTTGACACGGGGCGGCGGTTTGGCCCCTGGCTGTTTCGGGTGGGTGTCAACCTGGGGCTCGACTGGCTGCGCCGGCGGGACTCGACCCCTCCCTCGTCGCTGGACGGGGTGAATGGTGACGGGCGCCGGGCGTTTGACCTGCCGGACCCGGACCCCCGGCTTCAGGCCGAGGTGGCACAAGAAGTTCAGTTTATCCTGGAGCGGGTGCCGGTGGCTTACCGGACGATCCTCGTGCTCCGGGATCTGGAAGGGTTTTCCTCGGCCGAGGTGGCGGCCATCGTGGGCCGTCGCGAAGCCACTGTGCGGTGGAAACTGGCCAAGGCCCGCGAGATGTTTCGGGAGCACTGGGAGCGTCGACAGGACGGGACGCGTCGGGAGGCCACGTATGGGCGATCCTCGTTGTAAATGGGTACGCGACCGCTTGCCCCTGCTGGCTGGCGGCGAGCTGTTGGGACTGGAACGCCGACGCGTCGAGCGGCACCTGATCGGCTGCGCCAGGTGCCGCGACCACCGCGCCGCGTTGAGCAACGCCCTCGATGTCTTGCACGCGGCCGCGGGCGTGCTCCCTTCGACGCCCGACGCCCCTTCGCTCTGGCCGGCCCTGGCCCGCCAGATCCAGGAGTCGCGCCGACCTGTTTCCAGGCCGGTGTTTTCACCGGTGCGCTGGCGGCTGGCGATCGCGGCGGGTCTGTTGCTGGCGTTCGGGGTGTCGATTGGTGCGGTGACCTGGCGGCAGTGGGCCAGCGCCCAGTTGCAGATCGCCAGCGGCTCCCAGCGTATCGATTGGCCCGAGCTGCCCATTCGACCCAGGCCGGTCGCCATTGTTTCCACGCCAGCGCCGAGCACCGAGCAAGTCGTGCAGGCCGAGCCGGCCCCCGAACCCGCTCCGCCCCCGCGCTACGACTACATGCTCGACCACGGAACCCCCATGCCCCCCGACACGGTCGACTCCAAGTCATCGACCCGGCCCACGTATTGACCTGGGCCAAGCACGTACAATGGCAGATGAGAGATGGCCAACCGTCATGTTTCCGTTTGCGCGAGAGCGACATATAACTCCCCCCCTTGGGAAGGGGGGTTAGGGCAATACCGTTCAACTAACCCTAAGCCCAAGCAGACGAAGGATTTAACTCCCTCCCCCCTTGTGGGGGAGGGTTGGGGTGGGGGGTTCGAACGGCCATAGGTACTGCGACACCCCCCACCCCGGCCCTCCCCCACAAGGGGGG
>DAIDJG010000108.1 GCA_027451445.1 Singulisphaera sp.
TGCCCAGGCTGTTGACCCATCGCCCGTCGGAGCAGCCGTTCCGCGTCTGGGTGCCGGGGTGCGGTAATGGCGAGGAAGTCTATTCCCTCGCCATTTGCCTCCTTGAGCACCTGGAAAGCTTGGAGACTCCGGTACCGATCAAGATCTTCGCCACCGACGACAGTGAGCACGCGATTCAAACGGCTCGGGGCGGCGTATACCCCGCAGACATCGCGCCCGATATCTCAGCCGAGCGGCTGGAGCGTTTTTTTACCCAGACCGAGCGTGGCTATCAGATCGCCAAAAAGGTGCGTGGGCTTTGCGTGTTTGCCCAGCATGATTTGCGGAGCGATCCGCCCATCTCGCACGTCGATCTCATCAGTTGTCGCAACGTTGCGATGAACGCTGGGCGTGATCTGCTCGACCGTGTGTTCCCGATTCTGCTCTACGCGCTCAATCCCGGCGGAGTCTTGATCCTCAACACGTCGAAGACGCTCGACCGCCATCGTGATCTGTTCGAGGTCGTTGACGCGAAGCACCAGTTCTACGAGCGTACGGCAATACCCTGCCATTTGACGATCGAGTATGTCGACGGCATGCCGGTCGTAACGCCGGTGGTCACACGGAACGGGACCGAGACGGCGGTTGGATCCGTCCGCCGCGTCCGACCGGCAGCGGGTGGCAACGTTTCCACCGGGCCCGAGACCGACGAAACGCCTCACCTCACCGATTGCGCGGACGACAGCGGCGATGCGCTGGACCCGACGACGGATCCGCTCTCGACCGAGCAGGATCGACGGATCAGCCGCCTCCGCCAGGAGCTCGCTTCGACCCGGGCATTCTTGCAAACGGCGATCAAGAAGGAAGAAGCCGTCAACGAGGCGCTGAGCATCGCCAACGAGGAAGTCGCCAGCGCGAACGAGGAATATCGTTGCCTCAACGATGAGCTGGCGGATGCCAACGCAAAGCTGGCGGCGAAGAACGAAGCACTGAGAGCCGTCGCAGGCGAGCTGCGAGAACGAATCGATGAGGCCAACGAACTGGCTGAAGACAAGGCCAACCTGATCGAGACCACCCGCATCCCGATCATCGTGGTGGGCCGAGACCTGACAATCCGCTGGTTTACCCCGGCCGCTCAGGCCCTCCTGAATCTGCGCCCCAGCGACGTGGGCCGGCCGGTCAGCGCTCTCCGACGTGAGATCAATGTACCCTACCTCGAGACCTTGGTGCGGAATGTCCTGAGCACGCTCGAGATCGACCAACGCGAAGTTCTGGACGAGACGGGTGTTTGGCACAAACTCTACATCCGGCCCTATAAAACCCTCGATCATGAGGTCAGCGGCGCCGTCCTCATGCTGATCGACATCGACCCCTTGAAACGACGCGAACAGGAGATCAAGGAGTCGCGCGATTACGCGATGAGCATCGTCGAGACGATGCACGAACCGCTGCTCGTACTGGATGGCGAGTTGCGAGTGCGGATGGCCAACCGGGCGTTCTACCGCTGCTTCGAACTTTCCCCAGCCGATACCGAGGGTCGTCAGATCTACGGGCTGGGCAACGGCCAGTGGAATAGCCCCCGCCTGCGCGTGCTCCTCGAAGACATCCTGCCCGCGAGCGGTCATCTCGAGAATTTTGAGGTGCAAGACGTGTTCCCCAAGATCGGCGAACGGACGATGTTGCTCAATGCGAGCCACCTCTTCACGGATGGCCCGTCGTGCGATCATCTCATCCTGCTGGCCATTGAGGACGTTACGATCCGCAAGCGCGCCGAGCGCCTGAGAATGGAGACCGAGGCCCATCTTCACACGATGGTGAATACAGTCGTGGACGCCATCATCACCAGTGACCAGGTCGGCACGATCCGCTCGGTGAATGCCGCGACCGAGCGAATGTTCGGCTACACCGCCGCGGAAATGATCGGCCGAAACGTCAAGGAGCTCATGCCCGCGCCCTACCGCGACCAGCACGACGCTTACCTCGCCCGCTATCGACAAACCGGCGAGAAGCACGTTATCGGCGTTGGCCGCGAAGTCCAGGCCCGCCGCAGCGACGGGACCGTGTTTCCGGTCGACCTGGCCGTCAGTGAATATGAAGAAGGCGGTCAGCGTATGTTCACGGGAGTCTTGCGCGATCTGAGCGCACGCAAGGCCCTTGAACACGAGGTCCTGCACGCGGCGGCGATGGAGCAACAGCGCATCGGGCAGGATCTGCACGACACTTCCGCGCAAGAGCTGACTGCCCTGGGATTGCTGGTCGATAGTCTGGTCACGAGCCTCGAAAGCGAGACGCCGGCCCTGTCTCGGATCGCGACGAAGATCGCCGAAGGCATCAAGCGAGTCCTTGGCCAGGTCCGTGCGTATTCCCGGGGGTTGATCCGCGTGGAAGTCGACGCCCGAGGACTTCTTGCGGCCCTCCACGAGCTTGCCGCGCAGACGACGGATGTCCACCGCATCGCCTGTATCTTCGAGAGCAAAGGGCCGGTGGACCTCGAGAACAACCAGACGGCCGCGCAGCTCTTCAGCATCGCCCGCGAAGCCGTTACGAACGCGCTCCGACACGCCAAGCCGAAATCCATCAAGATCAGCCTCGAAAGCGACGGCACATTCCTCACGCTCCGCGTGCGGGACGACGGCGTCGGTATCCCCGCGCCGCCGCTCGACACGAAGGGGATGGGCCTGAAGATCATGTCCTACCGCGCCGGCTTGATCAATGGCCACCTGTCGATCGGGCCCGTCGGGCCGGTTGGCACGGAAGTGGCCTGCACGTGCCGCAAGGATCCTCACGATGCCAGCGAACCGCGACAAACCGCCTGAGCCCAAGGCGCGGATCTTGATTGTTGACGACCATCCGGCGGTCCGCGAGGCGCTCGCGATCCGCATCGAACGCGAGCGCGACCTCGAAGTCTGCGGTGAAGCGGCCGATCTGGCGGAAGCGCTGCGGCTCGCGGATTCTACACGGCCCGACGTCGCGGTCATCGACGTGGGGCTGAAGTCGGAGAGCGGTATCGATCTCATCAAACGGCTCAAGGCCCGCCACGACGCGCTGCGCATGATCGTCTGGTCGATGTACAGCGAGGAGCTCTACGCCGAGCGTGCCCTCCGCGCCGGCGCGATGGGCTACATCACCAAGGAGCAAGCGACCGGCAAGATCGTCGAGGCGATTCGCCACGTGCTGGGTGGTAAGCTCTACCTCAGTCCGGCCCTGTCCGAGAAGCTGCTCGCACGCTTCGTCGGACCAGCGCCGCAGCGCTCCGATGAAACGCCGGTGGCCGCGCTCTCGGACCGGGAGCTCGACGTCTTCCGCTTGATCGGACAAGGGTTGAAGACGGCGGAAATCGCTGCGCAGTTGCACCTCAGCGTCAAGACCGTGGAAACCTATCGGGACCGCATCCGGGCGAAGTTGGACCTCAGCGACGGCGCGAAACTGGCCCTCAGCGCAATGCAGTGGGTCCAGGAAAACCGCTGAAGCAGCGTGTTCTCCTTACAGATATCTCCGACTTCGGCCGAATGAACGCCGAGCTGCCAAGGAAGCCGCTCGACCACGCGGCTCCCGATCGTCGCTCATCGCAGCGCCCCGCGCAACGGCGGCGCCAACGGTTTTTTGTCGGCCGAGAGCCTCCTTGGCTCCTACCCGACGAGAGGCTGGACCGCTCGGTCGGTTCGCCCCTCAGGTCGAACGGTATACCGGTGCTCCGACGGGCAGCAGGTAGACCGGGTGAAGTCCCGCGGGCAGACCGAGCGTGTGAGCGACCTGGGTATCCTCGAAGGCACCCACGGGCACGCCAGCTAGCTCCAGTGCCTCGGCCTGGAGCAGAAGGTTCTGGGCGACGTGCCCGGCCTCGATCAGGGCGTACCGCCAACCGCGGCGCCGCCCATAACGGGCCGCAACGGCACTGAGCTCGAGGGCGAGAACGAAGCAAAGCGGTGCCTCTCCGACGGCGGGCTGGTCGTCCGCAGCGTTCTGCAAGTGTGGTCTCACATCGCCCGACAAGTGCCGATAGAGGCAATGCCCAACCGGATCGTAACGGTACACGCCGTAAGGTTTGACCACATAGAGCGTGACCGGATAGGTCGCCCCGGCCGACGGGACCGTGCGCAATGCTCGCTCGCCTTCGGTGATCCCTTCCGCGGCCCAGCATAACTGCCCGACTTCCTCGAGTGTCGGCGTTTTGACAGCGAACTCCCGCCGCGAGCGCCGATGGTTCAGCGCCTCGACCAGCGGCATGCCTCCGAGCAGCGACGGCCCAGGCAGGTCGATCCTGTCGTCCGTTGCGACATCGACGTCGTTTACGCTCGCCATGCGACTCGCGGGAGTCATGCCTGCACCTCCCTTCCGGAATGGTCGACACTCGCCGGTGCCCATTGCGGCTCATCGCGCAAGAGCAAGGCCCCGATGCCGCCATGCTGGGAGAGATCCGACGGCGTGGGAACAAACTGGACCCTCACCCCGTGCCCCAACGCCATCGCGAGGAGGTGCTGCCAGAGGTTGCACCGGGAGCACGCAGTGTCGCAATACGGGCAGGCCAGCCTTTCTTCGGCAAAGAGCGAGTGGCAGCCCAGGCAACGCGACGCGATGGCGCCGGAGTCGGGCTCGAGAATCAACTCGCTCACCTGGCCGTTGCGCAGCGCTTCGATGACCTCCCTTGGCCCTGCGGCGACGGCGCACTTCTCCTTGATGCGCCCGGCGAATTCGTCAAGGGCCTCCCTTTGGCGCGCGACAGCCGCTCGCTCGATCACGCTGCGGACCTCAACTTCGATATCGCTCTGCTCTACGGTCCAGGCGTGCGGCGCCTGGTCCACGACTCGGGCCTGCAACCGCTCCGAGAGCAGCGCACGAAACGCGCTGAGCGGGTCGTCAGCGCCCAGCAGGACGATCCCGTTGTACGGGTACTCATCCCACCGCTGTTTTACGCGCGCGGCCAACTCCTTGTGATAGTGGAGGATACAATCCTCCCGGTGCCGGGCGATGGTCGCTTGCTGTTTACCCCAGCGTTCGCCGGCCGAGCGATTCTTGCGGGGCACCTCCTCGTCGAACTCGTCCAGCAGTCGCAATCCACCGATCCCGGCCGCGTAGATGCGCCCCCTGTGCGTGTCGGTAAGTACCGCCAGGTATCCTTGTTGTTGCACGTAACCCTCGAGCAGCGGAACGACATAGGGCTCGTCGTCGACGACCAGGCGGTTCGCAAAAGGAATGTCCGAAGGAAACGCCAGGAAGAGACCGCGCTCCGCCGCGCTGAAGACCGCCATGCCCCTGGCCTGCCTGGCCTCCGGCGCTTCGAGCGCGCGTTGGATTGCTTCAATGTCGCGCTCCAGTTCCTGCCGCGCCTGATGGTCGTCCTCAAGGCTCTCGCGAAGCACGCTCGCCTCGGTCTTGAACGGCTGGAGCCAGTGCGGCTCGAATCCGGCGACGACCCTCATATCGGTATAGCAGCTCACGACCATCCCCCGCCCTCTTGGTTGGTCGAGAAGTAACTGGACCTTTTCGTTGCTCAACGAAGTCATGCTGAACTCTCCAGAGAAGATTTGTGTTGAATGCTGCTGTCGGATAACTCGTTCACCTCTGAGCCACGCCCATCGCGTTTTGCAAGAGTTCGACGACCTCGGCGTCTTCGACCGGTGCGAACTCCTCGTAGAACTGACCGATGGCCCAGAAGGACTTCGGCGTGAGCAGGCAGACCACTTCGTCACAGTGACGGCGGACGTGAGCGATCCGGCCTGGCGTGCCCACGGGCGCCGCCGCGATGAGCTCGTAAGGCCCCTGGGCGCGCGTTGCGTCGAGCGCGGCGATCATGGTCGAGCCGGTCGCAATGCCGTCGTCGGCAACGATCACGGAGCGGCCCGCGATGGACGCGCGAGGCCGCACGTGCCGAACAAGCGCCTTGCGGCGAGCCAACTCGCGCGAGTGGTAGCGCTTTTCCTCGGCCAGGAATTTGGCATCGAGGCGCACGAGCTCACGGGCATCCTCGTTCCAGTAACCCCGCCCGCCTTCGGCGATGGCACCGAGGGCCAGTCCCGGCTGGCTCGGCGCGCGGAGCCTGTGGGCGAGAGCCACGTCGAGTTCAGCCCCCAGCTCCTCCGCCAGTACCGCGCCGGTAACGACACCGCCGCGGGGAATCGCCAGGACGAGCGGATCGCGGAACGGCCGCCCCTTGAGTCGTTGCGCCAGCCGATACGCGGCGTCTTGCCGATCTTGAAACATCAGTCACTCCTTAATCACCGCAGCGTCAAACGGGATCACGAGGGATCCGCGGAGTCGTTGCTGACTTGCAGGAATCACGACGGAATGCCGCTGCCGCCCTTGGGCCGCTTGGCGGCTCATTAGGGTTTCTCCTTCTTCGCCTTCGACTTTCCAGCCGGTTCCGTGTGCCGCCGCTTTGTCTTCGGAGCGTGAGCTTGAGGGGCTGCGGCCGGCGTCGGCGGACCGCTCGACGTCGGCGTGACACCGCCGAGAAGAGTCTGCCCCTGGAAGAAAATCGGCTCCGAACCGCCCTCGACGGGCCGGCCCTCGGCGTCGGTCTGGCCGTGGACGAACTCCGTCGTCAAACGCAGTTCCGCGGGGCCGCTCGGGTACGGGCCGGAAGCGGGGTAAACACCCGACCGCCCCACAATGTCGATTCGTCCTTCGCCACCACCCGGCACGCCGCTCTCTCGACGCGACTCCCGAGACGACGGTTTCGCAACTTTTTTCTTCCGCTGAGCTGCCATTGCCAAACCTCCTCGGTCGCCGAACGCGCCGATCGCGCACGGCGACGACCGTACAAATCCCCGAAACTCAGGCCACCCGGACACGGAGCGGGCTCCGGTCGTCACATCCGGAAAACAACACGCCTTTGGCCGGACCGACCCTGGGGTCTGGGCCAGCCTCTCGTTGACAACGCAACGTGAATCCCGTTCGAAAGTG
>DAIDJG010000109.1 GCA_027451445.1 Singulisphaera sp.
GGCGGTGCTCCGCACGCAGGTGAAGCGCATGCTCGACGACCCCCGTGCGCGGGCGTTGTTCGACGGCTTCGGCGCACAGTGGCTCGGGCTCGGTGGCCTCCAGACCAAGACGTTCGACACCGTGAAGTTTTCGCAAATGACCCCCGCGCTGCGCGAGGCGATGTACGACGAGGCTCGGCTCTTTTTCATGAGCGTCGTCCGCGAAAACCGGAGCGTCGTCCATTTCGTGGATAGTGACTACACCTTTCTGAATCACACGCTCGCCACGCTTTACGGCCTGGAGAAAACCATCACGGGACCGGAGATGCGACGTGTGCAACTCACCGACGCCAATCGCGGCGGCATCCTCGGCATGCCCGGCGTCCTGGCCATGACGTCGTTTCCGGAACGGACGAGCGCCGTGAAGCGCGGCGTCTGGGTGCTCGAACAGGTGCTCGGCCAGCACGTGCCGCCGGCCCCGGCGAACGTACCGGCGCTCGAAAAACAGGACAAGAAAAAGGTCTCGGCCCTCACTCTACGAGAGCGCACGGAGCTGCATCGCAAGAACGTAGTGTGCGCCAACTGTCATAAGGTTCTCGATCCGATCGGCTTCGGCCTCGAAAACTTCGATGCCATCGGCCGCTGGCGCGACACGGACGACTCCGGTGGGCCGATCGACGCCACGGGCGAACTGCCCGGCGGCAAGCGCTTCTCGTCGCCGAAGGAACTCAAGGGCATCATCGCCGGGCGTAAGGAGGAACTCGCGCGGAACCTTACCGAGAAGCTTCTGGCCTACGCTCTGTGCCGCCAGCTCGAGGGCTTCGACGAGATCGTTGTGGATCGCCTCATGGAGAGCCTGGCACACGACGATTACCGTATGCAGTCGCTCGTCACCGAAATCGTCACGAGCTATCCCTTCCTGAACCGCCGCGTCTCAAACACACCGACCACCCATGCCAACTAAATACCTTCTCGATCGCCGCACTTGCCTCAAGGGCCTCGGAGCCGCGCTGGCGCTGCCACTTCTCGAGTCCATGGGATGGGCGGAACCCGGCGCCAGGGCTAACAAACCGCCGGTGCGTCTCGGCTTCATGTACATGCCGCACGGCGTGATCATGGACCAGTTTTGGCCCGAGTCGCCCGAGACCTTCCTGACCGCGCCGCCTCCGGCCCTCGAATCCTTGCGGCCCGTGCTCGACCAGTGCCTCATGGTCAAGGGCATCTCCGGGGTGCCCATCTCGCCGTTCAACGGCGCTCCGCATGCGCTCGAACTCTCGACCTGGCTCACCGCAAAGCTCCCCGACGCAAACCACCGCGACCGAATCGATATCAGCATTTCCGCGGACCAGATTGCGGCGAACTACGTCGGCGGATTCACCGCCCTGCCTTCGCTCGAACTGGCCACGATGCCACAGACGCACAAGGAGAATCAGGAAGGACTGAACGAAGGCTATTACTCGCATTGCAGTTTCAGTTCGCCGACCCAGGCCCTCCCGGCGGAAATCAATCCCCGCGCGGTGTTGAACCGTCTCTTCGGCGAGTCCAACCGGCCCGGCCAGACCAGGGCGACCGGCCCACTCGATCGGCAAATGCTGGACCTGGTCCTCGGCGGCGCGCGCGACCTGCGACGCCGGCTCCCCAGGACCGATCAGGAAAAGCTCGACGAGTATCTCGATAGTGTGCGCTCTGTCGAACGCCGCATCGTCGCCATCGAGCAGCGCCAGAAAGAAGCGTCTCTTGCCGAGGCTGGAGTTCGGCTCTCGAAGCGCAACGAGTCGGACTCCACGCTCATCGAGATCAAGATCCCCGAAGGCGACAAGCGAAGCGAATACATGCAGGTGATGTGCGACCTGAACGTGCTCGCGTTCCAGGCCGACATCACGCGCGTCAGTACCTACATCGGTTCCACCCCGAACGGCGTTTCCTATCCCGAGCTGGGCTTCCGGAACGAACATCACTCGGTGACGCACCACGAGAACAAACCCGATCTCGTCAGCAAGGTCGCCACCATCACGGCGTTCAACATCGCCCAGTTTGCCCACATGGTGAAACGGATGGCCAGCCTCCGCGAAGGCGACGGCACACTGCTCGACAATTGCATCATGATGTGGGGCTCCGGACTTGAGGACGGCAACAAGCACACTCGTGAGAACCTACCCTTTATCATCGCCGGCCGCGGCGGCGGCTCGCTCAAGACAGGCCGGTTCCTGGCGAACACGAGTGGCAATCAAGGCGATCTGCTCACCACGTTGCTTGCCTGTATGGGCGTCCCGCTGGATCGCCCTTTGGGCATTGCAACCAAGCGCATCAAGGAAATGATGAACGGGTAGGGTTAACACTGTTCAATTAGCCATAAACCATCGGAACGCAGGAACATAAATACTCCCTCCCCCCTTGTGGGGGAGGGTTGGGGTGGGGGGTTCCGGGCAACCAGTAACCGTGCGACGGCCCCCCCAACCCAGCCCTCCCCCACGATGGGGGGAGGGAGGATGCTTTACCCACGTCCGTAACGTTAAGGCGCGTCCAGAAGTTTGGGATGATGTAGAGCGGGGACCGTCGTTGGCTGATCGTGTGCAACCCAACCGTTAAGCGCTCTAAACCTGTTGAAGGGGGCAGCGAGATGACCCGCGAGTCGACGGTCTGCCGCGCGTCCATCCGGTGGACGCTCGCCTGCGCCCTGCTGCTGGGGTCGCCGATTGCACCGCTACATGCCGCCGCGCCGCCGAAACCGAACGTCGTCTTCATCCTGGCGGATGACCTCGGGTACGGCGATGTGGGTTGCTATAACCCCGGATCGAAAATACTCACCCCGAACATCGATCGGCTGGCCAGGGAAGGAGTCCGGTTCACCGACGCCCACTCGCCGTCGTCGGTTTGCACGCCGACCCGCTACGCCTTGCTCACCGGCCGGTACGCCTGGCGGACGCGGTTGCAACGGAACGTGCTCGGTCCGTTCGCGCAGCCGCTCATCGCGGAGTCGCGACTCACGGTCCCCGGGCTGCTTCGCGCCCAGGGGTACGCCACCGCGTGCATCGGCAAGTGGCATCTTGGCTGGGGCTGGCCGCAGTCCGGCGACGGCGGCAAGCGGGACTTCACCAGGCCGATCCCCAACGGACCAACCACCCGCGGCTTCGACCTCTACTTCGGGACCGACGTCCCGAACTACCCTCCCTATTGCTTCCTGGAGAACGACCGCACCGTCGGTGTTCCCTCGGCCGCCGCGCCGGTGGGTCGCGACGCCTTCAACATCGCCGGACCGATGGTTCCCGGCTGGAGCCTCGTCGACGTGCTGCCCGGGTTGGAACGGCGTGCGGTCGCATACGTCGAGACGGCCGCGCAGGCCGGCAAGCCGTTCTTCCTCTACCTGCCCCTCACGTCGCCGCATTACCCGGTCGTGCCGGCGGCCCCGTTCCAGGGCAAAAGCCAGGCGGGCGAATTCGGCGACTTCGTGATGCAGACCGATCATGTGGTTGGCTCGGTGCTCGACGCCTTGAAGCGGGGCGGCGTCGCGGAGAACACGCTGGTCATCCTCACGAGCGACAATGGCCCGGAGGTCACCGGCGAGGTGAACCCCGGCGCCTACGACCGGCTCCGGAAGTTCGGGCACGCGAGCATGGGCCCCCTGCGCGGGGCAAAGCGCGACGCCTGGGAAGGTGGGCACCGGGTTCCGTTCATCGCCCGATGGCCCGGGAAAACCGTGGCAGGAAGCACGTGCGCCGAGACTGTCTGCCATGTCGACCTGATGGCGACCCTGGCCGCCCTGCTGGACGTCAACCTACCCGCCGACGCCGGCGTGGACAGCGTCAACATTCTGCCCGCGCTCCTCGGCGAGACGCGGAAGGCCCCGCTCCGTGAAGCGACGGTCCATCACAGCGGGCAGGGCAAGTTCGCCATCCGCCGCGGCGACTGGGTGCTCATCCTCGCCCCCACCGGGGATGACAACCGCAAACAGGGCGAGCCGGAGTGGTTCCGTCAGGAGCGCGGGTACACGGCGCATTCCGAGGCCGGCGAATTGTTCAACCTCGCCAACGACCCAACCCAGAAGCACAACCTGTACGGGCGCGAGACCGCGAAGGTGAAGGAACTCGTGGCCCTGTTGGAGCGGTACGTCACGGACGGCCGGAGCACGCCGGGCCCGAAGCAGCCGAACGACGTGGAAATCACCTGGGACAGGCGGGGTCGGTAAGCGCTCGCTCGCTTGGCGGCCCCAACTTATCTGAGCGGCGAGGCAAAGGGCGACGCCAGGAAGCGGCCCAGCAAGAACGGGCTGCCCGCCAGGTGAATTTCGGCGCGCCGACCGAAACCTCATGCCGGACTCGGGGTTTTTTGTTGCATGCCGTTTTATGGGACCGACCGAACTGCCGTTCGCCAATTCAGGGCTTCTCCAGCATGCGATTATCCATCCGTCTCCTCGCCCTCCTTCTCTTCGGCATGTGCGGACGGGGCTTCGCCGCGGACCGTCCCAACGTCGTCTATATGTTGGCCGACGATCTGGGCTGGGGGGATCTCGGCATTAATGGCGGCGGCATCCCGACGCCGCGTATCGACCGGCTCTTCAAGGAAGGCGTCCGATGCGACAATTTCATGGGCTGGTGTGTCTGTTCGCCGACCCGCGCAATGCTGCTTACCGGCCGGCATCCCTTCCGCGTCGGCACCGGACCGGAGACCGGCGGCGAATTGGCGAAGGAGGAAACCACCATCGCCGAGGCATTCAAGGCACACGGCTACCGTACCGGCATTTTCGGCAAATGGCATAATGGCAACGATCCCGCGACACCTGAGTTCCGCCGCGCCTATGCGGATGCCTGGAAAGAACGGCCGAACCGGGATTACCAGGGCGGCCTGGGCGTCAACGAACATGGCTTCGACGAGGCCTGGGTCTATTACGGAGGGGGCGCCGACTACCTCACGCGACGGAACAGCGGCGGACGCGGTCCAGTCAGTTGGTGGCACAACCGCGAGCACCGCCCGCAGGACGCCGGCTATACCGAGGACCTGATCACCGGGCATGTCCTGGAATTCCTCCGCGAGAACAAGGCCTGCCCCTTCTTCTGCTACGTTCCGTTCCACCTGGTCCACGCGCCCTTGCAGGCGAAAGATGCGGACATGGAAAGTGTGGACGCCCAGGTGACGGACGAAACCAAGCGCGTCTACGCCGCGATGGTCCACGCGCTGGACAAGAACGTCGCGGCCATCCTCGACGAGCTTGACAAGCTCGGCCTGCGCGACAACACCATCGTCGTTTTTACGAGCGACAACGGCGCGACCCGCGACGGCTCCAATCTTCCGTTCCGCGGCGGCAAGCATTCGCTTTTCGAGGGCGGAACACGTCTGCCGACGGTCATTCGCTGGCCGAACGGCAAGGTGGTCAGCGGCAAGTGGGACGGCCTGTGCGGCGCGCTCGACATGTTTCCCACGCTAATGGCGATGGCCGGATTGGAGATGCCAGCGACGTGCCCGCTCGACGGTCGGAACATCTGGCCCGCCCTGCGCGACAAAGGCCCCAGCCCGGTGGACAGCTACTACTGGTCCTGGCACAACGAAGATGCCATCCGCACGGCCGATTGGCGGATGCACCGCTATACCGACCGCATGGAGCTTTACAACGTCCGCACGGACAGCGGCGAGACGACCAACGTCGCCGACAAGAATCCCGAGGTGGTGGCGTCGCTCGAAAAGAAGATGAATAACTGGGTCGAATCGATGGACGTGGCACTCACTCACTTGCCAGCGCCCTCAAAAGTAGACGGCAAACCGTCACCGGAAGGCGAGGTGCTCGAAATCGCGCTGACGGTCACCGACAAGGCCAAGCCGAAGGATTCGTTCGTCGTCCCGTTCGGTCGGTACGAGGGACACGTTTACGCGACGGATTACATCGAATATGACCTGGCCGTGGCGAAAGGCAGCCCGACGAAAGGCTTCTATTACTCCCCCTTCAAAGGCAATTATAACAATAAACAGGTTAAGCTCGACTTCAAGCGGGGCGAGGGGATTGATCAATTCGGCCGCGAGCAAGTAGCCGGCCCGGAACCCAAAGGAGGGGCCGGGGTGTGGGAACACCGGGTCATCGGACTTTCCAGTTATGGACCTGGAATCATCCCGGGGCACGCCATCGTCTTCAAGGGAGCGAAGTCCGGCAGGTGGACACTCTACCTCGACAATCTCCGAATCCGGCACGCCGACGGCAGCACGACGTCGGTCTGGGCGAACGGCAAGGACTCGGCCCGGGTTAAGATTCAGGATTCGGAACTGTTTACCAACGTCCGCGTCCGCAGCATACCGCTGAGCCAGGCGCAGTGAAGACGACGCTGGTGACTCGGTGCGTCAAAGTTAATTGACTTGTCTGGTAATTGGTTCCGTTCTTCCGCGTGTTCAAGCCAGCGTTCAGCCATCAGGGTACACTCGTTCGACGCGGGCTCCGCTTGGTGGCTCCGGCTCGGCGCGGGAGAGATTGGCCGGCTTTGCGAAATCAGATTACTCAGATTACTCGCCACGCACTAAATGCTGGCAGATTACTGGCAGATTACTGGCCACGCACTAAATGCAGGCTAATTGGGGAAATCGGGCGGACCTGGTCGTGTTTGGCGGAACGAATTAAAGTAACCAGGGAATAACGCAGACGTCGCAAACCACCCTGACTTTATGCCTGGCCAGAACCCGCCAACTGTTCAAAGGACTTCGCGCGTAGGGGTTTCCCATGCCATACACCATGGCGGGTTTCCGGCGCCAGTTCGTCAAGGAGCACTTCTCGGAGCTCACGCCGGAGGACCGAAAGGACGTGATCAAGTCGCTGCCGCCGGAGGAGCGGCTGCAAGGTCTGATCGAAGCGCAGATCCGAGAGTACCTGAACCGCTTGCCCGCTGAGCGCCCCGCTGCACCGCGCAAGCCGCGGCGGAAAACGTGAGGGGCGGTCGTTTGCATCGCGGGTCGGTCTGACCCTCAGCTCATTCCGAGTCGACGTGGAGGCGTGGCGAGTGAATCCCCATAACGACGCCGAGCATGCAGCCCGTCCCCCCAATCTGTCTTCAAGCCGGCGGTCGCCAAAAAACCAAAAACCAAGCTTGACCCTCGCTCTCCCTCGCTCTCCCTCGGCGCTGGGACGTCGCAAGAGCGCGGGGCGATCACTGAGTTCGATCTCCACTAAAACGTATACTGTCAACGAGACCGCCAGCTTTCCCCAACGTTACTCGGTACACCGGCAGGGCAGAAAGCACGCCGGATCGCTTGAAGCTCCACGGGTCTCACGGCCCAAGGCCGTGGTTTCAGCAAATCATTAAGTGCGCGGTCAGTTTCTTCCCGTAACACGCCAAAGACGAGAATCTCGGCAACCGACTATGGGAGCCCCTCGAGAGTCACGGTGCCAGTTGTCGCGTCAAGCTTCCGTCACAGTGTCACACTGCGCGGCACGGTTCAGCATTGACGGATTCAAGGAGAGACGAATATAGTTAGAGCCATGGCCGGCTCGTGATGGGTACGGTCGTTCTGGCACTGAAAGCCCCTCCGTGCGACAACCGCGCACGTGAGGGGTTTTTTGCTTTGCTGGAGCCCGGGCGGTGATGGGTGCCGCCGTGGTCGATTGGCGGAACGGCTCGCCAGATTCGTCCCGAAGATGGCAGCGCCTTCGGACCACCCGACCATCGTGGAAGCGTTCGTAGTTCCTTGGGACTTCGCATCTTGGTCAACCCGGGACGTCCCGAGGAACGATGTTCCATCACAACACCGAGGAGTTGACACGATGAACGCTTTGAGTTGGCCCAAGCACCATTTGGAATCATCGCGACCGAGATCCGACCGCAAGACGCGCCGCTCTGGGAGAGCGCAACGGCGGCCTGACCTGGAGCGAATCGAGGACCGCGTGCTACTCGCCGCTGATCCATCGCAAGTGTGCACTTCGGCGGTCGACCTGATCGTCCTCGTCGACGGTTCTGGCAGTGTCGGGTCGGACAATTTCAACCTCGAGAAGCAGGCGGTCCAAGAACTCGTCTCGTCGTTCACCCTTGGGCCTCAGACGGCCGAGATCGGGGTGATCCAGTTCGGCAGCACGTTGGTCGGTCAGCCGCAGGATGTGAAACTGGTGACGGGGCTTTCGCCTGACGCCTCCGCGGTCGACGCAGCAATCTCGGGAATGACCTACGTCCAGGCGTCGACGGCCATGACTTTGGCCATCAACACGGCCCAGCAGGAGATCGCTGCTCACGGGCGGCCCGGGGTCGCTACCCCGATCATCCTACTACTTACCGACGGCTTCCCGACGGGCCCGGATGGGATCTCCACGACCGCCGACCAGCAGGCGACTCTGGAAGCAGCCAGCGCCGCCAAGGCCGACGGTACCCTGATCCTCGCCGTTGGCGTCGGATCGGCAGTCGGCGACCAATTCCTCGAGCAGGTCGTGTCGCAGCCGTCCTCGCAGAATTACTTCAAGACTCCCGATTTCAGCGGGCTGACCAACGTGATCAACCAGGTGGCCACGACAACCTGCACCATCGTCAGTACCCCGCCGCAGGTCACGAGCCTCCAGCGCTTCGGCTTCCACGCGCAGCAGACGCAACTCATGCTGACGTTCAGCGAAGACATGAACGCCGCCACGGTGCAAGACCTGAGCAACTACTCGCTGGCGGCCATCGGCCCGCACCATTCGCGGAGCGTCCGCATTGTCTCGGCGACCTACGATACGGCGAATCGTACCGCAACGCTGACGGCCTCACACCCTCTGCCCCTGCGCCTGCGGTACCAGTTGACGGTCAACGGATCGACCCCCACCGGCCTGGCCAACACCGATCACGTGCTGCTCGATGGTGCTGGGACCGGCGCCGAAGGCAGCGATTACCAGAGAGAGTTCGGCCGCGAGATCTTGGCGGGGCCGTCCCAGCGACACCACCGCATGCTCACCGCGCGAACGGCCTCAGCCAGTCACGCTCCTCGCGGTCCGCTTGCACAGTTCCGGCATCGTTGAGGGCTGAGTCGCAGTGTGTGCGGATGGAATTGATGCCTTGTGTGGTGGAATTGGTGTCCTCTGGATACCAATTCCTCCTATGACGCATATCGCGCGCCATCCTATGTCAGCTCTCTGACTCGTGCCGACTCAGCACCGCTCGAGACTCTGCTTCAGCTCGCGGATCTCCACATCCCGCGGGTCAGAACCAACTCCCGACCGCATCGCCCTGGCGAGTCGCTCCTTGGCCTCGAGGGAGAATTCGGGGGAAACATCGGTGTCATACGGGTCAGGAAAAGCTTGGGAAAGGAGAACCAGGCTCGAACTCTGAAACCTTCCGTGGCAACCCTGCGGGTAATCGATCCTGCCATTCTGGGCCGGGTCGCCCTGGGGATTTCGCCCCAGGGCTCCCACAAATCCGTACGTGCCCAATTAAGGCATACGGCTCGTCACGTCGCCCGCTGTCCCTCGCACGATCCGTTGGACTCGTGTGAACACGCGGTTGGGGCTCGATGTCCCCAGCGTGGATCCGGCCTTCAGGTGACGACGCGGCACTTCCTTCGCTCCACTGGATCCGAGAGGGCCCGTTCCTCCAGCTTCAACGCTACTATGAGGTGCTCCGACTCCCTGACGCCCATCTCGCCGCACTTCGTTTCCTTCGCTTGGCGATACCATCGAGTGGGCCCCTGTTTCGTCCCCCGAAGCCCAGGACATGAGGCCGCGGGATCAGCCTGGAGTTGGTAAGCCGGTGCCCCACCGGCAATTTTCGATGGAGACGTCAGGGTCTCCCAAGTTCCCGGGGAACCCTCATGATCATTCGCCCTGTTCTACGACCCCGGCGTGATCAGGCAGACTTTATGGGTCCAAGTGTAAGCTGCCCGACGCGGCCCCCGCTCGCCTGCAAGACAAGGGCTCAACGCGAATGCATTTCGATTTCGGGGCTCAATCGCACGGCTTTTGATCTCGCTGTCTACGCTTCGCAGTGACGGTCGCCCGTCCCCACGCAAGACTCGCTTCTCCCGGCGCGCCGGGACTGGTGTGAGCGGTAACGATAATCGACGGGTTCTCGGTCAAGCTCAGTGACGGGAAACTTCCCCGTCCGCCGGCGTGCGCGGGAAGTACCGGTGGCCTCTTCTCTGGGCCGCGTGACTCGTCCCCGGCCGTCCGACCAGCCCGACATGGCCCTCATGGACGTTGACCAGAAACCGCGAGTT
>DAIDJG010000110.1 GCA_027451445.1 Singulisphaera sp.
GGTTTTCTGGATCAATTGCCGCTTAGTCGTTATGGACAAAGAAGTTGTGTCAAGATGAAACGCGATCGCGTTCATGACTTAACCTCTTACGTATCACGTCCGAGTGGCGAACAGTGCCGAAAAACCTCCATCAGTGAGCCCCTTGTGGGGGCGGGTTGGGGTGGGGGGTTCCGCGGAACCTATAGCCGTGCGACGTCCCCCCCCCACCCCAGCCCTCCCCCACGATGGGGGGAGGGAGGAAACTTGACTCACGCCCGTAACTTTAAGGCGCGTTCAAACGTTTGGGATAATGGAGAGCGGCGACCGTCGGTGGCTGACCGTGTGTCACCCAACCGTTAAGCGCTCTAGATGTCGAGAATCAACTCGGCTCGCCAGCCGTCTCCATCGCGCTCGAGTGCCAGCCCGTGGTGGGTCACGGCCTTGACCTCGTGGTCGAGAATGTGGCGCGTTGAGTCAATCCGCTCGCCGGCGATCGTGGCCTGAAGGCTCAGACCGTCGGGTGCGACTCCAACGTCGTATCGTGAATAGAGACGGTGGCGGGTCTCAACGCGGAAAATGAGTTCATTGAGCCAGGCGACCAGTAGAGCGGCGGGTGAGTCGGCAGTGAGTGAAACGGATTCACTGTCCACACGTTTGACCTCGTCCCGATTGGCGACAATGTAATCGAAGACCCCCTCGGCCGCGGTGCGGAAGAGGTCCGCCAGGTCATCACCGCGCACGATCATTCCGACATCGGCGGTGTGGTCGAACGTTTCGAGCGTACCCACGACATTCCCTCCGAGTGTCTTGGAGCGGGCCCACGTTCTTGAGGTTCGGTCTTTCCGCTCGGGTCGCAGCGGGCTAAAACAATCGTTGCCTGCCTTCGAACGAACTTTGCCAGGGCGCTTCACGAAACCGCGAGGACGATCCGATGGTCGAAACCGGCCAACCCGCCCCTGATTTTACGCTTCCCGACCAGAACGGTGTGATGGTGACCCTTTCCTCGCTGAAAGGAAAGCCCGTCGTTCTCTACTTCTACCCGAGGGACGACACGCCGGGTTGCACCAGGGAAGCCTGTGCCTTCCGCGATGCCCGCGCCGATTATGAGAAAGCCGGCGCCAGGGTCCTGGGCGTGAGCCCTGACACGAGCGCATCTCACGAAAAATTCGCCCGGAAATTCGAGCTTCCGTTCACTTTACTGGCCGACACCGAGAAGAAGGTCTGCGAGAGCTACGGCGTCTGGCAGGAAAAGACGCTTTACGGCAAGAAGTCGATGGGCGTCGTGCGCTCGACATTCGTGATCGATCGCGACGGGGTGGTCCGAAAGGTCTTTCCGCGCGTGAAGGTCGATGGACACGCGGACGCGGTCTTGAAGGCGCTGGCGGCACTCTGATTCCGAGATGCAAAGGGCCTGTCACTCCGTTCACGAGGAGACAGGCCCCGTATCTCGATAATACGGCGAACTTCTTTTACGCGTCCTGGGTCGCCAGCTCAGCGCCCAGTTCGAGCTCATCGCGACGCCCGGCCAGGAAGTGCTCGAGCTTGCGAAGGGCCTTGTACTTCTCGTCGCTCACGCGGGCAACCGGGAGCTTCAGCTCCTCGCCGATTTCGGGCACCGTCCATCCTCGGGTCCACAACTCGACAATCCGGTCCTGGCGAGGCGTCAGCGTGGCCGCGCGGGCCGCTTCGAGGATCTCGCCCAACTCCTGGCGCTGACGGTGCCGCTGATCGAAATCCGGTCCCGGCGTAAACTGCTCGTCGAACGACTGGTGCCGCTTTAAGCGCTGAACACGCTTACGGACCATGTCGATCGCCCGGACCAGCTCTCGGCGCTCGGCGGTGTCGTCGGCGAGGACCAGGTTCAGGTCAAGTTGACCCGCACGGGCCTTGCCGAGGAGCCGGCAGCAGACTTCCTGGGTGCAGTCGTCCCAGAGGCCCGGATCGAGCCGGGCGTTTTTCCAGCAGATGGTGCAGTAGCGTTGAATGTCGCGGACCAGCTCCGACTCGGTCGCGTGCGCTGTCAGGGCGGCAAGACCGATGACCAGGGCCATCGCGGTCGAGCCGGCGCGCAGCGAACGGGTTCCTCGGGTCGTGAGCGTAGGCTCGTTGGAAAGAGGCATGTCGGCCAACTCCCATGTCGAACCGTCGTGCATCGATTTCAAACCTGTCTCCCATCCGTCGTCAATCGGACGACTCAGCCCGGCTGGATCGCCCGAGAAATAGTAATCAACGGCAGGTTGGCTTTCAACCACCGACACTTCGGCGGCGTCCCACACGAGGCCGGCGCGGGTAGACGATTTCCCAGCCGCGCTTCAGTGCCAGTTGTCTCAACCGGCGGTGAGGGTGAACCACAACCGCCGTTCCCACCCGTTGCAGGAGGGCTCGGTCACTCCAATTATCCGCATAGGCCGCACAAGCGTCCATGGATATTTCTCGTTCGGCCGCCCAGCGTTCTGCCCAGTAGAGCTTCCCTTCGCCGTAACATGGCGGCCCAGCACCAATTCCGACGAGTCGCCCACGTGTGATCGTCACCGGAGTCGTCAGCGAATCGGTGCAGCCCAGGAACAGTCGGAGCGGCTCAATCACGATTCCCGGCGACGAAGAAACGAGCACGATGGACGTCCCCGCTTGCCTCAACGCCGTAAAATGCTCAACGACCCCCTCGTAGAGCCGAGGGCGCACAAACTCGACAAAGTTATCATAGGCGATGCGTTCCAGCTCCACGACCGGAATCCGCGCAATGCTGCGCAAGCCGAACGCCACCAGCCGCCCGTAGTCGAGCCGCCCAAACCGATGCTGTAACCCATGATACATCGCGCGCAGCACGAACGATCGCTTCAAAAGCCCCCGACGACGTAAAATGCGCGCGAAGAGGTAAGTTGTCGTCTGGGCCAGCAATGTGCCGTCGACATCGACGAACGCAACCTCCGGAACTTTCTCGAACTGAGGCCAAGAGTTCATGAGTGTGCCTCGGCGCGGGAGGTGACCCAGCGTCCGATTTCGTCGGCCAGCGCACGTGCCTCGGCCTGGCTGCCGGCCTCGGTGATCACGCGTACGACCGGCTCGGTGTTGCTCGCGCGCACGTGCGCCCAGCGGTCGGACCAGTCGAGGCGCAGGCCGTCGCGGCGATCGGCGGTTGCTTCGGGGTTGGCCGCGACAATCTGATCCCAGAGCGCGGACACATTGCTGCCCCCCTGCCCCAGTGGGTACTGGTCCTTAACCATCGCCAGGGTCGGCAGCCGATCGACGAGCTTCGACAGCGGCTCCTGCGTGCTGGCCAGCAGGTCGAGCACAAGCGCCATCGCGACGAAGCTATCGCGCACGAACCCGACCCTCGGGTCGATCACGCCGCCATTGCCTTCTCCACCCAGGATGGCTTTTTCACCGCGCATCTTTTCGACCACATGGATCTCGCCGACGGGCGTGCGATGAACCGGGCAACCCAGGCTGCGCGCGATCTCTTCCGTAACGCGTGAGGTCGAAAGGTTCAGCACTACGGGTCCCTTCGCCTGCGAAAGGCGCCGCTGGGCCGCGAGGGCGAGCGTCAACTCCTCGCCGATGTAGCGGCCGTTCTCATCCACAATTGCGAGCCGGTCGGCGTCCGGGTCCTGGGCAAACCCAACCGCGGCCCCAGTCGCCGGGACGATCGCAGAAAACGCGTGGAGATTGGCCTCGGTCGGCTCCGGCGGATGGTCGTAAAGTCCGTCGGCAATTCCGCCGAGCAACACCGTTGCACATCCCAGCGCATGCAAGAGCGCCGCACCCAGCCGCCCCCCTGCCCCGTGGCAGGCATCGAGCACCACGGAAAACTTACGGCGGCGAATCGCATCGACGTCGACAATCTTGAGCACCTGGTTAAGATGTGCATCATCCGGATCTTCCAGCCGGCGCACCCGGCCCAGCGCGTCCCACGGGGCCCACCCGAATTCCTTCCGTTCGAGGCGCTCGAGAACCGCACGTCCCTCCGCCGGGCTTAGCACCATGCCGGCGGGCTGAAAGAACTTGAGGCCGTTGTATCGGGCTGGGTTATGCGATGCCGAGATCTGGATTCCGCCCGACGCACCCTGGTCGCGCACGAGCCTTCCCAGCGTTGGCGTGGCCGTTGCGTCCACCAGAAGCGCATCGCGTCCCGTGGCGGTGACCCCGGCCAGAACCGCATTGACGAACACCTGCGCCGAGACTCGTCCATCGTGCCCGACGACGATCGGCTCGGGCCCGCATCCCGTCGCGTAGGCCGCCGCAAATTCCACGACAACGGCAGGGTCCAGACCGTTGCCCACCACGCCTCGCAGTCCTGAGACGCTTGCAATTCGTGTCCCGCTCGCTCCTCGGCTCACGCTTGATCCCCATGTCCTTCGGTCGCAACGCCTACCCGCCGTCAAATGTTAAATTAGGGCATCAAGGGCCTATGATGCAAGTCCTGTGTCGTGGTGCACCACGAATCGGGTCCACAATGCCTCAGAGCAAGGGCGAGAGCAAGCGCGCGATGTTCTCGGCAAGCTCGCGTCCCCAGCCCCGGGGGCGCAACCCGTGGCGAGAATTGCGCATCAACTCCTCCATCCACACGGTGGCGTCAGCGGTTTGCGGTTCCGAAAACAGAAAGAGTGCCACTTCGTAATTCAGGAACAGACTGCGGATGTCCATGTTCGCCGAACCAATGACGGAGAGATCATCATCGACAATGATCAACTTGGCATGGACCATTGTCGGTCGAAAGAGGAGGATCTTGCCGCCGGCTTCCTGGACCTGGTGCAGGTAACTTCCGCGGGCGAGGTCGGCCGTAATGTGATTCGAGTGCTCCGGGAGGAGCAAGCGCACGTCGACACCACGCCGCGCGGCGAGCTCGAGCGCGCGGACGAGCGTTTCGTCGGGAACGAAGTAGGGTGTGACCACCCAGATGCGTTTCCTGGCGGCGAAGAACGCGGCGATCAGCGAGTCGTAGAGGGGATCGCCCGAGACGTCCGGCCCGCTCGCGACGACTTCGACGGTGGTTCCGTTCCTCGGTTCGAACCCCTCCGGCGGCGGCGGTTCGCTGGTGAGGTCTTCTCCGGTCGCAAACTTCCAGTCAGAGTCGAACAGTTCGATCAGTCCGAGCACCGCGGGACCTTCGACGATCAGCGCAAGGTCTCGCCAGCGCTTGGGGTCCGCGTCCGGGCCCATGTAGTGGTGGTCGAGGTTCATGCCGCCCGCGAGCGCCTGGCGGCCATCGATGACGATCAGTTTACGATGGTTCCGCAAGTTGGCGCGGCTTCGTGTCGGCAGCCGGAACATCGGCATGAAGAATCCCACGGTGCCGCCGGCCGCCGTCAGCGGCGCAACGAAGCGCCGGCCCACACGCCAGGAGCCGACTGAATCAAGCAGCAAACGTACCTGGATGCCCTCACGAGCACGCTTCGCAAGCCGTTCGACAATCGCCTTGCCGACCGGGTCGGTACCGAGAATATACGTGGTGATGTGAATGGTTTGCTTCGCCTGGTCGATGAACTCGATAACCCGCTCGTACGCCTCCTGTGCGTCGACGATCAGATGGACACGGTTACCGGCTGTCGCAGGCGGTACGCCGTAGGACTGGAGGATGCGCTCGGTTGCGCCTCCGAGCTGGTCGTGGCGGATCGTCCCCTCGCCTTTGTAGATCTGCGCCTTGTGCCGCGCCATGCTGCGGAGCTTACGCCCGCCGAACATCAGATAGAGCGGCACGCCGACGTACGGCAGCAAGACGATCGCCAGGAGCCAGGCCATCGTGCTCACGGGCGAACGTTTTTGTCTCAGGAGATGAGCAAACAGCAAAAGCGCGAGGAGGAACCCGAGGGACGTGGCCAGTTGCGAGAGGAGCCAGGACCACTCCGTCGGGATCGAGATCGTCAGTCGAGACAAGGAGAACCCCCAGGGGAGTGCGCTTGGACCGAATACCGTTGAAATAGCCGTAAACTTCACAAACACAGGAACATGAACACTCCCTCCCCCCTTGTGGGGGAGGGCCGGGGTGGGGGGGCGCACTATCTATCGCCGTTCGAACCCCCCACCCCAGCCCTCCCCCACAAGGGGGAAGGGAGTTAACTCTTTCATCTGCTTCGATTTAGGGTTAGTCGATCGGAGTTGAGGTCAAACCCGGTCAGCGGTCCGTCGGCGACAGCACGCAGCGAAACCCGAGGTGCTCGGTGGCGCTCCGCGGATCACCCTTCCCGCGTGCCCCTGGCCGGTAGCTCCGGCAGTAGAGCTCGCTGCACAGGAACGAGCCCCCGCGCTGAATGCGTTTGACGACGTTTGGCTCGTTGGGATCGTAGCTGCTTTCCGGGCCCTGGGGATTCTTTGCCGCGCCGGCTTTGTAGGCTGGCAGATACCAGTCGGCGCACCATTCCCAGACGTTTCCCGCCATATCGTAGAGACCGTAACGGTTCGGGGGATACGACGCCACGGGCGCTGTGCGTGCGAAGCCGTCGCTCTTGGCATTCTCGGCGGGGAACTGCCCCTGCCAGTTATTCATGAGATTGGCACTTTCGCCGTCCTGAGTATCCCCCCACATGTAACGTTTCCCAACGAGTCCGCCGCGCGACGCGAACTCCCACTCCGCTTCCGTGGGCAGCCGCTTCCCGGCCCACTTGGCGTACGCGGCTGCGTCTTCCCAGCAAACCTGCACGACGGGGAAATCGTCCTTCCCGTCGAGATTGCTCTCGGGGCCTTGCGGATGTCGCCAGTTGGCACCGTTGACATAGCTCCACCAGACATACGGGTTGTCAAAAGAGACCCGCCCGACGGGAGGCGTGAAGACCAGGGAGCCGGGCACGAGCTTGTCGAGTGGAGCGCCCGGGAACTCGGCCGGATCCAGGGGCTGCTCCGCAACGGTCACGTAACCCGTTTCCTTGACGAACTGGGCGAATTGACGGTTGGTGACCTCCGTGCGATCCATGAAGAATCCGTCAAGCGTCACCGAGTGCACGGGACGCGCGTCCGAATCCTCGGGTTCTTCGCTCCCCATCAGAAACGTTCCGCCCGGAATCCAGACCATCCCTTTCGGCGGACTCATTGGTGGCTTGATAACCTTTGCGGTCCGCGCTGGCATGACGCCGGCGGCGATTCCCAGCCCGGCGACTGTGCACGCAACTACGGCAACCAGGGGCCAGAACCAAACGGTCTTCGGCGCCCGGAAGCTCGAATTCGATCGGCCTCGCTGCACGCGACGGACTCCCGCACAAAGGCAACTCAGGTTTGTGATCGCGACTCTTCAAGTATCCCGAGACCGACGCTGAGTTGCAACGCAGACAGCCGGAAGGGCAGCGCCGTTTCATTCTCGCCCCGGAAACCGTTCGTCCGAAGCGGTCCGCAGGCCAAAGCCTGTGGACTTCGTCTACCATCCGATACCCAGAATGATGTGGGGGCTTGCTCCCGCTTTCGTAGCGCCGTCGCGCTCCGATCCGAAAGGGACCCTACCGCATCCGAACGGCCTATCCGGACCTCCACTTTGCAGCCGCAATCTCAGCGCGAAAGCGGGAGCAAGCCCCCGCACTCCAAAGCCTGCGGCCTCCGTATACCAGCCGATACCCGGAATGAAACGGCCCTGGCCGGAAGGGAAGTTGCAGGCACAGAAAGCGCGAGTATGTCCAACGATCCACGGTCGATCCCGTTTGATCAGCGAGCCGCCGGACCAATCTGCGCTTGATAGCGAGTCCAGATCGCGTCAAGCGTCTCGGCCGCGCCTGCGGCGATCTTGATGTCGACCTCATCCGTGACGTCGCTCTGTCCCGGATTGATCTCGACCGTGGGGAACCCCCGATCCTTGGCCTCGAAGACGGGTGCTGCGATGTAGGGGAAGAGGCTGCTCGTACCTACCGAGAAGACCATGTCGAACCCGGCCTTCATCTCGACGGTGAGCTGAGTCAGTTTCTCGATCGGCAACATCTCTTCGAACAGGACGACATCGGGCCGTAAAACCGCCGAGCACGAAGGGCAGCGCGGGGGTAATTCCGTGGGCGTGAAGCTTTCGAACTCTTCGCGGTAGTTGCAGTAACGCGACGTGCAAAGGATGACGTGGAGATCGCCGTGGATCTCGATCACGTTTTTGGAACCCGCGGCGCGATGGAACCCGTCGACGTTCTGCGTGAGGGTCCAGACCCCGGCGAAGTGCCGCTCCATGTCAGCGATCACTTCATGGCCCCGGTTATACGTGGTGCCCTTGCAGGCTTTCGCCACGTCGAGCAAATGCTTCCAGGTCAGCTCGGGACGGACTCGAAACATCGGCCCCGACAGGATCTCTTCGATCCGCAGCCCGTGTTCGGCCGCTTCGCCCTGGTAAAGCCCGCCGATTCCGCGGTAGGTGGGCAGTCCCGAGTCGGCGGACAGACCCGCTCCGGTGACGAAAAGCAGCCGGTGCTCCGGGCGCAGCCGGCTCACGACCTCGTCAATCGCTCGTTCATCCGCCGGCGACAGGGCCATGGAGAGCCTCCGGGACCCAGCGACGATCTCAGGCGTTCGGCATGTTCCCGGACCGGATCCGCGCAGACACTTGCCGCGGTGAGCGCGCCGACCGCCGCGAATTCACACGGGGGACACGGACCGTCGCCGCCGGGTTCACCGACGCGCTTGCCTGCGCTTCGGTCGAGGCTCGGTGCGGGTGCGTCTCGAGCAGGTCGGCGATCTTCCGGACCTGCGAGGAAAGGATCCAGATCGATCCCGAAATCACGAGCATGCCGGACCACAGAATGAGGGCGAGGCTGGTCAGGTTGATGTGCATTGGCAACGTGGGTGTCCTTCATGGATGCTGAGAAATGCCCGTCCGTGGAGAGACAGCGGACAGAACTCGAGAGATCGCAAGCTACCGAAAGGTCAGCGACGACTACGGTCTTGGAGCGTTTTCAAGCCGGGAAAACGGGGCAGGATAACGAAGGCAAGGGGAGCGTTTCGGTTTTTCCAGTTGTGAAAGGGTAACAACCGGTTTTCCCAACTGCAATGGCTTTTTGCCGGTGTGTCTCGCCGGCTTATTGCGAGGGAAGGAACATATTATTTTCTCCCCCCTTTCGAAGCATTGGTATCGACACAGCGGTTTTTTCCTGGCGCCCCACAGATTGTGCGTGCATGTGGGAGACCTGGGGTGGCCGGGGCAGAGGAGGCCGGAAGGCCGACGTGCCCCGGAAGCGTCTCGCGGCCCACCGGGGCACGTGGAGCTGCGCTCCTCTTTGCCCCGGCCACCCATCCCGCTCGTTGGGGCGCACGAACTGTTAGGCGCCAGGAGAATTCTATAGTCAAGAGTTTGTGGCGTCGTCGCCGCCGGGTTTCCGGGACGGTGGATTCAAGCCCCGCGCATCGTAACGTGCAGCCTGGCAGGGCCGTTTCATTCTCGCACCGGAAGCCGTTCGTCCGAAGCAGGCCGCAGGCTTTGGAGTGCGGGGGCTTGCTCCCTTACGCGTTAACTTAACGGCATGCGCACCCCACCGCAACGGCGAATCATATAACTCCCCCCCTTGGGAAGGGGGGGTTGAAAAGAAAATAGTGTCAGTTCATTTTTTTGCCTCGGAGCCGCTTTCGAGATCGCTGGTTCGAGGGCGGCCACGGGGACGGGGATGAAGGTTGACACCCAGGAGCGGTGCGGCTTTCTCGACCCACGTCGTTGAGCCGAACGGCTTACCGGTGCGCAGGGACTCGCGGACGGCGATCAACTCTTTCGCTTCTTGAGGAGCCACGACTTTTCTGCGCCAAAGCGCCTGACGTTGGGCGGCGGTTCGACCGATGGCATCCCACTCCGGGAACGCGGTGAGTCGCGGATCGCTTTCGCCCAGACCGTGCACTCGATAACTCGACCAGGGATAGT
>DAIDJG010000111.1 GCA_027451445.1 Singulisphaera sp.
CCTCGAGGCGGAGGTCGCCCTCCGTGAAGACACCCGCGTGTCCGAGCAGGCCCGCGAGGCTTTGACCACCGAGGAATACCAGGGCGAAGGCCTCAAGCTTTCCGGCACCCAAAAGGGCATCAACGACCGCGTTGTGAAGGTGACCCAGCGCATCCGCGAGCTGCCCGACGGTGAGAAGGAGTTCGCCAAGGAGATCGGCATCCTTCAGCAAGTGGATGCCGTCATGACCGATGCGACCGGCATTCTGGCTCGACCGGAGACCGGTCCGCCGGCGATCGCGGCGGAGACCGAGGCAATCGAGTTGTTGCTCCAGTCGAAACGGATCAACCCCAAGAGCGGCGGAGGCGGTGGCGCCACCCCTGGCGGAGGCGGCACCGGCTCGACCCACGACTCGGCCCTCGCCCTGATCGGCGGCGGCGTGAACGACAAGGAGGTGCGCGAGGACCGCGGCGTCTCCCAGGCGACAGGCCAGGCGGGACCCTCGTTGCCCGAAGAGTTCCGCGCGGGGCTCGATGAGTACTTCAACCGTCTCGAACGACGGCCGGGCGGGCAGTGAGGCTTAGGGGCTTCGGTTGCGTACATCGGAAGGCTAACCCCCGTTCGAATGGCGCAAACAGATTACTCCCCCCCTTGGGAAGTGAAAGAGAGTAGAAAGTAGGGAGTAGACCGCAGTAGAGCGAAAGGACGCTTTCTCCTCTACTCACGACTTTCTTCGCTCTACTGCTCTGGCCCCGAAGGGGCCGGGGGGGGGTGGGGAGTCAGCGCACGCATTCGGCTGGCGCCGTGGCCGTCAACCGTTAAACGCAGGAGAGCAGTTCGTGGCTGAGTCGCACACATGGAACGGCCAATCCCCACCCCCCCTTCCCAAGGGGGGGAGTTATGAGGTTCGCTCGCGGGCGAAGGGTGTGGCGCGATGGAATACGGTGCGCAACCCCAAGGAAAATCGCTCCAATCGTCTGATCGCCATCCTTCTGACATCAGCGGCCTGGACTGTCGCGATCTCGCCGCCCCTGGCGGCACAGGTGCCGAGGGCCGATATCGAGACGGCGGCCGCGCGACTCAAAGAACAGCGCAGACGACAGCAAATTGATCAGAGACTTCAGGAGCTCGAAGTCGAGTTATCGAAACTCGTACCCCGTCGCGCGGGTGTTTGGCGACCCGCCGGTGCGCCCGTTGCGCCAGTAGCGGCCCAGCCCTCATTGGAAGAGCTGATCCCCGAGGCAATCGCGTCGTTCCGTCCGATTCTGCGCGTTGAGTTTCGATTGGTGAAAGCGCGTTGCAAGCTGACGAAGGACCAGCGCCGGTCGATCGCTTTGGCAGGAGAGCGGGCACTCCGCGCGACCTCACGCCAATACACGGAGGTCCAGGTGAAGCGCCGGGGACCGCGGAACGTGGGGGACTACCCGTTCCCAGACCCACGAGCCGCGATCCAGCAAGCGCTCGCGAAAGCCGTAAAGGACGCGGCTTCCGGCGAAGAGGCGGCCCACTATGAGACCGAGGTCAGCCGGCAAAATGCCTTTCGGCGCGAGGCGATGATTCTCAGTCTGGTGGCTCGGATCGATGACGACCTCTGCCTGTCGAACGAACAGCGCGAGCAGGTGCGCCAGTCGCTCCAGACCCACTGGGCCGACTCGTGGTCCCTTCCGCTGGAGATGTTCCAGTATCTTCAAACCTTCCCGTCGATCGACGACGAAGTGATCGTCCCCCATCTGACCGAATCGCAAAAAGTGATCTGGCGGACCGTCACTGTGAATCAACGGGGTCTCTTCGTCCAAACATATTCTCGCGACAAACCCGATGCTGACGAGGTTCCGGAGGATGAAGAGTTGAAGCGGGCCCGGGAGGACGTGTCGAAGCAGGACGACCCAAAGTAGTCGTCACATCCATTGGGGCACCCGGTCATGAGAAGAGCCGTTGCACGCCTGGTTCTGGTCGGCATCGCGACCGTGTTTCCCCTGTCGGCGACGGCTGTGGCCCAGGTTGAACGCAACCCGCCTGCGCAGGACAAGAACCAAGGAGAGCCCGCTCCACCCCGGCCCGTCGACCCGGTGAAGAACGCCGAGGCGATGCGCGAGCGCGCAATCGATGCGCTCAACACCGCCCGCAAGAAGGCCATGGAGGCGACTCGCGCGCGGGAAGCGGCCGAGCAGGAATTGAAAAGGCCCGGTAAGGCCGTCGAGCTGTTGCGGATTGCGCCGGCGCGGGTTGCCGCCCCGAACCAGGCCGCCGCCGTCGAGCAGGCCGCGGTTCAGCTCCGTCCGATCTTGCGCATCGAGTACCATTTCATCCGCACCGTTTGCACGTCAACCCGCGAACAACGGCTCCAGATCGCGCGCGCCGGCGAGCGAATCCTCCAGGAGTCCGCTCCGCTTTTCGTGTCGGGACGACTCGGGATGATGAACGGGACTTCCATCATTAGGCCACAGCAGGAATTTCGGCTCCGGATCCAGAATGGATTTCGCAAAGCGGTCAGAACATACCTTCCCGCCGAACAGGCGGACCGCTACGAGGCCGAGCTCGAACGGAGGAACGCAAACTACAAGAACGTCATCATTCGCAGCCTGGTGACCAAGATGGACCAGGACATGAACCTGTCCGAGCGACAGTACACCAAGATCAGCGAGTCCCTGGCCGCAAAATGGGACGAGTCGTGGTGTCCCATGCTGGAGAATGTACTGCACCTCGATCAATACTTTCCTCGGATTCCCGAC
>DAIDJG010000112.1 GCA_027451445.1 Singulisphaera sp.
GACGGCACACTTGCGACTTCCATGACGCAGCTCCTGAAAGGACTCCTTCCGATTGAACGACCGACAGAGCGCACCAAAAAACCGCGATTGTGCAAAGCCCAAAAACGTAAAAAAACACGGTCGTTTCACCATCCCACCCCAACCCTCCCCCACACGGAGGAGGGAGTTCTGATGCTTTTGTGTTTTGATTGGTTGTCACCGTGCGCAATCCAACCGTTCGGCGCTCTAGTTCGATCGTCTTGTGCTTGATGCCGATGCAAGGTGCGCGGCGGAATCGAGCTCTGGATGGGCCATGGGATTCACCCGTTCGGCGACTGCGACCAGATAATAGGGTTTTTCACCGCTCCGTTTTGCGTAGGGTCGGACGAGGTAGGGATTCAGGAGCGAAGCGGGAAATACCTCGCGACGCACGATGAGCTTGTCCGCCATGGCCCTAACTTCGGCACTGAGGTGTGGGCGGATCGCGGCGCAAAGCCAGGATGAAAGCCGCCAGAATCCCTTGATCCGCATCCAGGGCGAACGTTCCGCGGCAAGCGAGCGCAGGCTCAACGGAGATGCGTTCTGGGGGTACTGCGTGAATAACCGGACGGAATCGAAGCAGGTGCGGAGCAAGTCCACGAATTCCCGCTCGTCGAACTCGGTTTGGTGGTAGGGGTTGCTTAATCCTTTGGGGCTGTAGACCGGCCGGTTCGGGGTCGAGACAATCAGCACGCCTTCGGGAACAAGGACACGGGCACACTCGCGGATGAACGCTGCGGGGTCAGTCAGGTGTTCGATCGTTTCAAACGAGGTGACCACGTCGACGGAGCGATCCGCTAGCGGGATAGCCTGCGCATCTCCTACGCGCGCATCCAGGCCGTATTTGCGTCGAGCGTTCTCGCACGCGTCCGAGGATATGTCCACTCCAATCACGCTTGCGGCTCCCCCACGGGCGAGGCCAGCCGCGCCGAAGCCTTCTCCGCACGCGATGTCGAGCACGTGTTTACCCCGGACGAACGAGGTCGAAAATCGGTAGCGCTCGACGTGCTCCCAGAACGTTCGAGCGTGCGCCGACTCAGGCACCATGCGCTCGGAGCATTGGCTCTCAACGTCGTTGCTGCTCATGTGGAGAGGCGCTCGATGTTCTCGTCTGGACCGAGGTGGCCTGTGTCAGTTTCACGTCTGACCAATGATAGGAGACGTCTCCGAGACGGAGCAAGGGGCCGGGGGTCCTCCGTCGGGTCGAGGTGGTCTTCGAGGCAGGGAGGCGCCGGCGGCGATGAGGGCGATGGCGGGCACGATCGGGGCCCGCATTCGGAGGTCGGTCCAGTAAAAGGCATGGACGCACGTTAACCCCAGGATCACGAGCGGAGCCGCCGCGCGTGGCCAGGCCCACTGGGCTCGAGATACCAGGCCGACCACGAAAGCGCACCACAACGGAATTGTCCAAACCGCCGTCGCAAGACGGAAGGCCTTCGGATAGACCGCCGCTGCGGGAGCGACGCTCCAGAATCGACCTAATCGCGCCAGAGTGGCACGCACAAAATCCACGGGTCGCTTCGCGATCACGTCCAGGGCCATTCGTTGCAGCCGGCGGTCGCCCTCCGGCTCGGTGGCTCCGACCCCGGCGGCGTACACGGAGTCGACCCACTGAAGCTGGGTCGGACCCGTCCAGACCGCGCCCGGAGGGCCGTGGAGCACCTCGTCATAGTAGAAGGGGTTGTTGGCGAGAAACAGCGTGTAGCCACCGTGTGTCGTCGTCCAGACCGGCTCGCCAAGGATCCGGAGATTGCGGATTGCCCAGGGCGCAAGCGTCAAGCCGGTGGCCAGCACCAGAATCAGAGCGTGGCCGAAACGTGCTCGGCGCGTTCCCGGTCCAATCCAGCAGATCCCGAACGCTGTCAACGCCGCCCCTGGCAGGAGGCTCGGTCGACAAAGCGACGAGACACCGAAGGAAATACCTCCGAGTATCACGCCGCGCAGTCCAGGCCACGTCAGCGACCACAAGGTGAGCGCGACGAGGAACGCACCGAGCGTCTCGGTCATCACTGAACTCGCTTGAGCCGCGAGAACCGGGTCGCAGGCCACGACCGTCGCCGCAATGAGGGCACGGACGTGCGAGAGGCCCCAGCGCCTTGCCGTGGCCGCGGTCAGCATGACCGTAGCGGCTCCGAGCAGGATATGGAGCGCTCCAATTCGCCTCACGATCTCGGTTTCGCTGCCCTGCACCAACGGCGCAAGCACAATCGGATACAGCGGCGGCCGATAGGCCGTGGGCCGTCCGTTGAAGACCAACCCCTTTCCCTCGCCCAACGACCGCGCCAGCGGCAAATAGTTGTCGGGATCGTCAGGCCGGCTCGGCCGACGGAACAGCAGCGCACCCCGGACGAGGACGCTGAGCACGACAACGGCCGCGAGAGCCCAGGGCCAGTACCGCGCGAAGTTGCCGTTTGTCTCGGAGCTCGGCATTGAGGAATACGTCGATGTTTTAACTCCCTCCCCCCTTTGTGGCTGGCCACCCGACACTTTTTACCCGGTGGCCAAAAAGCACACCGCGAATGGCTGAGCTTGCTGGGGAACGAACAAGGCTATGTTGGCTGAAAAACAGCCATTTTGGAGCGATCATCGCCTGTCGGATCATAAGTGCAAG
>DAIDJG010000113.1 GCA_027451445.1 Singulisphaera sp.
TTCGGCTCGAGCTCGAAGTTGCCAGCGGTCGGGTCGATGAACTTCGGGTCGCCGTCGACCTCGCCGAAGTTCGGGACGCCGTTGGGATCATTCGCACCATTGGAGAAGAAGAGGTTGTACTCCATGATGCTGCCGCTGGTCTGACCCTGGGCCTGGACCGCAGCCGTGGCGCAGTTGGAGAAGATGTTGTCCATGATGGCGCCCATCGAACCGCCCGGATTGGAGCCGTAGATTCCCTCCAGAGCGATGCCGATACCATCATTATAGAACGTGTTATTGAGGCTGATGAGTTCCGAATAATAGGGTGGTGCCGACGAGGCCTCCGGAGGGCTATCGATACGGACACCTTCCGGCATGTTCGCGATCGTGTCGTTGTACATGTTCAGCAGCGTGCCGCCGGACAGGAAGCTGCTCGATGGGATAATCTCGCTGTTGAACGACTCGGTCAAAACGCCGGCATCGCGGAAGTCGTTGAGGTTCGAGTCGGAAATCGTCAACTGCTGGTAGATGAGTTCCGGGTCCTTGTAATACTGCTGAATCAGCGTGTTACCCTGGAGTTCGATGCGGGTGATGTAGCTGATATTCGCGTTGTCGATCCAACTTCCTTGACGGATGTCGAACGCGTTGAACGACGTCAGGGAGAACGAACCGATGTAGATGAGTCCGCCATCTCCCGCAGCCGGGGCTTTCGTGTCGCCGGTGATTGCGGTATCCATCGTGACGCCGCGCACCGTGGTCCCTTGAGTGTCGTCGTGGATCGAGGTGAGCATTGCCGGCACGCGTTGCTGGCCGGTCGTGGAGTCGCCGCCGATTCCAAGGATGCGCAACTGCGAGTTCAAGCCGTTGTCGATGTAGGCGTCGGTTGGCGGATAGACGCCGTCGTCGGCTCCGAAGATAAAACCGGCACCGCCGTTGTTCGAGCTGTTCGACATTCCCACGATGCCATCGCCGCCGCCCGCTCCCTGGAGTTTGACCAGCACGGGGACGCCCGGCTTGGGCACGACTTCGCTGTCGGCGAGAACCGTCCCGGGCAGCGTCGACTGGATCGTCAGTGTGATCCACGGGGTCGGCTGGGGGATGGGCGTTGTGCTGCCTGTGCCCGGGCCGAAAGTCTGGTTCACTCCCGTTTGGAACGCGGCAGCGTTCGCGATCGGATCATTTTCCGGAATGATCGTGCCGCGCAGGATGTAGGTGAAATCGCTGCCGGGCCAAACCGAATTGTTGGTGAGGTCGAAGCCATCGACGCCGGGCTGACCGAAGTCAGGCAGGCCGGGGCCAACGCCCACGCCGTTGATGTCGTTACCGACAAATACGTTGCCGTGAATGAACGGGGCACCCGAGCTGAGCGGCGTCGTGGGGTCGGTCGCCAGGAAACAGTCCGGATCGGCGCCGATGGGTGTGTCGTGGTTGTAGTAAAAATTGTCGTTGGTGACCATGACGCGTGCGCCCATGCCGGGCGTCATGGTGAAACCGGTGATGGTTGGAGGCGTGAGGCCCGTTCCAGTTCCACCGGTACCGGTTGGCTGCGAGAAGACGGGGGTTGCCTTGCTCGCGCTGCCGTAGAGCCGGAGCACGTTTCGCTGGGTGGTACCGCCGGGCACGTTGAGCTGGCCGCCGCCGTAGTAGAAACTGGCGTCGTTGATCACGGCTTCCGCGCCTGAGAAGATCGCCAGGCTGCCCCAGCGCTGGAAGTTGGCGACGTTTCCTGGCGTCGGCTGTCCGACCCCGCCGGTGTTGAGGACGTCGGTGGGAGGTACGATTGTGGTCGTAATCTGCGTCTGAGGGTCGAAGTACGTCGTCTGGGCCGTGTTGTCGAGCGCCGAGGTGAAGACCACGTTCGCGTCGTTGGCGTTTTCCGCCTGGAAGTTCGGACTGGTCGGGCTGTAAGTCGAAGTTGGCAAGCCTGTGAGCGGGTCGGTCGTGGCCAGGGCATCGTAACCGGTGAGGTAATTGCGGTCGCCGACGTTGATGCTCGAGCCGGGGGTAAGGATCTGAATGCCCGCCCCTTCTTCCCCCTTGACCATCATTCCGGGCTGGATATAGAGCCGGGTCTGGGTGTTGACCAGTTGTCCCCCGCTCCCCAAAGTGAGCTCCTGGCCGATGTTCAGGAGGGACGTGAGCACGAAGGGAAGCGGACTGTCGAGAACGTAGTTGACGACACCGCCGAGCGTCACCGGATTTGCGGGATACGTCATGGCGTCGGTCTGCTCGGCGACACCAGTGACTTCCGGGCGAATCCAGATGCCGTTCAAGCTGGAGTTCTTGACGATGGTCTGACGCACGATCATGCCGCGGGTCAGGTCGTCCTCACGGAACGAGTCGAGGTCGCCCGAGATGGCGGCCTGCGAGGAGTCGCCGCCGCCGTTGATCACAGCGTTCGAGATATACGGGCGGCTGTTGAAGGCCGTGATCGAGTCGTAAGCGAGGCCGTTGGTCGCCGGGACGACGCCGCCGCCGTAGCTGATGACGGCGAAGTTGATGAATGAGAGGGCGTCATCCTCACCGGAGATGGCCGGCTGGCCGCCAGGCCCGACGGGGGTGCCATCGACGGGAACGGGCGTATTGGCGATGGTACGGGTGGTCGCGTAGTCGTAGTTGCGGAAGACGATGCCACCCCAGTCCCCGCCGTTGGGGGCTGTGTTGGCACCGTCGTTATTGGTGTCGCCGGCGATGGCGTCGTTCTTGTACGACGTGAAGTTAACCACAGTCGACTGTGTGGGGCCGCCGAGCACCTGAATGGAACTGCCCTGGTTTTGCGCGAACAGCGACGCGTTCTCGAGCTTGAGCGTCGTCCCCTGGGTGAAGACCAGCATCGAGTCGAACGGCACAGAGCCCGACCCGTCGTTGAACGTGGGGCTCGACCCTGCCGGGGCTTGTAGCACGAAGGTTGGTGTCGTCGTCACACCGGTGATCGGGTTGCGCTGGGGGATACCGGGGAGGGCGATAATGACGACGGGACCGAGGTTCGAGAGTGCTTCGGCCGCTCCAAAGGCGGAACGAGCGAAGTGTCCGAGCCCCGCCCGGTCGACGAAACCGTTGGACTGATTAAAGTTCTCGAAGAACAGCGACGTGGCGTTGACGCCGCCGTTGGGGTCGTTGTTCGGATTCGCCGGCGCATTCGCGGGCAGTACCTGGGGCGCCAGCACCGGATAGGGGTTGGAGAGACTGCCATTAGCGGCGGTCGATGGATCGAGCGGGTTTTCCGCGTAACCCGGGCGTGCGTAGATGACGTTGCCGTTGGGAACGACGACGAAACCGGTCTCGAAGGCGCCGCCTGCAACGCCATCGCCCGAGAGGTCGGGCTGGGCGGCAGTTCCCCGATTCTGCCCGGTCGGCATGAGGTCCTGGTAGTATCCCTGCGCCGTGGGGTTACCGAGGAATTCCCCGTCGAGTTGATTGCCGTAGATGTCGAAGAGTGACGTTGCACCGGCGTTCGGTACGTAGATGCGATAATCGTCGGCGACCAGCGAGATCAGCGGCGTCACGACCACGCGGGTCGCCTTGAGCGGATCGAAGCCGAGTTGTCCCTGTGCGATGCCGTTGCCGCTCTGGCCCGATGGCGGCGGGTCGTACAGAGTCGCCGTGGACGGCACGATCGTGAAGCCCGAACCGGTGACGCCCAGTCCTCCCTCACCGAGTGTGCCGAAATTGCCGTCGGGCTGCGCTGTAGCGCTATCGGCCGATCGAACGAGGAAGAAGTCGCTGCTGAAGTTGATCGGGTTCCCTTGCGAGTCGGTCGTGCTAAGGGCGTTGGAAAAGTCGAAGACGAACGCCGTGGGAGGCGCGGAGATGTCGTTGGTTACTCCGGTCGCAGGCAGCTCGTAGTACGAGCGCGGGCCGCCGATGGTGTTGTTCGGGAAGTTCGCAGGACCACCGGCGTAATTGCTCACCGCATCCATCGCGGTGATGTAGGTGGGCTGGGGCTGAATGTTGACGTCGACGACGAAATCTTTCGACCCCGTGATCGCCGAGTAACTGGAATTGTTGAGGGGATTGCCTGCCGCGTCCGCGAGGCCCGGATACGTGACCTTGTTCACCGTCTCGGCCGTATGAGCGATGAACTGATAGTGGCCCGCAGGCAATCCGGGGGCGAACGTCAGATCGACGCGGCCGGCATTCGGATCGCTCGGGTTGATTCGGCTCGGGGGCGTCGTGACAAAGTCGGTACCAGTCGCCACGAACACGGCGCTCGTGATGAAGGTGCTCTCGTCCAGCCCTGTGTCGAGGTTGATCAGCGAGTAATTGCTGATGTTGCCGACCGTCAAGGGATCGAGGGCGTCGAACAACACCGAGGGAGGCGTCGACAGATAGCCCGCGGGGGGATTGTTGGGATCGTCAACATTGAGCGAGAGTGCCGTCAGGCTCGAGAGGTTCAAGGTGTTCGGGCCGCTCAGCGGCAAGGCGGCACCGCCCGGAACGAGAGTCGCCGCGACGATGGTTGGCGAACTATTGTCGATGCGGAACGACGAGTTGAACGCCGACGAGAGACCCGGCAAGGGAGGCTGGTCCGCCTGCCCGATGACCACGATGCGGACCTGGTTGAAGCCTTCGGGCAGGAAGGGTGCCTGAACGGTGAATACACCCTGGGCGTTCGTCGTGGCCACGATGTCGTAGTTGCCCCCGAAACCTCGACCGCCACTGCCGACCGAAAGGTTCAGGTTGCCGCCGTGGAGTGCATTGAACTCGACCAGGACCGTGAGCCCCCCGAGCGTACCGGGGAACGTTGTGGCAACCTGGCCTACGAACATCGGATTGTTGATGTTCGTGTTCTGATCGCCGGCAATGCCGCTATCGGATTGCGGGGCAAGCTGGAATGACGTAACGATCGGCGCGGCGAGTGTGGCATTAAGCGACTGGATAAAGTCGCCGTGCGGCGGCGGGGTTGGTGGGGTCGTGATCGGTTGATCGGCGACGCCGGACGGGAAGACCCCGTTGAACTGGCCGTTGAGGTCGTTGCCGACCAGGTCGGTGGCGCTCAATTCTCCTGGTTTTCCGGCTCCCAGCACGATAAGGAAGTACTGTCCGCTCGGGAGCTGAACCTGAGGGATGGCGCTCAGGTCGATCGTAGCTTGTTGTGTCGTTGTGTTATATGTGACTTTGTAATTCGGATTGGCATTGAGGAAGACCGGTCCGTTCGGGCTTTGGTAGACGAGAATGACCGTCTGCGAGTTGATCGTCGACGGCCGCATCGGCTCGCTGAACTGGATGTTAACGAAACGGCCGTTGACGGTGGTGTCCGTGATTCGAGGCGCGATCGTGTCGTTGATCGAAAACGTTCCCGAGAACGGCGCAAGGGGCTTACCATCTTCGGATGCTACCTGCGTCCCGACCGCAGGGCTTTGGAGCGAGTAGGCATACATGCCGTTGGCGATGAGCGCGCTGGGGTTCGTCGTGAACGAGAAGGGGAACGAGACGATCGTCGGATTGATGGGATCGTTGACGGCGATCGGCGCTCCGACCAGGACCGAGACTCCATTGGGCATCCCGGTAAACGTGAGGTCGGCTGCGCTCAACGTGGCGAAGTTGATCGGTTTGTTGAAGGTGAAGGTGATCGCGCTAGGCGAAGTTGTGAGTGCGGCGTTGTTCGTCGGATTTGCGTTGGTAACACGCAGAATGTCGACAGCACTGATCGCATTGACCGCGTTCACCAAGCCGAAACCGGCTTGCGGATTCCATACTCCGGCGGCTGAGCCGTCCATCGGAGTTGTCGAGGCGATCAGACCCGTCCGGATTTCGGAGGGGGTGAGCGAAGGAACCTTCTGCTTCATGAGCGCGCCGATCGCCGCGGCGTTCGGAGCGGCGGACGAGGTACCGAAGAAGCTCGGGAGGTTCGGTTGCGAAAGGTTCGTCGTGGTTGCCGGCTCGCCGGGGAACGGTGGATTGCTGGTGTCGATGATGTTCAGGTTGGCCGGCGCGGGGAAGAACGAGGTGTTGCCGCCATCGGGGGCTGTGATGGTTGGGTTTTGGGGGATGACGGGACTGGGCAGCGGATTGCCGTTGGCATCAAGCACATAAACCGACGGGCCGAACGAGCTAAACGGCTCCGATTGAAGAGGGTTCTGGCCAAGATAAGGTTGGGGAGCCCACCACGGAGTCGCTCCCACGCCGATCGTATTGGGCGTGGTGTGATGCCCGTAGCTCGTCGGATAGTAAGTTCCGCCCGCGCTCCCGAATTGTTGGGAGACCGTGAGGTCAACGTTTTCGTTGAACTCAACGAACTCGACGTGTCCCGGGTCCGGACCACTCTTCACCTTCATGACGGCGAAGTAGTTGCCGGGAGCGCTGATCGTGAGGAATTGCTCCGGGTTTTGCGCCGCGACGTTGTTCGTGGTACTCGAAGCAACGATATTCCCGCTGGAGTCGAGGATGTAAAAATCGACCTCTGACGATGGACCGTTGGTGGCACCGGCAGGTTCCTGGGTCCGGTACGGTTGGTCGAACTGCATGATGATCTCGGCCGGGTTCGCCTTCGAGGCGGTGGCCCCGACGGTGATCGGCAGTTCGGTCAGGTTACCCCCGTTGGGGTTGAAGTTCATGTATCGGCCCTGGCCGAGGGAGCCAACGCTTGCGTTGGTACCACGGAAGTTGGACAGGTAACCATCGTTTGCCTGGTTACTGGCCGAACTGAAGTAAGTCACCCCTTGACCGACGACTGCGTTGACCGCCTGGGAGATCTGTCCATCCTGGAAGAAAGGTTCGTCACCGTAGCTGACGTCGTCGACGATAATGTTTGATCCGGCTGACGCGAGTGCGCGAATGTTGTTGCCGAAGCCCAGGTCACCTCCGATGAACGCTGTCGCAAACTGCAGCGACGCACCCGGCGCGATGTCGTGAATATTCTCGAGCATCGCTCGGCCTTCATCCGTGCTGCCGGCGGGACCATCCTGGATGACTTTCACATTGTTCGGTAGGTCGCCCGTGCCGACGGAGTCCGCCAAACCGTTTTGAAGCTGGCTCACGCTGTCCGAGAGCACACCCACCGTGACTCCGGTGCCATCCACGCCAAACTGAGTCCGGGCCACGTTTGAGAACGTTGATGTTTCCGCCTCGTTGTTCGCAACACCGACGTAGCTGGTCTGGGGCTTCTGAATCGGATGCGCGGCGAGCGTCTGCGGAAGTTGTGCGATCGTGGGCAGCGCCGAGATGGGCGCGTAGCCGTCGACTTCACCGTAATAGGCGCTCGAGGCGGCGACCTGCATTCCAACGTTTTGCAGCGCCGTTTGGAACGCGCTGAAGTCTCCGCCGTTGTCGTTGACCCCAATCGCGACGTCGTTCCCCTGGAACTGAAGCTCAGGGTAGTTTGCGGCCAACTGCTGGAATCCCTGGCCGCTGAGGTACGACTGATAGACGTCGATGAGCTTCTGGCCTTCGTTTGCCATCGGCCCGTTCACGACGTCAGCGAGATTGGTGTTCGTCGCCTGCCACGGCGTGTAAGGCGAGGCCGCGAGGAGCGTACGCTCTTCCAGTGACTCCATCACGAGGTAGCTGCCGCGCTGCACCGTTTTGATGGCGCCTCGCCGATTGCGTCCCGGGTTCCGTTTCGATCCTTTGAAGCTCGCCATCGACAGGCTCCCCGCTATGCTTCGGATGCCCTCGCCCTTTCGTCCCGTCAGGTGCCCCTGCCCAAGTGCAGGCCTACCTCAAGTTGGGAGCGAAGGCTCCAGAATGATCAAGGTGATCCGCTTGTGACTCGTCCCCAGAAGACGGACGCGGAGCAACGGCTCGTTACCCCACTCTCGTCGCCTCAGTCGTTTGCCTCGCTCCAAGGCCGAAACATGATCCTGGACTGTTGACCCACTGCGTCTGCGTCGCGATCGTCAACAAAAAGTGGCCAAAACAGCAACCAACCCGGCTCCATCGCACGGCCAAAAATGCCCGCAATCCGTATTCTTCCCAGTCGAGAGGCTTTCCGGAAAACTATCCAATCTATGCTAGCTACATTGTCTGCATGCACGCACTCAATCATTGTCGTGTGAAGGTCATCCGTCAAGTCCGTTTTTGGAGAATTCGCGGAGGTGTGATATCGGAGGGGTCGTGCGGGCGAATTCCAAGGATTCGGCGCAGAGAGTGTCGAGACGGATCACTACGAGTGTGGCCGATACCCCCGCGAAGTCAAACGGGAGTTGAGCGCAGGGCGAGAATTCGGAAGCCTGGAAGACCTTCCGAGATCGACGCACCGAATCGAATTTGACGGCCATACGGCCTGGAACGCGGCTTCATGCGACGGCAACGCCGTGATCGCGGAGCCGGGCGCGTAGCGAAGCCGCGTCAACGAAGTGGATCCCCCGCAAGCCTGCAGCCACGGCGCCTTCGACATTTTCGCTCAGATCGTCAATAAACACGCATTCCGACTCGGGCCGACGCGCCGCCCGGGCGCAGGCGCGATAGAAGGGGGCAGTAGGCTTGATGTGGCCAACCTCGTACGAAAGCACCAAGTCGTCGAAGTGGGCCAGCGTGTCACGGAACTGGTGCCGGAATTGGGACGCGTGGAGGGGATTGGTGTTGGAGCCGAGAACGAGGGTGTATCGTTGCTTCTTGAGCTCAACGAGCAATTCGGCAACGGGTTCGTTGAGCCAGAAGATGTCGGACCAGTGGGAAACGAATTCCTCGTACGGGATACGGAGGTTGATCCGCTCGCAGAACATCTCGGCAAACTGTTCGGACGCCAGCGCACCGCGCTCATAGTCCTGCAAGAGCGACGAGAATCCCAAGCCCTTCACTCGTTCCAGAAAGTCCTCTCCCGAGATCCCTTGATACCGGCCGAGGTGCGTGCATGCTCTACGGTAGTCGAAGTGCGCAACGACGTTTCCGAAGTCAAAGATCAGGGCGGGCCGGTCCATGGTGGGAGATCCTTGGGGTTTGGTTTCTAAAGGCCTGACGATCGCTCAGTTCGGGGCTTGCGAGTTCTCGGATCGCGACGCGGAACTGTCAAAGCGCGCCCATTCGCGCCAGATTGCAGGATCGGTGCGTGACGAGAACGTGCGAATGCCGAGATCTCCAAACAGGACATTGACGCCCTGTTGGTGTCCACTCGAGCTCCCCATGAGTGCCGTTTGGCCGGAATCTGAGATGCATGACGGTGCTGCGTTGGGGGTGAGTACGTGGTTGTACAGTGTCGAGCGCCAACTCGCCAGCGCCCAGGCCGCCCCGGCATCACCGTGCCAGGCAGTGGGGGGCGGTGTGCCGCAACCTTCAGCGCTAACTGCCCGGCCGATTAGGGCGTAGTTGAACGGCAAGGGAGAAGCTTGCTGGCCGTTTCCGACCAGCCGCTCGGCAAAGAGCGCAGTGAAGCTGAGTCCGTCGGATGCTTCGATGCTCTCCAGGCTCGTTTTCCGGCCGGGGGCGAAGGCCCCGTCACGACCGTCTGGTTCGTCGCCGGTCGTCGCGCGATAGCTCACGGGGGCCACGTGGATGCCCGCGAACGCGTTGGAATCGCTGGGACAGATGAAGTCGGCAAGCCGGCGTTCGGCGATGACCAGGCTCGGGTGCTTCTCCGGGCGGTTCGGCAATTCGGGGATCGATCGGAAATCCGGGATCGCAAGGTCGCGCAATAGCGCGTACAGCGGACCGGTGGCTCGACTCGCTACGTCATCGTTGAGCGCGACGATGAACGGAAGCGAGCCGAAATCCTGGTCGTAGAGCGCGACCGCGCGGCCGATCTGCATCAGGTTCTTCTGGCACGCCGCCAGGCGGGCGACTTCCCGCTGGCGGGGCAGAAACAGCATGAACAGGAGACCCGCAAGTGCCACGATCACGACGACAACGATCACCTCGGGAAGTGTGACTCCCCGGGCCTTCGGTCTCCGGCAGACCGATCGATCTGCGATTGTAAACACGACGTGCGTTTCCCCTGGACGTCGGAATCCTTGACCATCGGTCGGTCCCGAGCGATTGGTTCACTTTTGCCACCCACGCGCGACCGTTTCAGGGTACTTCGACGAGCGCGTCGCTGGTGCCGATATTCCCTGCCGCGTCCGACGCCCGGATGACGAGGACATGGCTCCCAGCCTTGAGGTCTGGTAGTGACAAGGTGATCGTCTCGTTGCCGGTGTCGAAGAGGCCGTCGTCCGGAAAGATGGACACCCAATCGGCTCCGTCAACAGCGTAGGCGGCCTTGGTGAGCCGGGTCAGGTTATCCTTGAGCGTGATCGTTGCCCCCCGGCCCTTGGGCGTGACGCTGACCGTGGGCGACTCGTGATCGATGATGAATGTCTCACTCTCCCGGTCCGCGCCCAGCGCGTCGTCGGGATTGTTGGAAGGTCGATCGCTCGCGGACACCCGCACGCGATAAAGGCCTGGAGGAACGGTGGTGGTGTCCCAGGAGAAGGTTTTTTCCGTGAGCGGTTCCTCGCTAAGCCGGATCCAGTTGGGCCAACCTTCCTTGCGGAGCCGAAGTGTGTACGTCAGGTCGTCGTCGTTCGCATCGTGCGCTTCCCAGCGCAGGGTGAGCCGTGTTTGACGCGCCGTGCCGTCGCCGGCGCTCACGTCCGGGACATCAATGCGCGTTACTTCGGGAGCTAGGTTCACCGTTTGGTAGCGGAGCACCACGGAGTGAAGCTCGGGCGTTGTCTTCGGGTCGTTTGTTTTCAGTGTTGCCCGGTACTGAATGTAACGACCAGCCGGCGCGAGCGCCTTTGATCGATTGGCGTCGGTTTGCTCATCCGACCAGTCCGACCACGTCTCGTCGGGCTCACCGACGTTCCCCGAGCGCACCTGCAAGACCACGGACGTGCCTGGAGGCGTCTCCGCGCGCCAGGAAAGCGACCCGAACCGGCTCGGCAGCTTGGCGTCGCGCACCTCGGAAACGAGCGTGCCTGACGTGACATGCCCCGAGGCGAGCTGGACGACCGCCGCGGGATCGCCTGCACCTATCAGCAAGTTCCCTTGCGGGTCTGAAAGCAACGATAGGATTTGTCCGTGATCGAGCTTTGCTACCGGAGCGGATTCGTGGTCGTTGTCTCGGACCTCGTAAAGTACCCCATCCGGGCCGGTTCCGATCAGCAGACGGCCAGGCTGTCGTGCCAGCGCAAAAATGAGGGCGCGGGCGCGAAACACCTCGCGGGCGATACCCTCGGAGTCAATCTTGTAAACCGCGTTCTCGCCTGCTGATACGGGTCGAGATCCGGATGTCCCGCCGCCCGGCGAGGGGCGGGTCGAGTTTGGCCGCGGAGGAGTCGGCTCCGGCGGGGGAGGTTCCTGGGCGGCCACGGCCTCGGCTGGCGGCGAGCCGGCCCGTGAGCTCGGCGGGAAGTCGGCCCCCGTGAAGAGCGGAGAAGTTCGAGTTTGGCCGCCGGCGCCCGTTTCGCTCGCCGTTCCTGCGTACAGTGTGCCGTCGCTGTCCAGCAAGAGGCTCGTGACTTCATTCTGGCTCGCATCGAATAGAATCGATGCTTTACCGTCCGCAGCCACTCGGTAGACGAGTCCGTCGCCGTCGCTCCCGGCGTAGACGACCCCTTCCTTCGAGACGGTGACGCAACGCAGGTGCGAATGTTTGCTGTCCAGGAGCAGGGACCACTTGCCTTCCACAGAGCGTTTCCAGAGCTGGCCCGTCGGCCCCGTGGCCGCGAACAGTTGGCCCTTGGAGTCGCACGCGAGGTCCCAGATGTACATGACCTTCGGATCGGGTCGTGACGCGGGATGCTTGGGGTCGGTCACATCGACAACCTGTCCCGTCGGTCCGGTTCCGGCAAAAATGTGGCCGTCTGGGGTCGTCACGAGGGAGAGCGCCTGCGTGTCGGACGAGTCGTACGCGAGCATCCAGGGCGCGTCGTTCTTCGGCTCTCGGCGATAGACCTTACCTTCATCGCCTGTGGCCACGAAGAGTTCGCCAGTCGGGGAACGGGCAATGTCCCAGACGTGGGCAGCGCCGATCTTCGGTGTCGGAATGAGAGCCTGACCGAGACGGACGCGGCCGTTTTCCGAAATGACCACCCGCTCACGTTTTCCCTTCGTGAACGCCGCCGACGTGTCTTCACGCCACGTTTCGAGTTTTGCCAGGGCGAGGCTCGAAATCAGGAGCGCCGAGGCGACGCAGGCCAGGCCAGCAACGCGGATCGGTCGGAAGAGTGAGAGGATCGGCGGACGGGGGAATTCTTTCGGCATTCCGGCCTCGGGATCGGGGTGCGGTCGCTCCTCGAAGCGACCGTCCCCGAAGGGCCTGATCCCGAAATCTCGGGCCAGCGACATACGGCGCTTCGCGCGCCCCTCACTTTAAGGACAGTCCGGTGTTCTTGACAACCGTGAACCTGAGCGACTGCACGCCTTCCAGCACCCAGGGCGTGTCGACGGCCGTTACCAGGTCGCTGCGCAGCGCTGGCTCGGGGCTGTGTCGCGTGCTCGAGAACACGGCCCGAACGCTCGGTGGCAGATCCGGCAAGGACTGACCTTCGACCGACAAGCCGCGATCGGGCAAGGGAATGTGCAGCGAGAGCGTCGTACGTTTTGCCGCGGTCTGGACTCGAATCGCCTCCACCACGCCCTCGAGGTCGCGCGGATCAAGCAAAGTGGGCTCGTTCCGGAACTTGCGGCGCAGGCTGTTGGACATGTCGCAGAGGCTCGCTTCGTATTGCCCCTCTTCCAGATCCTTGGGAAGGGTCAGAACCGCCTCAACGGTCTGCCGCTCGCCTTTGAACGGCTTGAGCGTGACGGTCGCTCGCAAGTCCTCGCCCGGCTCCAGACGGTCGGAGGCGAGCCGGACCGCTTCAATGGTGGCAATATTGCGGCCAGTGGCGATCTCGATGTCGCAGTCGATCGATTCGATCCGGATTCGCTTCATCGCGTTGCGTGTCAGAAGGTTCACAATCGAGGCGATCGGAGTGAACATCTGAGCCGGTCCCAACGGGCCGCTGTAGCGGGCACCGCTGATTGTGTCCTGAACTTCGATGGGATCGAAGCCGTGGATCTTGATACGTGCCTTAAGCCGTGCTGTCAGCTCCTCGGGAAGGTTTCCCTCGGTGTCGATCGCATTTGTGAGCACGGACATGACCAGTGTGGGCAGCAGATTCGGCTCCCGGACCATCTGGACGTTGTAAGTTCTCGGTTCCGAGTATCGACCAGTCTTGACGCGGACGCTCAGGGGAAGCATGTCGGGGACGGGACCGATTCGCCCGGCGATACCGGTGCTGACGTCGGTGTCGAGCACCCCAACGGTTTTGAGCGGTGAGCCCATTTTCATGCTCACGCTCGCGCGGGGATAAACGGTATGGATGTAGCCCGTCATCAACGGAAACTCGCACGAGCCGAGGCTAAACATTGGGTGGCCAAAGCCGTAAACCCGATTGCCCTCAACGTGGGTGACGGTGCCGATGGCGGAGAGGTCGAAGTCACCGGTGACCATCGCCACACTCAACGGCGCACCCGCAACGAGTGGTTTGTCGCCCTCTTCGCGCACGATTCGTTCGGGGGCGGCCCCGCCCGCCATCGGGGCGAGCCCGATCGGCTGAAACTTTTCGCTGAGGAGGGCGAGTGCTCTTGGAGAGAAGCCTGATGCTGCCAGTGGCATGGCGATCGCCCGCATTCCCGCGAGCGTTGGGTTTGCCGCTGCGGCGGCAATCGTCGGCGCCGGTGCATCGTCGCCCACGAATAATTCGACGCGGGTGGACTGCCCTTCGCGAGACGCATGGACTCCGTCGCCCTTGCCGGCGTCTTTCGACTCCGCGGCGATCCGGCGGTCGTTCGCCCGAACGTATTTGACCATCTGCTGGAAGGGGGTCACCCCGGCGATGGGATCCTTGCCGAACTCCCACGCAAACGCCACGGCGCCGAGGAGCTTGCCGTCGATGTAAATCGGGCTCCCACTCATCCCCTGAATGATGCCTGCATGTTCAAGGTTGCAACCCGAGAGCCGGCAGAGGACCATGTCGCGGCCGGGGCTCACGTCGCGCATGACGCCGAGCACCTCGACGTGGAATTCTTCGAGCTTCGTGCCGACCATTACCGTCCGTCCGAACCCCTTCATTCCGGTTCGGACTTCGGCGACGTCCCAGTAGGTCTTCGGATCAGGCTCCGCGTGGGAGACGCTTGCGGCCGACGATATTGCCAGCAATGCCCAACACCAGCCGCGAAGGAGCCGGCTGATCGTGACCGTGAACCGCATCGAGAAGACCTCCCCGGAAGAGGGCAAAGCCGTGGCGTCGATAGTTGAAAGATGGGCGTGGCTGCGAGACATGCGCCGCCAGGAGAGAGGGAGTCGAGGCAAAGAGACGAGCGAAACTTTGCTCGGGAGGGGCATGCTCGTGTCCGAATCTCTGCGCCCTCAAGGCCCCAGCGTCTCGAGAGCCATTGCATCCTGGAACTTCCCTACGAGAATCTTAACCCTCCTTTAACATCGCGTCAACCAATACATCGCTCTCACTTCATGCATTTTCCCAATATTCCGGGCGCCTCGGACCGCCGGCTAGTGGGGGAAGCCGTTCGTGGGGGCAGGGGGCGTTTGCCAGGGCTCATCGTCATCGAAACGGCGGCGGGCCGTATCGCGGAGGAGGTCAAGTCGTTCGCGCGCGATTTCGCCACGGTGTCGCCTTGCATAAAGCCGAGTTGCCATGAGATCGGAGAATGCCAGGGCGAGCAGAACGAAGATCAGGCCAAAGACGCCGAGCCAGACCATGATGAACCAGGGGTTCGCGTGCCTGGCCGCAAGATGAGGAATGCGCGAACCGAGCGACAACCCGACCGCCAGCAAGACCATCACGAGGGCCCCAATGGCGCGCCGGCGATCTTGATCGCGAAAATAGCGGCTATCGTCGAGCGACAGGTCGGAACTCCGCCGGCGCCACTCGTGCCACTGCCTGAACGAAAGAAGCCCTGCGATCGCCAGCACCGCCGCCGAGATGGCGAGACTGGCCGCCTTGACGTCCCCGGCCGCTGGCATGGGTACTCCCCGTCGTTCGCCTCAATAAAGATCGCTGTCACTGAGCTGTTGCTCGACGCGATCCGCGCGCCGGGCGATTTCGAGCATGGCTGCCCGGACGTCGACCGCACACACGTGATCGCGCAGGAACGTCCGCGTCATCACAAACATCGGCTGGCCGTCGACGTTGCGAATCGTGATGCTGCCGTGAGTGAGCCTGGCGTTCAGCTTCAATGCCGACTCAAAGTAACCGGGGACTGCCGCCCCACACACAGAGAAAACCAGCAAAAGGCGCTCGCCCTGAGCCCCCTGCGCGAACTCCAGGTACACTTCCTGAAGGCGGTCGCCGGGCAACTGGAACAAGACCCGGTAATTGGTGCGCGCGCCCTGGACGAAGCAGTCGAGACCCTCCAGGATCTCTTGCACCAGCGCCTCGCTGTCTCGAAGCTGATAGACCACGGTCTGGAGATCGTCGGCCAGTTCGTCGGCGGAACGATAGCGCCGATCGGGTCGCTTCGCCAGGCAACGCTCGATGATCGGAACCACGACATCGGGTACGGAGGGGACGAGTTGCCGGATGTCGGGAATCGGTTCGTTCCGGTGGAGCTGAACCAGGCGGCCGAGTCGATCCGACGCGAATGGAAGCATGCCCGAGAGAAGGTAGAAATACATCACGCCGACGGCGTAGAGGTCGGATCGAGCACTCGCAGGAACGCCCATGTACAGCTCGGGCGCCATGAACGTCGGCGTGCCGGCGATCGGGACACCGGCGAGCCGGAGCTCACCCCGGTGTCGCACCAGGCCGAAGTCAGCCAGCTTCGCTGCGCCTTCGGCGGTGAGGAGGACGTTTGCTGGCTTGACATCACGATGGATCAACCCCGCGGCGTGTGCTGCGCCGAGGCCGAGGGACACCTGCCGGACCAGTTCGGTCGCGCGGCTCGGTCCGAAGGGTCCCTGACGAATGAGCGTCTCATTCAGGCTGAAACCGCCGGCGATGTACTCCATCTCGATGAAGTGGTAGCCCCGGTCAGTCCCCAGGTTGTGGACCGTGACGACGTGCGGGTGGACGAGTTGGGCGACCGCGCGCGCTTCCGCCCAGAAGCGTTCCTGGAGTTGCGGTTCCTTGGCGACCAGCCCAGGGTTCATCACCTTGAGTGCGGAGGGCCGGCCGAGGCCGAGGTGTTCCGCCCGGTACACCCGGCCCATGGAGCCCCGCCCGACGACTTCTTCGAGCCGGTACTGACCGAGCGTCTGGCCGAGCAGATCATCCTCGGCCGGGAAACCGCTGTCATCCAGCGGTTCCAGGTCGAAACCTGGGTCGGACAAAAGGCCGTTCGTCCCCATGTCGAGGGTTTCGGCCAGATGGCGGTCGCGTCGCGGTGTGTTTTTCTCGACCGCCATCAGTCGCTACTCCCCCCTGCGACCGAGTCCGTACGCTTTGGGGCCGGCGTGGTTACGTCGTGGACCTCGGACGGAAGAGGCCCTGGTTCCTAACTCTATCACGTCAAAGAAACGCACCGTCGGCGAATCACGGAATTCCCCGACAAGCGTCGTTTCCCCAAGTGTTCGGGGGGCGTCAAGCCCCTCGCTTTAGACGTTGTAAGACGTGGAGGATGTCGTCCCTCCGCGGCCGGTCCAGTTGGTGTGGTGGAACTGTCCCCGAGGGGCGTCGATCCGCTCGTAGGTGTGGGCCCCGAAAAAGTCGCGCTGGGCCTGAAGCAGATTGGCCGGGAGACGGGCGCTGCGGTAGCCGTCGAAATAGGCGAGCGCCGAGCTCATCGCGGGGACGGGAACTCCCTGAGTGACCGCCGCCGCACAGACACGCCGCCAGCCGGGCTGGGCCTTGGCGATCTGTTCCTTGAAGTATGGGTCGAGCAAAAGGTTTGTCAGCTTCGGGTTGCGATCGAACGCCTCCTTGATCTTCCCGAGGAATGCGCTCCGGATAATGCACCCTCCGCGCCACATGAGCGCGACGCCGCCGTTATTGATCTCCCAGCCCGATTCCTTGGCCATCGCGTTCATCAACGCATAGCCCTGGGCATAGGAGATAAGCTTGCTGGCGTAAAGGGCCATTTCCACATCGTCAATGAACGACTTGGGATCGCCGTCAAACGTGCCGTCGGGCCCGGCCAGCACTTTCGAAGCCTCGACACGCTCATCCTTCTGCGCCGAGAGGCACCGGGCAAAGACCGCCTCGGCAATGAGGGTGAGCGGTACCCCGAGGTCAAGGGCGGAGGTGACGGTCCACTTCCCCGTCCCTTTCTGGCCGGCGGTATCGAGGATCAGGTCGACCATCGGCTTGCCTGACTCGGGATCGTTGTATCCCAGGATGTCGCGCGTGATCTCGATCAGGTAGCTGTCGAGCGGGCCGGTGTTCCAGCGTGCGAAGACGTCGTGCATGGCGTGGGGCTCCATGCGCAGAAGCGTCTTCATGAGCTGGTACGCTTCGCAGATGAGCTGCATGTCGCCGTATTCGATGCCGTTGTGCACCATCTTCACGTAATGCCCTGCGCCTTCGATACCGACCCAGTCGCAGCAGGGTGTGCCGTCGGCAACCTTGGCGGCGATGGCCTGGAAGATCGGCTTGACGCTGGGCCACGCCTCGGGGTTTCCGCCGGGCATGATCGAGGGCCCTTTGAGGGCGCCCTCTTCGCCGCCCGACACGCCGGTGCCGATGAAGAGAATCCCCTTCGACTTGAGGTCACGGGTGCGCCGGGTTGAGTCGGGGTAGTGCGTGTTTCCACCATCGATCAGGATGTCACCCGGCTCGAGGAACGGTACGAGCTCGTTGATGACATCGTCGACGGCCGGACCCGCCTTGACCATGATCATGATCTTACGAGGGCGCTTGAGGGCGGCGACGAGATCCTGCACGGTGCGGCAACCGACGAGCTTCTTCCCCTGCCCGCGGCCGGCCAGGAACTGATCGACCTTCGAAGTGGTGCGGTTGAAGACAGCGACCGTGAAGCCGTGGCTCTCCATGTTCAGGACGAGGTTCTCGCCCATCACAGCCAGGCCGATTAGTCCCATGTCAGCAGTCGGTGTGCTCATCGTGCATGCTCACGTCGTTACGAGAAGGACGAGGAAAGTACGCCGTTGTCCATAATAACTGTCCGCCGCGCCGTTCGTGGCGGTCTCAGGGGAAACGCTGTTCGGGATCGGAACGCAGGCCGGGATTTCAGGGACGCTTCCAAGGCGGCGTCTCCGGCAGAAGTGCTCGGAACCGCGCGATACGGTCGTCCATGTACGCACCAGCGTAAGTACCGGCGAAGAATCGTGGCAAGGCCTCTCGAAGGAATCGCGCCCACGACTCGTCTTCGCGGCCGGGTTCGATCGGATAAAACAGTGCGCCGTTCGCCTGTGCGGCACTGAGGTCGCCGAGTGCATCGCCGACCATCAAGACCCTTTCGGGAGCGTAGTGTCCTGCTGTTGCGAGGCCGAGCTGCTCTTTCTTGCTCCCCAGCTCCTGTCCTGCGATGAGCGCCACGAGGGGTTTCAGCCCGTGCTCGGTCCATTCACGCTGGAGAGCCTCTGCGGGTGTTGCGGATACCACCATGACGTCGGCCCTGCCAGCCATGGACTGCAACGATTCGAGCACGCCAGGGAACGGCGGAACGTCGCGGACCGTCTCGGCGATCGACCGGTTGACCGCCTCACTCCACTCGAGCGCCAGAGCCAGATCGGGGTCGCCGGTGGTCTCGATGGCTCGCTTCAATGCGGAATTCGCCAGCTTGGTTTCACGCTCCAGCCAGCTTCGCAGTCCTTGCAGGCGAGGGAGCGTGAAGCGCCGGTCGTGGACCTCGGAACGATCGGACAGCAAATCGAGAGTCAGCGTGAGTCCCGGGAAACGGTTAATCCCTCGCCAGTACGAATAGAGGTTAACAAATTCGGAAACTTCACGAACATATTTGGATATCGCCTCCATGTGGAACACGCGGACAATGTTCGGGATGAAGCACTCCTTGTGCTTCACCTCCATCGTGTCGAAGGCGCAGCCGTCGCTATCGATCCCAACGAAGAATTCTTGAGTCTGCCGGAAGTTGCGCAGGATAGACTGAGAATCTTCGTGCTCAACCATGCGGCGGTTCCTTCACTGGGGCGCAACACATTTTGACCGTGGATAGTTTCAAGCTCACCGGGGGGGCGCAAGAGGGATATCGTAGTCGCCGGCCGGTGCGCTGTCTAGCCGACGAATTGGGAACGGAAGGCTGAGTTATTGCGGCATTAACGCATTTGACGCGATAGACGGGATTATGATTGGAAGGTCGTTCGGAACTTCGCCCTGTGTTCTATGATCAAACACGAGAAACGGCCGGCACGGAAATTGAGTGTGGGGTGCCCGTGTGGTATCGTCAGTGTTTCCGTGGAGGCGACGGCGCGCGTGGCGGAGGCTGGCTGAGGGACGAGCGGGGGAGTGCGTGTAGTGGCGACTTTTGAGAAGCCAAAGCCTTCCGAAGGCATTCCGGCAGACCTCCTGCCCGTCATTCGCGCGTCCGGTGTTCTGACCGACCGTCAGCTTGCCGACATCAAGTCGAAGGTGCTCAGCGGCGAATATCCGTTCGACGTGAAAGAGCTTGGCGAGCGGCTGGTTCACGACAAGATCCTGACGGAGTACCAGGTCAACCGATTCTTGAAGAACAAGTCGCACGGGCTGGTGGTCGGTCGTTACGCGATTCTGGACCGGCTCGGATCGGGATCGATGGGGCGGGTTTACAAGGCGCATCACGTCCTCATGGATCGGGTCGTCGCCCTCAAGATCATCGCGCCCGAGATCGTGAGCAACGAGCGGGTCGTTGCCCGTTTCCAGCGCGAGATGAAGCTCGTCGGGCGACTCGATCATCCCAACGTCGTCCGGGCCTTCGACGCAGATCAAACGGGGAACGTGCTCTACATCGTCATGGAGTACATTCCCGGCGTCAGCCTGGGACAAAGACTGCGCAAAGGGCCGTTGCCGGTTGCGGAAATGATCGACTATGCGGGTCAGGCCGCGCTCGGGCTCGCGCACGCTCATGAGCAAGGGATCGTCCACCGCGACATCAAACCCTCCAACTTGCTCCTCGGCGAAGACAAGCGAATCAAAGTGCTGGACCTTGGCCTGGGTGTCCTGATGGAGGCGGACCTCGAGGCAACGTTCGCGACCGCCGACGGCATCGCCGTGGGAACCATCGACTACATGTCTCCAGAGCAGGCGTGCGGCAAGGATGTGGACGGTCGGAGCGACCTCTACAGCCTTGGCTGTGCGGTTTATCACTTGATCACAGGTCGACTCCCATTTCCGGGCGAATCGCCGATTGAAAGGCTGGGCAAGCGGATCAGCGGTAAGCCGGTCCCACTTGCGGACGTCTTACCGGACTCGCCTGCGAGCCTCTCCAGGGTCATGGATCGGCTCCTGGCTCACAAACCTTCGGACCGGTTCCAGACTGCGGCCGAGGTCGCCGAGGCGCTTCAAGCACTCACCCGACCCAGGAACAAGAGCGGGCCGGTCAATGTCTCCAAGAGCGCGGTTATCGGGCAGGACTCCACGCCGTCCGACGCACCTGCACCGGCCCCTTCGCCTGCGGTCGTCAAAATGGTGCGACCCGAGTATCCGGATTGGTTTCGCCCCCTAGCGGAACTTGCCGAGAAGAAGCCTGGCCATGCACTGGCGGTGGTCTCGGGAATCCTCACGCTGGTTTTTGTTTTTGGGATCGTGCTCGGCAAACTGCTGTGAGCGATGACGGATTCAGGCCCTGGAGAGCGTCCAGCGGAAGAGCAGCAGTACAATCGCCGCTTGGTGGCACACTAGCACGATCCAGGCGGAATTGCGGTTGCCGGGTGCCCGATTCAGTCCGGCGATCACCTTGACGAGCGCAGCCAGAACGCCCGGTGCGAGGACCCAGTAGATCTGGATCGTCGCGCCCACGATCGCGTCATATCGGCTCGAGTCCACGGACGCTCCCGTCCAAGTCGCGATCGCCAGGACGACTTGCAGCCCGAGCGGCAAGAGCGTGACACCATGAAACAGGAGTTGGCCTACGAAAACGGCATCTCCCGGCTCCTGCGCGATGGCGCCGATGACACCAGCGATCGCGAGCGCCAGTGCGACTCCGAACCAAACGGTGAAGTAGGTGTCCGGGTTCGTTCGAGACAGTCCAAGGCCGAGGAGTTCTCCCAGCGCGAATGCTCCGAACACGACACAGGACACCCAACAGCGCTGAACTCGCGTCGTGAGCCGCCTATGTCTGTAATCGCTCACCATGGCTGCCAGCCATAACAGATGCCCGACGACTGCAACGCTGACCAGCGAATCCCGGTCGGCTGGCGCCACGAGCGCGGCGAGGAAGAGCGATCCTAGGGCCATCCCAAACATCGCGCTCGCGAGACTCCAGCCCTCGCGATGGATCATGGCGGTCCACTCGCTGAGTTGGCGTCAAACGGGCGCGTCGATCGCAAAACCCAGACCGGCCGTTGCGGAACCAGCGAGGTCAAGCCTCCGAGTACCTGGTCGTGGCTGATCATGATCTGCGAGAGCTGGGTGGGCCAACCGGCATGCTTGAGAACGGCGAGCGTTTCCGTCAGATTTTCCAGGCAGACGAAGTTGGCGACGAGCTTCCCGAGTGGAATGAGTCGTCGCATCACGAGCGCCAGGATGTCGGTCAGGCGCCCTGCGGAGCCGCCCAGGAAGACGCCTGCTGGCGGCTCTTCCCCATCGAGAGCCTCGGGAGCTTCGCCCGCGACGAGACGAAGGTTGTAGGTCCCGAAGCGTGCCCGGTTCAGAGCCAGAAAACTGGCTTGCCTGGGAGAGCGTTCGACGGCGAGGACTTCACGCGTCCTGAAGGCGCGCGCCAGTTCGATGGCCACGCCTCCGAGACCTGCGCCTATGTCCCAGATCGGACCCTCTGGCAGCTCTCGAAATCGAGAGAGCACGATTGCGCGGACATCGGCGTGCGTCAAAAGCACCGGGCCGGCGTCGGGTTGGGCGAAGTAACCGTCGTCGAGCCCGGCGGCGGGCCCGTCGAGAACCAACGGACTTACTTCCGGGCCGCGCTGGAGGATCAGGACGTTGAGGTCGTCGAAAACGCGTCTCGTAAGCTCTCGAAGCCGACACGCCGAGACCTTCTCATCGACGGCGCCGAGCCGTTCACAGACCCACGCGTCATAGTCTTCGAGACCGTGTTCAAGGAAGAAAGTGGCGACCGCCGCGGGGCTGGTCCCGTCGTGTGTGAACAGCCCGATCCTGTGGTCGCCGAGGAGTGGGAGTAACGTTTTGGCCAGGGGGCGTCCGTGGATGCTCGCGATCGTGGCCTCGTGCCAGGCCAGACCTGCGCGCGCGAACGCCAGTTGCATGCTCGAAACGACCGGCTCGATCACAATGGAGCGGTGTCCAAGCTGCTCGAGCAGCCGGTGCCCAATCCCGTAAAACAGCGGATCGCCCGACGCGAGAACGACACAGCGCTCGTCGTCTCGCCGTCGCGCCAGTCGATCGACGAGTGTGGCCATGTTGTCGCGCACCACAAGTGTTTCGGCGGCGCGCGGCCCGATCAGTTCTAGATGTCGGCGCCCGCCCGCGATGAATGTGGCGGCGTCCAACTCGGCGCGAGCGCTCGTTGAGAGACTGGACAAGCCGTCCGCACCAATGCCCAGGACCCGGACCGGGTGACTCATGAGGTTCCCTCGCTCGGTCGCATCTCGCAGAGCGCTTGCGCATGCACGTTGCCGTCGAAGTCGAAGAGGAGGACCTCGACGTCGAGACGGCCCTCGACGTGCTCATGACACGCGCGTGCCGCTCGTTCGGCGACGCTGGGATAAAACGCAGCAAAACCGGCCGAGTCGATCAGGTCTTCCACGTGCCGCCCGGTGTTCGCCTCGGCGATCTGACAAACGAGCGCATCGGGCGCACCGGCGGAGCGAGCCAGGTCCGCCAGGAATGCGACGTCAACCCCGCCGCCCGCCACGTGCGTCTGCATCTGGCCCGTTGCGAGCTTCGCGATCTTGCCGATCATGCCGCAGATCGTGACCCGTGAGACTCCTCGCGACACAGCGCGTCTCAGGCTGTCACCCGTAAAAATCCCCATTTGCACGAACGCCATTTCGGGCAGGGCGGGAAAGACCGCCTGCGCGAATCGCTCGCTGCGGCCGCCGGTAGTCAGGACGATGTGCGGGAGATGATTGGCGGCGGCGACATCAATCGCCTGTACGACGGACGCACGCCAACTCGCGGTGCTCATCGGCCGCACCACGCCCGTCGTGCCCAGGATCGAGAGACCGCCGAGGATGCCGATCCGTTCGTTCAGAGTCTTCTTCGCCAACGCCGCACCGCCTGGGATCGAAACCGTAATTTCGACGCCCGGCGAAGGGTGCTCAGTGCCCAAGGCGATTCGTACGCCCTCGGCGATCATGCGGCGTGGAACGGGATTAATAGCGGGTGAGGCAGGAGGAAGCTCAAGCCCGGGCTGCGTCACCCTTCCGACGCCTTCGCCACCCAGGATCGAAACCCCCAGCTCGGCCACGCGTCTGACCGAAACGATGATCTCGGCGCCGTGCGTGACATCGGGGTCGTCGCCCCCATCCTTGATCACTCCGGCCCACGCTTTGCCATCAGAGTAACCCAGCCGATTGATCGGAATGTGTAAATCAAATCCAAGGGGCGACGGTACTGAGACGACTTCCGGGCGCTCATCGCCTTCGAGTACGCAACAAGCCGCCTGTGCGCCGGCGGCCGCGCAGGCGCCGGTGGTGTAGCCTTCACGTGTGCCCTGGGGGTTTCGTGGCGGGACGGTCAGGTTACGAACGATCTCAAAAGGAGGACGGTCGGGCTCGATCATCGACCCTCCTCACACAGCGACGGGCGATTCGAGGGCTGCCAGCGCGAGCAGCGCGTTGACGACCGCCGCGGTGACCGCGGTTCCTCCCTTTCGCCCCGTGTTGGCGATCCAGGGGATCCCGAAACGAGTTCCCTCGTCGATGAGCCGTCTCTTGGCAGCCTCGACACCCACGAAGCCGACCGGCAGTCCGATAATACACGACGGCCTCGACCGTCCCTCGCGAACCGAGCGGAGCACTTCTTCCAGCGCAGTCGGCGCATTGCCAACGGCGATGATCGCGTTTTCGCCCCGACTCGCCGCGAGCTTCATCGCCGCGGCGGAACGCGTGATTCCTTCACGAGCCGCGAGCTCAGGGGCCGCAGGGTCGTTGAGATACGAAAGCGCCATGACCCTCAATGGCTCCGCGAGGTCGCGCCGCACTCCGGCACGAAGCATCTCCACGTCACAGACCACGAGTGTTCCCGACCGGAGTGCCGCGATCGCCGCACTGATTGCCGAAGGGCCGAAGCGGAGTGTCGCCGCGTACTCAAAATCTGCGGACGCGTGAATCACGCGGCGGACGATGGCACGCTCGCGAGGATCCGACGGATAGGGGCCCATCTCATGGTCGATCAACGAGAGCGATTCGGCCATGATCTGGTCGCCCGCGCGGGAGCTCGATGGAGCGGCTGCTGGATCACGGCTCGAAACGGATTTGGCGGCGTGAATGCGTGGTGTGATCATCCGTCCGTCCGCGACGAAGGTTTGCGAACTACCGACGATGACCGTGGTGAACATGTTCACGTCGGCTAGCCCGAGCGCCAGGTCCAGCAGGGAAACGATCTCAACGCGTTCGCCGTCGCGAAAGGCATTTTGAACGAGCCCGACCGGCGTGGACGCTGCGCGGGACGCCATGATCCGCTCGGCCGCACTTCGAAGCTGCGTCGCGCGGGCTCGGCTGGACGGGTTGTAGAAGACAAGGACGAAATCCCCGCGTGCGGCGGCGTCAACGCGTTGAATGATCGTTTCCCAGGGCGTGAGGAGATCGCTCAAGCTGATGCAGGCCCAGTCGTGGGCAAGCGGTGCGCCCAGTTTCGCCGCGGCGGAGCATGCCGCCGTAATCCCCGGGACGACCACGATCTCGACGGCGTGTCCGTTCTGAGCAGCGAGCTCGTGAACGACGCCTCCCATTCCGTAGACGCCGGCATCGCCGCTGGAGACGAGAGCGACCGTATGCCCTCGCCCCGCACTTTCGAGGGCGAGCTGCGCCCTTTCCACTTCCTCGCCAAGCGGGCGGCCCAGGAGTGTCTTGCCCGCGAGGCGGTCCTCGATCTGATCGAGATAGCCTTGATAGCCCACAACGACCTCGGCGCGGCCGATTGCCTCCGCGGCGTCGGGCGCGAGCAGGCCCGGCGCGCCAGGACCGAGTCCGACGACAAAAAGCGTTCCAGGGGCTTGTTGAGCGTTCTCCATTCGCGTCAGCGTACCAAGACGAGGGAGAAGTACGACAGGTCTTCCTTCAAGGCTCTCTCGAGCTCGGGGAAGATCCGTTCATCAGGCCTCCCCACTTTTTCGATAAGACCTGCACGATCGAGGCGGCCTCGGCGCTTCAATTCAGCAACCAACCGAGGAAGCACACCTGCCGGCTTGAGCCAGCACGACGGCCCGCCACGATCCAGTAATGCGCCGATCTGGTCTTCATGATAGGTTGCGGGGCAGATGGTCAGGATTTCCGCCTTTTGGGCCAGTGGCCAGCCAAGGCGAGCCGCCGCAGCGCTAATCGCGCTGACGCCGGGAATGATCTCGATGGGCATCTCGGGAGCCAACACCCGGAGATGCTCCAAGACGTACGAACTTGTGCCATAGAGCATCGGGTCCCCCTCGGTGAGGAACCCTGCTCGACGGCCCAGGCGGGTCTCATCCCGCAGCGCCAGGGCGACCCGCTCGTAGCCCACCGAACCATCGTCAGGTCCCCGCATCATAGCGAGCGCCATCCCTTTGACAGATTGATCTCGACGGAGCAGGGGGGCTACCACCTCGTACGCGAAACCAGCGCGATCTTGCGTACCTGGATGGAGAACGACGTCACACGACGCGATCGCGCGGGCGGCCCGAAGCGTGAGGAGATCCGGATCACCAGGTCCGACACCGATCAATGAGATCAACGGTGAATCCATAAACACCGTGCGTTTCTAGTTCGACAACTGAAGGCGTCGCAACAAGCGCTCGTCCCACGGGTGGCCGATTGGGTCGGGGACGTTGTGTAGGGTTCGGCCGCGAGGACGCCTTGTCGAGTCGTGGTCATGATCGTCCCGGGCCCTCGACCCGTAATGATGCCCGACTTGCGGAGCGTTCAGATCCGACTCGCGCCCGACGAGACGAACGCGATACTTGCAGACGTCGCAGTTCATGTTCGGCGAGCCGTGAATCGCCTCGTGCGCCCGATCTTCGAACGCCTGAACGAGGAGCGGGTCGGTTCGGAGATGCGGAACGGTGACGATCTCGACCGTCGCGTCCAACTCGGCGTGGCGTTCCGCCGTCTCCCGAATGCGTTTGACCAGGATGCCGTCGAAGAGAAAATAAGGCTGAACGACGATCCTTTCAAACCCCATTCGGCGGCATACGGTCAGTGCTGCGTCCACGTTCGGCTCTGCCAGGCCCGCGAATGCGACGCTCGCCCACCCCGCCCGATACGACTCCCAGAGGAATCGCGCCACGCGTGCGACGTTGGCGTTTGCGTCGGGATCCGACGTCCCTCGGCCAACAAGTAACAAAAGAGTCTTTTCGTCGGGGACCGGCGTGCACTCTGCGAGCGTCGCGCGATAACGGGCATGGCAAAGTGTGAGCACACCGGGATGAATATCGAGCGGACGCGCCATGACAAACGCAATGTTCGGATGTCGCTCTCGGGCCTCCTGAATCTCACTCGGAACGTCGTTCTTTACGTGTCCGGCCGCCATGAGCATCGCAGGGACGACCGCGATCCGTTTCGCGCCTCGGTTCACGAGGTCGTCACAGGCTTCTCGAATGGTCGGACGCGCAAACTCGAGGAATCCCGCCGCCTGGAGCCGGTCCGGGCGTAGGCGCTGCCAGGATTCTGCAAACTCCCAGAATTCTGAGATCCCGGACTCGTCGCGACTCCCATGCGCGGCGATTAGCACGGCATCGGCCATTGAGGCTTCAACTTTCTATCCAAGAGGATAACCACGGAAACCGCCGGTTTCGCACGCCCCAGTCCGGCAGTCGCGTTGGAAATGTAGGATAGCAGGCAGGGAATCCGGCGCAAAGTTACGCTCGCCCGCGGCCGCTTTCCGAACTTGCCTCAGTTCAGGATTCGGCTTGGAATCAGACCGAGGGGAAAACATCGCCGATCGAACCAGGAAGATTGCCGACGCCAGGATAACGGCCAGCGCCGAAACGCCCTTCATCAGCCTGATTGAGCGATGAACGACTGCCCGATCGATCGAGCGAATCGACACCCCGAGCGTGGGCTTTTCGCTGGTTACTCCCGAATACGTGGAGGTTCCTCCGAGCTGAATCCCAAGTGCACCGGCCATCGCCGCCTCGCCCCAGCCGGCGTTCGGGCTGGGATGTTTGCGTCCGTCGCGCCAGCCGATTCCCAGGGCTGCTCCGGCGCTTTCCCCCATTGGAAGCGAGACTGCGCTGATCAGAAGCCAGGTCAGTCGTGCGGGAATCAGGTTGGCGAGGTCGTCCAGTCGCGCTGAGGCCCAGCCGAAATGGCGATAGCGAGCATTTCGATAACCTACCATGCTGTCGAGCGTGCTAATTGCCTTGAATCCCCAAAGCCCAATCGGGCCACTGACGAGGTACCAGAATATGGGCGCGACGACCGCGTCGGAACAGTTTTCCGCGACGGTCTCGACACTTGCCCGACAGATCTCCGGCATCTCGAGCGAGTCCGTGTCCCGGCCGACGATCATCGACAATTCGCGCCTCGCTGTCGCCAGGTCGGCCGCGCCCACGGCTCGCGCGGCCTCGTCACCGAGGCTGCGCGCGGCCAGGCCCCAATAGACGAGGCAAGCGCGACCGAGCACCGACGCAACTGGACCGAAATGGTCGCAGACCGTCAGAACGAGCCAGACGGCGAGACACGTCGCGCCGACCACAATCGCGGCGAGCGCCACGCCGGCGCAACGTTCCGCATTCGCGCTTCGAGCACTTGCGCGTCCGTTTTGCGAAGCGAAACCTAAAAACTCCCCCGCTTGGGAAAGGGGGGTTAGGGGGGGTGGGGATACGCCGTCCGATGCGGGCGATTCCGCCGCGAACCGCTTTCCCGCAATTGAAGCTGTGGTGGCAACGGTTGCATCCGAACCCGTGCGCTCACTCACCACCCCCCCAACCCCCTCTTCCCAAGGGGTGGAGTGATTTTTCCTCGTCTCGATGAGGAGGTTGGCGAGTTGCGGGACGTCCTTGCACCGGGGTGTTGGGTGAGGCTCAATGGCCATTGGAACGTTCGTGCCCAATCCATTGGTTCTCCGCTCCACCAGAGCAATCATCGCCCGAAGTCGCGTTTCGCTCGCCGCGATCAACCACCCAATCGCGCGCACCGGATGCGGCCACTCGCGAGGATCGCCCAGCACCGCGTCCAATAACGCACCGAGCGCCAACGCCCAGACGAGGTAGTGCGATTGGTTGGTCACCGCGTCGGCTCCGCCATCCGGCACAGCCCCATGGCCTCGCGAATCGGTGCGAGATCGACATGAGCCCGCAGAAAATCTCCGAGCGCCGAGTACCGCAGGCTGAGTCGCTCACGGTGACTCAGCCACTGCTCGGACGCAATAGGACGCAGGCCTCGTCGCTTACGGACTGCGTTGACCAGCCTACTGGCATAAGGAAGACTGTCAAACAATCCATGTACATAAGTTCCGAAAAACCGCCCCGACTCGTGGCATGCTCCGTCAAGTACGACGCTGTTGTCGCGCAGCCGTGTCAGTCGACAAAAAGGTGTCGCGGACGGTCCGCGCGAGGTCTCTCCCATGTGGATCTCGTATCCGAGCACAGGAGTCACACCATCCATGAGATGTCCGTTCACACGGTGGCGTGTCTTCGTGGGCGCAAATTGGGTCGTGAGGTCGAGCAATCCCAGTCCTTCGACGCTTTGCCGACTGGATTCAACACCGAGCGGGTCGTCGATTCTGCGTCCAAGCATCTGGAAACCGCCGCAAATACCAATGATGCAGGGCCCGTCGCGCTCTCCGGCCGCCAGTGCGATTCGGTCCGCGAGGCCAACGTTTCGGAGCCAATCCAGGTCTCGTACCGTTGTCTTGCTACCGGGAACAATCACCAGGTCTGGCCGGCCCCAACCCGACCCGCGCTCGATGTAGCGAATGTGGACTCCAGGGAGACGGGAGAGCGGCCAGAAATCCGTGAAGTTGCTGATTCCGGGAAGCCGAGCGACGACGACGTCGATATCGTCCGAACCGGGCTCTCCCTCACAATGGCTCGCGGTTTCCTCGAGTCCGAGGGAATCCTCCTGATCGATCTGAATCCCGGGGTCGTACGGGAGGACTCCCAGTACGGGAACACCCGTCTTTGCCCTGATAAAGTCCAGACCGCTATCGAGTAGACTCAGGTCACCCCGGAACTTGTTGATCAGAAATCCAACGACCCTGGAGCGGTCTGCCGGTTCGAGCAATTCCCACGTGCCCACCAGTTGAGCGAAGACGCCGCCGCGTTCGATATCGGCGACGATCACTACTGCGGCGTCTGCGTATCGTGCCATGCGCACGTTCGTGAGGTCATGCTCCGTCAAGTTGATCTCAACGGGACTCCCCGCGCCTTCCAGGACGATGCAATCGAAACCCGAAGCGAGCCGGTCATACGCTTCGGTGACCTTGGGCCAGAGTCGATCTTTCGCGGAATAGTATTCTCGGGCCGACATCACCCCGCAGGGCGCACCGTGCACAATGACCTGCGAAACACCGGCCATGGGCTTCAGCAGGATCGGGTTCATCTCCAGGCGCGGCTCAATTCCGGCGGCCTCGGCCTGGGCGACCTGCGCGCGGCCGATCTCAGCGCCGTCTTGCGTGACGAAACTATTGAGCGCCATGTTCTGCGCCTTGAAGGGAGCGACTCGCAGCCCTTCGTCCGCAAGCAGACGGCAGAACGCCGCGGTCACCAGGCTCTTGCCGACATGGCTCGCAGTACCCAGGATCATCAAGGCTTTGGAACGATTCATGGCTCGGACGCGAGGATCTCCGCAAGGGCTTTCAGCAGCGCATCATTCTCCGCGGGACTGCGCAGGCCGATTCGCAAATGCCCCTGTGTGGCTACGAGCTGGTCCGTTCCCGTTAACAACGCACCGACCTCGAGGCCCGGGAAGTCCGAGCACTCCCGGACTAGGAAACCACGATGCGCCAGGGCCTCGTGCACTTGTGGTGCGGTCCAGGGCGTCTCGGTCAGGCTGACAAGCAAGAACGGCGGAAGCTGGGGATCGTCCGTCGGTCGCGTCCGATCGGGCCAGGTCGGGCGCAGGCCGGGCAGTTCCCAGATCCGTTCGAGCACGCGCTGAGTCTCGCGAGCGACGAATTCTAACGTGCGTTCATGATATTCAAGGTCGTCGAGCGCAGCGAGTGCGGCGGCCTCGGCCGCCTCGGTGACAGTCCAGGGATCCTGGTACTGTCCCAAACGAACCACCATGTCGGGTGAAGCAATCGCGTACCCGATCCGCAGGCCGGGCAGGGCAAAAAACTTGGTCAACGAGCGGAGCACCAGCAGGTTTTCGCGCGCCGGTACCGAGCCCGCAAAACTCAGCGCCTGAGACTCGGACACAAACGGGAGGAACGCCTCATCGACGACCGTTAGCAGTCCGAGCGAATCATCGACGAATCGAAGCAGGGTGTCGACCGCCCACTGCTGACCGGTCGGGTTATTCGGGTGCCCCGTCCAGAAAACACCTGCCGCGGCGCTCGGAAACGTCTCCTGCCGCCAGGCGAGAATGTGGCGGCTCCCGATCTCCGTGCGCAGTTCGTTCAGAACCGAAATCCGCCGATACTCGCCGTAAGTGGGATCGACGATGTGCGAGACCGCCATCATCGGGTCGCCGCGATGCAAGGCGTGGAGCGCTAGCACCTCACGTAACGACTGACCGATCAGGCCGATCAGTTCCGTCGTCCCGGCGCCGACGATCACGCGGTCGACCGGAACCCCGTGCAATTCGGCCAGGCGCTCCGTGAGTCGAGCGCAACCGGGCTCCGGATACCGGTCGACGCGATCCAAGGCCCGACGCGCCGCCTCGACCGCGCTTTGTGGAGGACCCAAGGGATTGAGACTTGCCGAAAAGTCGAGAAGTGGGATATTCCCCAGACGCAGATTTCGGCGCACTGCGGCGGGATTCCCACCGTGTGGAATCGTTTTCATGGGGTGCGACGACCCTTTCAGCGCGCGAGTCTGGACTGGGGACGATTTCCTACCATCGCGACCTCGTTCGAGCCGGCCTTGACCCTTGCCTCAGTGATGTGCGCCCGTCGCGACGTGCTGCGGCTTCGGTTGCGGAGGTGCTTCACGCTTCGCAAACACGTCCCGGAGCGCTTCGAGCAAATGAGGATACTTGAAGTGGTAACCGAGCTCGCGTGCTTTGGTTGGCAAGACTCTCTGGCCGGTTGTCACGATCTCGGCGACCTGGCCCAGAATGACGTTGAGCACCGCGTCCGGCGGCCCGACTGGAAGGCAAGGACGATGCAGCACGCTCGCCAGTTTCTTGGCGAACTCCGCATTGCGCACGGGATTCGGGCTGGTGCCGTTGATCGGGCCCATCGCCCGTTCGTTGTCGAGCGCAAACAGGAAGATGCCTACGATGTCGTCGAGATGGATCCAGCTCATCCACTGCTGTCCCGTGCCCGGCTTCATCGTGCCGCCGCTGCCGATCGGCGCAGCACCACCCGCCTTGAAGATTGGGGTCATGACGCCCAGCGCACCTTCGCCCTTCGCGAGGACGATCCCCGTCCGGACGATCGGCACGCGCACGCCGAGAAGTTCGGCCGGATGAACCGCGTCTTCCCACTCCCGGCAGACGACGGCCATGAAGTCTGACCCCGAGTTGCTTTCCTCAGTCAACTCCTCGTCCCCTCGAATGCCGTAGTAGCCGATCGCGGAGCCCTGAACCAAAACCGCCGGTCGCTTTTTTGCGTTGGCGATCGCCCTCACGACGTGCTCGGTCGCGTACACACGGCTGTCGCGGATCTGACGTTTGATGCTCGGATTCCAGCGCTTTGTGAAGATTCCATGACCCGCGAGCGTAATGACCGCATCACAGCCGTCCACGGCCGATTCCCAGGCGCCCGACGACGTCGGATCGCCCTGGACGAACTGGTGTCCCCGCATGGACCGGTCACGCCGAACTTCGTCGGCCCGTCGCGAAAGAATGACCGGCTGGTCGCCCCGTTCCAACAATCGCTTCACAAGGTGCCGGCCGATCAGGCCGGTCCCTCCAGTAACGAAAACGCGCATGTAAGCGGTGCCTTTCTCTGGGTAGCCGGACTCCCCGGGGTGGAGTCTTCAAGCGTTGGTGGCTGCAACATCTTGTCGCACTCGAACCCGGAACGTCAAGAAGGGGGAGGAGAAGCGGATTTGCAACACCCCGACGAACTCGCTTTTCGGAATTGGTTGGCCCTGTTCAGACAGCATGGTATTGTCTTAGGATACTCTGCTGAAAGAAAGATGCGCCGGGCTGACGCCTCTTTCGCGATCTGTTCCTCCGCATACGGTCGGGATGACTCCTGGGAGTTCTGGAACCCGATGAACCCGCACGTCCGGAAGTTCTTCGACCTCAACCGGCTTCACGGTTATAAGCGGCCCGCGCCGCTGATTCTGGTCAACGGCTTGGCCGAGCAGTCGGAGAGCTGGTTCGCCAACCGCACCGTCTGGTCGCGGCACTTCGACGTGAAAGTTCCGGAACTCCTGGTCTACGATGGCGACTCGCTCCACAGCCACATTGACGCTGGCGGCGAAGTCACCGTCGATTATCTGACCGATCGGCTCGCACGCTACCTCGATGAGTTCGTCCAGCGCCCTCCGTACCACATCGTTGGCTCGAGCCTTGGCGGACAGGTCGCCATGACGTTCGCGTGCCGGTATCCCAAGCTGGTCTCTCGACTCGTGTTGATCTGCCCCTCCGGCGTCCACGGCGATGAAAACCTGCCGATGATGGAAGGCGTCAAGCGCAGTCAGTACGACACACTGGTCAAGTCGGTGTTCCACCGCAGCCATTTCGCGAACGAAGGCCTGGTCGAGGCCATCGAGCACAAGTTCCAGAATCGCAAATGGAAAAAAGGCGTCCTGAGAACCTTGCGTGGGACCGTTGGGCACTCGGTGGCTCCTCTCCTGGGTCAGGTGCCGCATCCCACCCTCCTCATCTGGGGTGAGAACGACCGCGTGCTCTCCGACGTGCCAGGCTCGGTTCGGGCCGCGGACCAGATCTTGAAGGTCACGCAGGTCGTCATCCCGAACTGTGGTCATGCGCCTCAGATCGAGAAGGCCCGGCTGGTAAACCAGCTTGTCCAGCGCTTTCTGCGCGAAGGTCTCAAAACGATCCCACCCCAGTACGATCCCGCCCGTTTCCTCGAAAAGCAGGAACGACGGGCCCGCCTCAAAGTGACTCACCCGCACCGTTGACCGTTTCGGCAATTCGCCCGCCTGAAGCACCACTGATCGAGCAACGATGAAAGACTTCTTTCTCTTTCTGGGCAAATTCTTCAGGCACGGAACGGCAATCGCAAGCCTTGCCCCGAGCAGTCCCTGGCTGTCACGGGCGACGGTGCGGAACGTCGACTGGACGCGCGCCAAGGTGCTCGTGGAGCTCGGCGCCGGCACCGGCCCGATCACACGCGTCCTCGCCGAGAAAGCCCCGGGTGACTGCCGGGTGGTGGTTCTGGAGCGCGACGCCGACTTCGCGCGCCTCTTGAAGGAACGATTCCAGCATCTCCCCAACTTCGATGTGATCGAAGGCGACGTACGCAACCTGGCCCAAATGCTCTCCGATCGGGGAATCGGTCAGGTGGATTACGTCATCTCGGGACTGCCGGTGCCATCGTTTCCCAAGGATCTCCAGCGCGATCTCTTTCGGGTGGTCAAGCAGATCCTCGCACCCGAGGGAACCTACAACCAGATCACCGAGATGCCGTTGGTCTACTGGCGATTCTATCGACGGTTCTTCGACGACGTGAAGTTTGCCTTCGAGCCGCGGAATTTCCCGCCCGCAGGGGCCTACTTCTGTCGAGGCGTCAAGGAGATTGCCTGAGATGAGGGTCGCCGCTCCCCTCGTCCAACTGGCCGGCACGGCCCTCGCGCGAGGCGCCACCAACCACGCGTTTCACCGCTACGCACGCCGGCGCACTGCCCAGGTTGCGGCTTCCGACCCCATCGCGACTCAGTCGCGAACCGTGCTCAAACTGGTGCGCACCGCAGCCGGTACGCGGTTCGGGCGCGACCACCGGTTTGCGCAGATCCGTTCGGTGGCCGACTTCCAGCGTCAGGTGCCCCTGCGAACCTATGAAGATCTCTGGAAGGCTTATCTCCGCGATCAGTATCCGATCTTCGACAATCTCACCTGGCCCGGGAGGATTCCCTACCTCGCTTTGACCAGCGGCACGACGCAAGGCGCGACCAAGTACATCCCGATTTCTCGGGCGATGCTCAGATCGAACAAGAAGGCGTCGCTCACGATGGTGGCCTACCACCTCACCGCGCGGCCCGACTCGCGGCTGTTTCATGGCCGACTGTTTTTTCTCGGCGGTTCTTCGGACCTCGAACGACCCGCGCCGGACGTCAGGCAGGGCGACCTGAGCGGGATCGCCTCCAAGGAGGTGACCGAGTTTCTCCGCCCTTACACGTTTCCACCGCTCGACTTGGCACTGGAACCCAACTGGGACCGGAAGCTCGCTCTACTCGCCGAGCGCAGCCTGCGCGAGCGGATCACGCTCATCGGCGGCGTGCCGAGCTGGCTCCTCGTCCTGTTCCAGCGCCTGCTGGATTTGAGCGGGAAGTCGACCGTTACGGAGGTCTGGCCCCATCTCGAGCTCGTCGTGCATGGCGGAGTCAAATTCGACCCGTACCGATCGGCCTTCGCCCAGATCCTCGGCGATACGCGAGTCCGGCTCCAGGAGACCTACCCCTGTTCCGAGGGCTTTATCGCCTTCGGCGATCCGGCGACAAACCTCCTCCGGTTAATGTTCGATCATGGCATTTTTTACGAATTTGTTCCCCTCGACGAGCTCGATTCCCAGGCACCGACGCGGCACTGGCTCGGCACCGTGCAGACCGGCGTGAACTATGCGATCGTGGTTTCCACGTGTGCGGGGATGTGGGCGCATATCATCGGCGACACTGTGCGCTTCGAGTCCCTGTCGCCGCCTCTCCTGACATTCACCGGTCGGACGAAGTACACGTTGTCGGCGTTCGGCGAGCATCTCATTAGCGAAGAGATCGAGGGCGCGGTTGCGAGTGCGTCCGCGGCAACAGGCTCCGCGGTACGCGATTGGCACGTCGGCCCCGTCTTCCAGGGAGCGCTCGGCTACCACGTCTACGTTGTGGAATTCCTCCAGCCCCCGCGAGACCTACCGGCGTTTCGACGGGAGCTCGACGCTGACCTGTCGCGCCGCAACGCCGACTATTTAGCGCATCGTGCTGAGGGCGTGGGTCTTCCCTTGCCCGCGCTCGCCGTCGTGCGGCCGGGCGGCTTTGACCACTGGATGCGTGCGCGCGGAAAGCTTGGCGGCCAGCACAAAGTCCCTCGGATGGACAATACCGGGACGTTGACCGCCGACCTGGTGAGCTTTATGCGCCAGGGAGAGCACCTCGAGACCGAACTGAACGCGGGCACTGCGTAATCGCTGGCGACGGCGGCAGCGGTGTATTCTGAGGCTCACGCAGCGTTTTTCTTCGAGGCGATGAGCGCGGCGATTTGGCCGATCGAATCCAGGTGCTCGACTCCGGCCTCGTACGCTTCAATCGTAATGTGGAAGCGTCCCTCGACGTAGTTTACGAGCTTCAACGTACTGATCGAATCGAGGATTCCCCCCGTGATCAAGGGAGTCCCGTCGGTCAGTGCGTCGGGATCCTCGCCGGCGAGAAACTCATTCAGGATGAAGTCGTGGAGCGCGGAGCAGATGTCGTCCATGAAGATCTCGTTTCGCTGAAAAGCTCTGGGGGACCGGAAAAACGCGTGGGCGAGAAACGCGGCGAACTCAGGCCTCGGAACTTCCGAAACCGGCCGCGAGCAAGGCTTCGAACCGCGGGTCGGCTTCGATCACGGGCTGGGCGCCGTAACGGACGGGGAGAGGACTCTCAAAAGCCTCCTGCAGGACGCGTCCTTCCATATACTCGGGTACCCGCATCCCGAGCATCGCCAGCGCGGTCGGGGCGATGTCTTCGAGGCGTGCCTGGAGATGGCCGCCGGGGCGCGTATCGGGCGCCTCGATCGCGACGATGCCGGATCGCCAATGGGTACCGGGGAGATTGGGGTCGGGCCGGAGGATCTCGTTCCGCAGCGTGACCTTCCACTTCGATTGCGCCTGGTATCCGTCGGCTGAGAGGGCGAACACCTCAGGAAGCCCTTCAGCGACGGGATCCAGATCGTAGCGGTCGGCCGTGGAAAACACGTCGTGGAACAGCGGGTCGCCCGTTTTCGGATCGCGGGCCGCGCGACAGACCTCGATGACCTCGTCGCAAACCTGAGCGGCACGCGATGCGTTCTGTCGGACCTCCGGCGTGATAAAGATGCAGCCGCTTAACTGGCCGAAGGGGGCGAACGCGACCGTCCGGGTCCAGTCGCAACCGACCTGGCCCTCCAGGGAACGTGGTAGACGTCGGCCAGGTCCCCCAGGTGCGCTCCGGGTGAGCCAACGATGGAGCCGATCGCTCACGCGCTGGGCGCGGTAGCGAAATCGCGTGCCGTACATCAGCCCGCGCTGCATTCCGGCCTGGCGGAGCAGTCCGTTAACGTTGACGAGAGCCTTGCAGGGTCCAAAGCCATGATCCGAGACGGCGATCACAGCGGCATCCCGCTTCGACGCGAGCTCCAGGAGCCGGCCCACGCTCTCATCAAGGGCCCGCAGACAGCTCTCCACCTCTTCGTTCCAACCGGCGACGCGCAGGCCGGTCTCGTCGACATCGAGGTAAGGCCAGAGGCGATGCTGGAGGCTGTCGAGGTTATGAAAGTGGACCATCAGCGCGGTCCAGTCGCACTGCGCGTCCGCACGCTCGGCGGCTTCGGCCTGGGCCCGGAACACGGCGCGGTTCCTGGCGGCGAACCCGCGCAGTTCGTCGAGCGTACGGGGGCGGTTCTTCCAAACGATCTTGTGTGTGTAGGACGGGACGTGTTCAAAGATCTCGCGGCCGAACTCGGGACACTGGGCGAACGCCCAGTCGAGGCCGGGTGCATCCGAACCGGCGACCACGATCCCTCGGACCCGAGGCGGCGGGTAGGTCATCGGCAGGTTGAGGCTGATGACCTCGCATCCCGATGCGCCCAGAACCTGCCAGAGCGTGGGGACGCGGACCCTGCCTGAATGATTCGAACGGATCGTACGGTCTTCCGGGTCCACGTAGTAGAACTCGTGGATGCCGTGGACCGGCGGCGTGCAGCCGGTGGCGAACGACGTCCAGGCCACCGGGGTCACCATGGGGTCCGACGAGCGCAAACTGCCGAAGGCGGCCCGGCGCCAGAGCGAGGCAAGGTTCGGGAGCCAACCGCGCTGAAAGCAGGGCTCGAGGACGGACATGGTGCCGCCGTCGAGGCCAAGAAAGAGGACCCGAGACGCTGGAGCCGGCATGGGCGAACGCCTTGAAGACCCCCGCGCCCTCCCGTCCTCCCCCCATCCGTCAGGGGAATCCGCCAGCCTTGGCGGGACGAAGGAGCCTGTATGAGTCCGGGGTACGACGACGGGTCGAGCCGAAAGTAATCTCTCCCACGGGTTGGGTCAATCCCGAGTTTGGGTCAAGCACGCCCCCAATCCTTGTCGATCAAGAGATTGATGCCGACCCTTGTCGCGTCCGGTACAGGGAAGTCCGAGACGTCGCTTTGCGTCAGGAACCAGAGGTAAGCGGCCGATGATCGCAAGGATGCTTCCGGCCCAGCGTCGTTGTTTGTTCCTCGTAGGCTGCTGCGCATTCGGTCTTCTGAGCGGATGCTCGGGACTGGGATCGCGGCACAGAGACAAACATACCGAACAGCTCGGCGTGATTGATCCCAATCAAGCGCGCGAGCTTCAGATGGTCTCGCTTCCTCCTTACGTGATCGAGCCTCCCGATGAGCTCGAAGTCTCGGTACGACCGCCATACCCCGACCTGACGCTTACGACAGCTCAGGTTCAATTGGATGGGACGCTCGACCTGGGGTTCGTCGGCGACGTCTACGTCGCGGGACTAACGCTCCAGCAAGCGGAGCTCAAAATCGCCCAGCACATCAACGCTTTGGCGGGAAAGCAAATGCCGAGAGGGGGCTACCAGGTCTCTGCGCGGCTGGCGAACGGGAGTCAGAGTAAGTCGTTCTACGTGCTAGGCGCGGTGACGACCCAGGGGAAATTCCCAATCACCGGGAGCGACACTGTGCTCGACGGCATTATTCAGGCGGGGTTGCGCGCCAACAGTCAGCCTGAAAAAGCATACCTGGTTCGTCCCCATCCCGCAGGCGGGGCGGACCAGATCATGGCGATCGACTGGTTTGGCATCCGCGACCGCGGCGACTCGCTCACGAACTACCAACTCTTCCCGGGCGACCGAATCGTGGTCCCCGGCGGCAAGCCTCCGGGCCTATTGAGCACATTGATCGGCGGATAGTTTTGAATCCTTCCGGCGATCTTGACCGATTGTACGAATTATGCCACAACTCGCCTGGGCCGGCGGCCGAAACAACTGATGTGAGAGCATCCGCGCACAAGGACGTACAGCGGCTATCGATCATCAACCTCCAAAGGATGGGAGGCCCAGATGGGCAACGAGTCGCCGAGGCCGGACAAGGTCCGTACCGGTTCCGGACTTCCGCCGCATCGCTGGACGAAGATCGACGATCCGACGCAGGTCGCGGTCGTCGCAGCACATTCAACCGTGATCGCCGGCGGCGGCCCGGCGGGCCTGACTGCGGCCTATGAGCTCACCAAGCATGGACACGGCTGCGTCGTCCTCGAGTCCGATCCGACAATGGTGGGTGGGATCAGCCGGACCGACCAGTACAAGGGCTACCGCTTCGACATCGGCGGCCACCGCTTCTTTTCGAAGAGCGACGAGGTCAACAAGATCTGGCAAGAGATCCTCGGCGACCAGTTCATCACGCGCTCGCGGTTGAGCCGCATCTATTACAACCGCAAGTTCTTCCACTACCCCCTCAAGCCGGCCGATGCCCTGCTGAAGCTGGGCATCGTCCGCGCGTCGTTGATGATGGCCAGCTACGCCAAGGCCAAGGTCTTTCCGATCAAGCCCGAGCGCAGCTTCGAGGACTGGGTCGTCAATCGTTTCGGCCGCATGCTCTTCGAGGTCTTCTTCAAGACCTACACCGAGAAGGTGTGGGGCATGCCCACAAATGAAATCTCCGCCGACTGGGCCGCTCAGCGGATCAAGGGACTGAGCCTGATCGGCGCGGTGTGGAACGCCCTCTTCGGCCAGATGGGGAAGAAAAAGGGCGAGGTGATCAAGACGCTGATCGACAGCTTCCAGTATCCCCGGCTGGGACCGGGCCAGATGTGGGAGGCCGCTCGCGAGCTCGTGCGGAAGCGCGGCGGTGCCGTTCACCACGACAAGCGCGTGGTCTCGATCGAGCACGACGGCTCGGCCGTCACGGCGATGGTGGCCCGCGACTCAAATGGCCGACTGACGCGTTATCACGGTGACCACTTCATCTCGACCCTCCCCATCCGCGAGCTGATGCGCGCCATGAGCCCGCCACCGCCGCAAGCGGTGCTGGATGCGGCCGAGTCACTCAAGTATCGCGACTTCCTCACCGTCGTCCTCATCGTCGACCGCCCGGAGACATTCCCCGACACGTGGATCTACATCCACGAGCCGGACGTCCGGCTGGGGCGCGTTCAGAACTTCAAGAACTGGTCGCCGGAGCTGGTTCCCGATCAGACGAAGAGCAGTCTCGGCCTCGAATATTTCTGCTTCGAGGGCGACGACCTGTGGACGATGTCCGACGCCGACCTGGTGGCGTTGGGACGGCGTGAGATCGACACGATCGGCCTGGTGAAGGCGTCGGATGTCATCGATGGCTGCGTGGTCCGCATGCCCAAGGCCTATCCCGTCTATGACGACGTCTACCAGAACCATCTGGCCGTGATCCGCGATTGGCTGAAGAACCTGCCCAATCTCGAGTTGGCCGGCCGCAACGGGATGCACAAGTACAACAACCAGGACCACTCGATGATGACCGCCGTGCTCGCGGCGCGCAACATCATGGGAATGGGCAAGTTCGACACCTGGCGAGTCAACACGGACGCCGAGTACCACGAGGAGGGCTCCGAGCCCGCCCAGGACACGGGACGTACGGTACCCCAGCGAGTGAATGCCGCGTGAGTCGCTGAGACGCTGCATCGCTGTTGCCGATCTGTTATCCTAAATTGACCCGCCTGGCCGCGAGCGTAGCGCCAGGTGGGTCGTTTGCGTCCTGGAGTGAGGAACTCGTGCGCCAGCTCGGTACGATCCCGCAAGAACGCGATGCGCGGCTTTTTGCCGATCACCTCGAAGGGCTCGGGATGACCACGCGCGTCGAACCTGAGGGTGACGCGTGGGCGGTATGGGTCTACCACGAGGACCACGTTCCGAAGGCCCGGGAGGAGTTTGCGGCGTTTCAGAAGGATCCGACGGCCCCTCGGTTCAAGGAAGCCCCTCGGGCGGCGGAACGGATACGCAAGGAGCGGAAGGAGCTCGACCGGCAGTACCGCAAGAACGTCAAGAATTTCAAGGGGCGCTGGGACGGTATCAATTATCGGGGCCGGCCTCTCACCATGACCCTGGTCGCGATTTGCATCCTCGTCTTCATCGGAGAGTCTTCGCCCTGGGGGGGCTACGTCATAGACCGTTTGTTGCTGACCTCGGTGACCTCGATCGTGCGACACGAGCCAGGGATGCATCAGGCTCACCAGCTCCGAGACGTCGCCAGCGGACAAGTCTGGCGGCTCGTCACTCCGATCTTCCTGCACTTCGGCATCTTCCACATTGTATTTAATATGTGGGCATTAATCTCGTTTGGCTCGATCATCGAGTACTGCCGCGGGACACGTAACCTGCTGATCTTAGTGTTGATTTCGGCTGTTTCTTCTAATATGCTTCAATATATGTTTATGGTTAATTTTTATGATTTTCCCAGGCCGTTTGGCGGCATGTCGGGCGTCGTCTACGCGCTCTTTGGCTATGTCTGGATGAAGAGTCTGTATGAGCCCGAGCAAGGAATGGTCCTGCACCGTCGCTCGGTGCAATACATGATCTTCTGGTTGGTTCTGTGCATGGCGATGCAGGGTCTCGTCCCAGTCGCCAACGCGGCCCACGTGGGTGGGCTGATCGTGGGGATATTGTACGGCCTGGCGCGGTTCTGAGCGGGGTGTTTGCCTCATGGGTTCACTCCACGTCATTCGCGGCGCACCGAAGGCCGCCGTGATCGGCGGCGGATTCATCGGGCCGGTCCACGTCGAGGCACTCCGGCGCCTCGGGATCGAGGTTCGCGGACTGCTCGGCTCCTCGGCCGAGCGCGCGAAGCCGTTGGCCGACCGGCTTGGTATACCGCGTGTCTATCGCGACTTTGACGACCTGCTCGGCGACTCTACCGTCGAGGCGGTCCACGTCGCCTCGCCCAATGCGGCGCACTTCGAACAAGCTCAGCGCGTGCTCGACTCGGGTCGGCACGTCGTCTGTGAAAAGCCGTTGGCGGTCTCGCCCGCGGAAACGGCCGCGTTGACGGAACTCGCCGGTTCGCGGCCCGCGCAGGCCTCCGCGGTCAATTACAACGTTCGGTTCTATCCGCTGTGCCACGAGATGCGATCGCGCATTCGTCGGGGCGACATTGGGCGAGTGTTGAGTGTGACGGGCTCGTACACCCAGGACTGGCTACTGTACCCGCAAGACTACAACTGGCGCGTGGAGGCTGACGGTGGTACGAACCTCCGCGCGGTCGCCGACATAGGCACACACTGGATGGACCTCGCGCAGTTCGTCGTCGGCCAGCCTATCCGACAGGTGTGCGCCGACCTGGCAACGTTCCATCCCGAGAGGCAGAAGCCGGTTGGTCCCAGCGACACCTTTAGCGGGGGCGTCGGTGCCAAAGAGAGCCACTGCGTGCCAATTTCCACGGAAGACCATGCGGCGGTTTTATTGCGCTTTAGCGACCAGGCCCGGGGTTCGTTCCATGTCTCTCAGGTGACGGCGGGGCGCAAGAACCGGGTGATTCTGGAAGTCGCGGGAACCGACGGAAGCTTCGCCTGGAACAGCGAGTCACCGAACCAACTCTGGATCGGCAGCCGACGCGGACCCAACCAACTCCTGGAGCGCGACCCCGCTCTGTTAACTCCGGAAGCCGCGGCGCTAGGTGACTATCCGGGTGGGCATGCCGAAGGGTTCCCGGACACATTCAAGCAAGTCTTCCGTGCGGTTTACCAGTGGATCGCCGATGGTGGCGCAGGACCGCGGGCTTACCCCACTTTCGAGGACGGCGACCGCGAGGTTCGGCTGTGCGAAGCGATTGCTCGCAGCGCTCGGGAACAACGATGGATCGAAGTGATCGAGCGTGCGTGACGCGATCCGCCCGCCACTTCATTAATAAAAATATTTAGTTAACAATAAACACTTGCGATGCCCTTCGTCACGCTTCTCGTCTGGTCCTTCTCGCTCTATCTCTTCACCCTGCTTGCGCTTTACGGGTGGCATCTTGGCCGCGAAGACCTGGGTAACGACTGAACCCGACAACAAGGAGTTCACCGCCATGAAGCTCGGTTTCGTCTCGGCGATCCTGCCGGAATGCTCGCTCGACCAGGTCCTGAGCATCGCCGCGGAGGAGAAGTTTTCGAGTGTCGAGTTGATGTGCTGGCCGCCCGGGAAGGCGGAGAGGCGATACGCTGGAGTGACGCACCTGGATGTCACGAACTTGTCGCTCGACGCCATTGAGAAGGTGCAAGACCTGACGGCACTCCATCGCGTGTCGATCTCCGGCCTGGGTTACTATCCGAACCCGCTCTCGGCCGATCAAGCTGAGGCCGAGACCGCCGTGGCGCACTTGAGGAAGGTCATTGACGCGGCCTCGGCGCTGGGAGTCGGCGTGGTCAACTCGTTCGTCGGCCGTGACCCCGCGCTCTCGATCGAGGCCAACTGGCCGCACTTCCTCGATACGTGGCGGCCCCTTGTGAAGCATGCGGAGGACAAGGGTGTGCGCATTGGGATCGAGAATTGTCCCATGCTCTTCACCGCCGACGAATGGCCGGGCGGAAAGAACCTGGCGATTAGCCCGGCGATCTGGCGCAGGATGTTCGAAGACATTCCGAGCAAGAGCTTCGGCTTGAATTATGACCCGTCCCATTTCATCTGGCAGCAGATGGATTACATCGCGCCGCTCTTTGAGTTCCGCGACCGCCTCGTGCACGTTCATGCCAAGGACGCCCGCATCGATCGCGCCGCGTTGGACGCTCACGGTGTCCTTGCGTATCCGAAGTTGTGGCACACGCCGAAGCTTCCTGGTCTGGGAGACGTCCGCTGGGGTGCGTTCCTCGGGGCGCTCGCGGAGGTGGGTTACGACGGCCACGTGGCGATCGAAGTGGAGGACCGAGCGTTTGAGGGGACGCTCGCCAAGCGGCGGGAGTCACTCATCATCAGCCGCCGCCATCTTGTCCAATTCATGATGGGCTGAGCCATGGGAAATCGAAACGCGACCATCCCCGCAACTCCGGCGGCCTCAACGAACGCCGAATCGGCGATCGCGCTCTCGGTATTGATCCCCGTCTACAACGAGGTCGACAACATCGTACCGCTGCACGGCGAGTTGAAAGTCGTACTCGAAAAGATGGGGATCGCGTATGAGCTGATCTTCGTCGACGACGGTTCAAGCGATGGGACGACCCGAAGACTTGCCGAAATCCAGGATGCCGACCCCGATCATGTTCGGGTCGCAATCCTACGTCGAAATTGCGGTCAGACCGCCGCGCTTTCGGCGGCGCTTGACCTCGCGCGCGGCGAAATCCTGATTCCGATGGATGGCGATCGCCAAAATGACCCGGCGGATATTCCGCGGTTGCTCGCCAAGCTCGAAGAGGGCTGCGATGTCGTCTCCGGCTGGCGCGCGAACCGCCAGGACACGTTCCTGACCCGGAAACTACCGTCGAGGATTGCTAACCGGCTCGTGGCCCGTATCTCAGGAGTCGCGCTCCACGATTTCGGCTGCACCATGAAGGCGTATCGCCGTCGCGTGCTCGAAGGCGTGCGGCTCTACGGCGAGATGCATCGGTTCATCCCGATCTTCGCGAGCTGGCAGGGAGCACGCGTCACCGAACTCATCGTGAACCACCGCGCCAGGACGGCGGGTCGAACCAAGTACGGACTTGGCCGGACGTTCAATGTCGTCCTCGACCTGATCCTGATTCGCTTCTATCAGCGATACTCCCAGAGGCCCATTCACTTTTTCGGCCGCGTCGGGCTGTGGTTGTTCTTGCTGAGCTTTCTCAGCTTTGTTGGTATGGTCTATTATAAATATGTGTTTCCATGGCCATTGTGGCACGATATCAAAGCGAAGTCGTTCGTCGAGACTCCACTGCCACTGCTTTCGGTGATGTTCTTCCTCGGCGGGTTGCAGAGCATCTTCACGGGGCTCGTCGCGGAAATGATTATGCGGACCTATTACGAATCGCAGTCGAAGACGACGTATTTGCTGAAGGAGTTGCGCCAGGGGCCAAGGAGCGCGGGCGGTGATGCGCAGGTTTAAGGGGACGCATCGTAATTGCGTTGAGCACAATCGGGAGGGCGAGGCTCTGTCCGAGCCAGCCTTGTTCGGAGGACGAGTCTTCGAGTCCTCTGAACACCGCGTGCGATGATGCGGCTGCCCAGGCGACTCGCGATGATCCGTCGACTCGAAGACTCGCCGACAGATCAAGGCTCGCTCGGACGGAGCCTCGCCTTCCCAAATACGTGTCAATATTGAACAAACACCAATCCAAGACGGTGTGGGAAGGCGCAGCGCGAAGAGAAACCTCGCTAAACGGTCGTCGCTCCCTCCGCGACGCGTCCGACGATCTCTTGAAAAAGCGTTCGCGTTCCCGTCGCATGTCGCTCCGCCTCGTGGCGGAGCATCTCCGCACACGCTTTCGGATCGGCTTCCTTATAACCGAGGCGACGGGCGAGTCGCGCGAGCTCGTCCGGATTCTCGGGGAGGTCGACCCCGCTCCGGTTGTGAACGAGCCTCAGGCGGCCTTCCACAGTTCGGAGGAAGCCGTACGCCGCACGCAGGTCGGCGTGGGCCTCGGTCGAGAGAAGGCCGTTGCGTTTGAGGACGTCGAGCGCATCCCACAAGTTCGGCCGGGCGATCTCCGGGTGGGCCGCCATGTGAATGAGCTGGAGGTAATGAACCAGAAACTCGATGTCGACCTGGCCTCCGATGCCTCGTTTCAGATCGTTCCGAGACCCGTGTTCCTCGAGTTTGCGCCTCATCGCGACAACATCGGTGGCAAGCGCAACGGGATCGACGCTCGTCGCGAGGACGTCGTGAATTGCTTCGCCGACAGCTAGGCCGAACCCACCGTTCGCGTAGATGACCCGTGCCCGAGTCAGGGCAAGACGCTCCCACGTTTGCGCCTGTTGTTGGAAGTACTCGCGGAAGGCCTGGAGCGTCACCACCAATGGACCCGACGAGCCGTAGGGCCGGAGCCGCGTGTCGACGGAGTACAGCGGAGAACCGTTGGGTGGGCTCTGCAACGACTTCAGAACGCGTCGGGCGACCTCACTCACAAATTGATCGTTGGAGATGGAGTGGGTTCCACCTTGGGTCCAGCCTTCGGACTCGTGGAGGAAGACAAGGTCGAGGTCGCTATGGTAATTCAACTCGCGGCCGCCAAGCTTGCCTAGCGCGACAATGGCCCAGCGATTCCGCTGGCCGTCGGGACGCCGAGGCGTTCCGTAACGTTCAGAGCGTTGCTCCCACTCGTGGTGCGCAACCTGGACGACGATCGCCTCGGCGACGTCGGCCAGCTCACGCGTTACCTCGCGCACGGGCTCCCGTTCGAGGATGTCGCGTGTTCCGATACGCATCCACTCCTTGTTCCGGAAGCTCAGAAGGATCGGCGCGAGGTCCTCGGCGCGCTTGCAAAGGAGGCCCAACTCCGCCTTGATCGCGGCCGAGGACTGGGGCCGGTCGTCGACAAGCGAGTCCATCAGGTCGTCAATCATGCCCGGATTGTTGATCAACATCTCGGAGAGGAACTGGCTCGTCGAACAGAGGTCGACATAAAGGCGCAGACTCGGCGGATTGAAGTTGAAGAGTTCCCAGAGCACTCCCTTTGCGCCCAATGATGCCGAGACTTTTTCCAGGTTCGTGAGCGCCATGTCGGGATCGGGCGTGCGACTCACCGCCTGGAGCAACCGCGACGCGACCGAGGCCAGGAAGTGCCGGCAGCGCGCCTGCGACAGGAACGGGACATCCTCACGCGCCAGGGCCATCAGGTTCTGGTAGGCCACCTGGTGATCCCGGAAAGGGTATTCGCGCAAGACCTGGGCGACATGTTCGGGCGTTGGGTTCGGATCGAACACGAGATCGACGATTGGATCCGCGGCGCCCCGGTCATCGTCGTCGGGGAAGGCGTCGTGGAGCAGGTGATTGAGAATGCGGCGGTTCAATTCGGTCTTTGCGCGATAGTCTGTAAGAAACCGCTCAGCCGGTCCGGTGCGGTCTTCCCAGATGCTGGCGGGAGGGTAGCCCATCCGGACCGCGAGCACGCGCTGGGCTTCGAGGTCGCGCGGCATCTCATGCGTCTGAAGATCGAACATCGTCTGGAGACGGTGTTCGACGCGTCGAAGGAAGCGATAGTTGTTGTCGAGAAGCCGACGCTCTTCCGAAGTGAGGCACCCCATCTCTTCGAGCCTCGCCAGCGCAAGGAGCGTGTTGGCGTGGCGGACGACGGCGTAGCCGCCGCCGTGAAGCAGTTGCAGGAACTGCACCACGAACTCGATGTCGCGGATCCCGCCGCGACCGGTCTTGACTTCGATCTCGTCGGTTCCGGCGGAGAGAGTCCGTTGTTCGATCCGGCGCTTCATCGCCTTGATTTCACCGATCTCCGCGGCGGTCAGGTACCTTTGGTACACGAAGGGCGCGATGGCGTCGAGGAAGGTCCGACCCAGTTCGAGATCACCAGCGATCGGCCGGCACTTGATGAGCGCTTGCCGCTCCCATGTCCGCCCGCGACTGTTGTAGTATCCGAGCGTACCTGCCAGCGAGCGTGCCAGGGCCCCTTGATCGCCCTCGGGCCGAAGTCGCATATCCACACGATACGCGACTCCTTGCGCGGTGTGGTCGGCAAGCAGGCGGACGACCTCGCCCCCCATCTTGGCGAAAAACTGGGCGTTGCTGATCGGTCGCGCGCTGTCGGTCTGACCTTCCACGTCGTAAAGGAAAATCAGGTCGATGTCGGAGCTGTAGTTGAGTTCTTCACCACCGAGTTTACCCAGGGCAAGCACCACGAAGCGCGCGGGGTAACCATCCTGGCCGGACGGGATGCCGAATCGAGCCACGGCGCGTTGGCGGGCGAACCGCACTGCGGACTCGACGCAAGCATCGGCGAGATGTGAAAGGTCGAGAGTCGTCATTTCAAGCGGTACACCGCGAATGATATCGCTCTGACCAATGCGCAAGTATTCGCGCTGGCGAAAGTGTCGCAGCGCAAGCTTGGCGGCTTGATCGTCGGACGCCTTGCGCATTTCCTTCCAGAGTTCGCCGATGAGCGTCTCGCGGTCCCGGCGCTCAGCGGTCCGGAGCCAGTCGAGCAGACCTGGCTCTCGGATCATGAGGTCACTGAAGTGCTGACTCGTACTGAAAAGCTGGACGAGGATTTCGGTCGTCCGCGGATTCTCGACCAGTTGCTTGACCATTGCCTCGGGCTTGGGACAGGCCGCGACGTAACGGTCCAGGTTGGTGAGTGCCATGCCCGGATCGGGACAGCGGGGCAGGAGGGTGCAAAACTGAACGGCCAACCGCGTGAAGAGCGCTTCCTTGCGCCCTCGGACTGCGAGGTCGCGAAGGTCGCGATAGCCGCTCTCGGTATCTCGAACGCCCAGGCTGCCGAGCCATCGGCGCATCAGGTCGCCGTTTTGGAGGTTGAGAACGACCCACTCGGCATTGTTCTGCGGTGTGTCGGGCATGGTGTCTCCCTCCGCAGACGCATCCTCAGCCCATCAAGAACGCTTAAGGGCCCGCGAAGCCGGGCGAGCCGTGCTGGAGATGTCGGAGAAGCGCTTCGACATCGCCGCGGCTGATTCCCAGGGTCGTCGCGATGGAGCGGTCGTCGGCTCCTTGATGAATCAAGGGCCGAACGTGAGGCGCAAAGGGAACGAGCCGATCCGGCAAGGGGGGCACAGGCGTATGACGCCGGTGTTCGGTCCACGGATCCCCCAGCGCTGGAAAGCCGGGATCGAACCAGTACTCGCGACCGCCGGTCCGCAGGATTTCGAGGAACCAGGCCTCGAAGCTTGTCGAAATCAATCTCGGTGCGCTCTGCGCAAGGTCATCACCCGAGGTGAAGATGGGGTTCCCTCCACCGTTTCCGGGCCATTGGTAAGCAAGATCGATGCAGATGGTCTCAACGTTGGGGTTGCCGAGCTCGAACCAGCTTTCGGGCTGCACAATCAAGTTCGGGACGCGGGCGAAGGGGACCATCGGCCCAATCGCCGTGAGTGGGTGAATGAGCGGAGAGTCGTTTAGGTAGAAGCCGTTCGAGAGGACGAGCCACGAGACGAGCGCACGGGGTAGGGCGAACCCATGGCGCCGTTCCCACGACTCGATCTGCCGTGGGTCGACACCGGAGCGGCAGGGGTCAGGCCCTGCGCCGAAGTGCTCATCGAGATATTCGGAGGTCGGCGCGAGGTGGGGATTGATCCCAACCGACGCGACCCAACGACCTATCCGGTCGTTGAGCGTACTGACCATCAGCATTCCCCTCACGCCCCCGGAGATATCGTCTCGGTTGTCAACACCCGGCCGAACAAGGTCACCGAACTGGCGTCCTCGATCGTCACCGGAACGAACCTCCCGATCAGGCGCTCGTGCCCATCGAACACCACGATCCGATCGCACCAGGTCCGGCCCGCCAGTTGTCCCAAACCGCGGCCGTCCTGCCCCTCAACGCTACCTGCCGACTTGCTTGGTCCCTCAACCAGGACCTCAAACGTCTTCCCTAACAGGCGTCGATTGTCCTCTCGGCTGATCGTTGACTGCAGCGCGAGCAAATCATTGTTGCGCCGTTTTTTGACCTCCTCGGGCACGTCGTCATTGAAGAGGAGGTCGGCCTTGGTCCCCTGTCGGGGGCTGTATTTGAAGATGAAGCTGTTCTTGAACCGAGCCCGCTCGACAAGCCGGACTGACTTCTCAAACGACTCCTCGGTCTCACCACAGAAACCCACGATAAAGTCGCTCGATACGGATGCGTCGGGGATCGTTGCGTGGATCCGCGCAAGCATGTCGTCGTAGAGAGCGGCCGTATACATGCGCTTCATGCGTTTGAGGATCTCATCACATCCACTCTGCGCGGGTACGTGGAGGTAGCGGGAGACCTTCGGCAAATCGCGCACCGCTTGCAGTAGATCGTCCGTCATATCGTTGGGAAAGTTCGTGATGAACTTGATTCGTGCGATCCCGTCGATGTCATGAAGACGAAGCAGCAGGTCGGAGAGTCGGGTGACACGCCCGTCGGTTTCTTGAAATTTGTAACTATTGACCGTCTGGCCCAGCAGGGTGATCTCTTTGACCCCCTGATCGGCGAGCTGGCGGGCTTCCGCGACGATCACCTCGGCGGGGCGGCTCTGCTCGGGGCCCCGCACGGATGGGACGACGCAGTAGGTGCAGAACTTGTCGCACCCCATCATGATCCGCACGAACGCCTGAAACGCGTTCGGCCGCATCGCCGGTTCGCGCAAAGGGTCGTACTCGGCGAAGCTCGCGGTGACGTGATCGCGCGAGCCCGCGGTACGTTCGAGGCTCACGGCCATCTGCGGCTTCTGCTCGGCCTTCGCTTTATCGAGAAGCTCGGTAACGCGCCCGAGTTGGCCCGGTCCCACGATGACGTCGACGAACGGCGCTCGCTTCAGGATCAGATCTTGATCCTTCTGCGCCATGCAGCCGAGCACGCCGATCGAGAGCTCCGGTCGCCGCTCCTTGAGCCGGCGTATACGCCCAAGGGCGCTGTAGATCTTGTCCTCAGCGTGCTGCCGGACGGAGCACGTGTTGTAGAGGATCGTGTCCGCCTGGCGGATGTCGTCGGTAAGCTCGTACCCTTCCCCGCGCAGTTTGCCGACCACGAGCTCGCTGTCGAGCACGTTCATCTGGCAACCTACGGTTTCGATGTAAAGCTTTTTGTGACGCTGGGTTTCGGTGTCTGCCATTATCCGTTTCTCCAGAACCGGCGAGCCTGTTCGCCGCCTCAGGAGGTATGTCGCAAACCGACCATCATTAATGAAAAGGATTGTAGCAATTGTTCCGCAAGATGGGAACGGCGGGTGATCTCACATTTGACGAACGAAACACTGCGAATCGTCGTCGTAGGCTCAGACGTGGGGTGCCGGCTTCGTCGGTACGCCCATCATTTCGCCGCGCTGGACGTGATGGCCGTTGAGGAAGTCGGCGACAGGCAAGGCTTTCTTCCCTTCGATCTGAACCGTGATGAGCTGAACCGCCTCGATTCCCGCGGCGACAATCAGACGATCGCGCTCGGCTTCGATGACCGTGCCTGGCGATCCCTGCGCGTCAACGACCGCGGTTCTGTGGACAATCACCCGCAAGGGGTCTCGTTCGGGGCGGTGCCAGAAGGTGAACGCCACCGGCCACGGCTGCATCGCTCTCACGAGGTTGTGAACCCCTTGCGCCGGTTTCGTCCAATCAATCAGTCCGTCCTCCTTGCGAAGTTTCGGGGCCTTCGTGACCAGGCTCTTAACCTGCGGGAGAACTTGGACCGTCCCGGTTTCGAGTTCGCTGATGGATTGGGCAATAAGGGGTGCTCCGAGGTCGGCGAGGCGTTGCTCGAGTTCACCCGCAGTCTCGTCGGGTCCGATCGGAGTGCGGGCGACTGCAATCATTCCGCCGGCATCGATCTTGGGGGTCATGCGGATCACCGTGACGCCAGCTTCGGACTCGCCGTGTTGGATCGCGCGCGCGACCGGAGCCGCACCTCGATACGAGGGGAGGATCGAGCCGTGAAGATTGATCCCGCCGAAACGGGGAATTGCCAGGAGATCTGCCGAGAGAATCTGTCCGTACGCGGCCGTGACGAAAAGATCGGGATGATAGTTCTGGATCATGCCGAGCGCAGAAGGTGCGTTGACGTTCTCGGGTTGCTCGACTGGGATACCACGCTCGATGGCCGCGAGTTTGATCAGGCTGGGGATCAGTTCTTGCTTACGACCCTGGGGCCGGTCCGGCTGCGTCACGAGCGCAGCGATTGCGAAACCCTGATCGTGGAGATGAAGGAACGTCGGCAACGCAAAGTCGCCCGTGCCGAACATGATGATGCGAGTGGGAGGAGGCATGGTTCGCCGTTCGCGGAAGTCGTGGGTTAACCAGCGGCCGGTGCGGGCTGATTCATTGCGTCGAGCTGACGGATGATTTCCGCATCGTTGGGATACTCACCCGATTCCTGCGCTTGCCGGAAGGTTCGCTCGAACTCGCGAAGTTTGCTCGCTGCACTATGACGGGCCAGGGGGCCGAGCATGTCGATGAAGAGCTTGCCGGAGAGATGGTCAGTCTCGTGCTGAAATGCCCGGCTGAAGAGATCCTCGCCGTCGGCGTGAATCTCGTTACCTTGAAGGTCGTACGCCGTCACCTTGATTTTCTTCGCGCGGCGGACGTTCGAGTACAGACCAGGGAAGCTCAGGCAGCCCTCCTCGTTTTCGACGGAGGAGTGACGCTTGACGATCTCCGGATTGATGAAGACCTGCTCCTGGTCCTTCTGCTCCGGGTCGGCCGTCAGGTTCAGGATGAAAAACCGGTATGGTAATGCGACCTGGTTTGCCGCCAGACCGACCCCGCGCGCCGCGTACATCAGATCAAACATCTCACGCACCCACGAGCGCAATTCATCATTGATCTCGGTGACAGGGCGCGATTCGTAACGCAAGGCGGGATGGGGATATTGAACGATTCGAAGCACGAGGAAACTCCGAGGGGAAAAGACCTTCCGAGATTTCCCCATTGTAAAGCAAGCCAACCCGATACGCCAAGACAAGGTCCCGGCGGGCTCGAGATTCGGCGACCGAAACACTATGGCTGGAGCCGATGGTGCGCATCCGCTCGCAGTTGAAAGAAATAATATTAACCCGAAGCGCGAGCGAGGGATAATTATATGATGCTCTCGCTCGCGCTTCGGGTTAGTATATGATGATTGGCCCCGATGTTTGGGCCATTGGGCCGCCAGGGGCGTTACCGAATTACCTTTCCGGGAATACCAAGCACCTGAGACGCCGCCAGGCTATCGCCGAAGGCTTTGAAATCCTTGAAAGTCCACACGACCTTCTTATCGCGAGTCACCTCGAAAAGCTGAGGGTTCGCCCTTCCTGCGTGACAGTTGCCGACGATCAGGTTGCCGTTCGGCAGGATTTCGACCATCGTCACCCACGCGAGGCGGATGCCGGGTAGTTCATCGTGTTCGAGGGCCCACACGACCTTGCTGTCGGGGTTGACCTCGATCACGCGATTGCCGTTCCCCGAGGCGATGACCGTGTTCCCAGTCGGGAGGCGGAATGCTCCATAGACTTCGGTCCCGTGTCCCTCAACGCCATGACCGGGGGAGCGGGGGCGTCCCGCGAGGTCGAGGGTGTAGCTCCATACAACCTTGCCCTCGCCGTCGTATTCTCGAACGGTACTGTCACCTTCATGACACACGAGGTAATGTCCGTTGTCGAGCTTGCGGACCAATCGCGTGTCGCGGTGAGCGTCAGGTTTGTCAACCTTCAGCGCGATTGCCTTGACGATCGTGCCGTCCCGATCGACCTCGATGATTCGGCGATTGCCCGACTCGGCGATCATGGTCAGGCCATTTTCAAGGCGCTGAAACGCGTGGACCTCGACGCGACCGTTGTAGCCCGCCTTCGGCTTCGATTCATGCCGCCAAACTTCCTTCTTTTCTGGGGTGACCTCGACAATCGTTGTGTCGTTGAGCGGAAAAAGCACATTCCCGTTCGGCAAGAGCGCGATGTCGTGCGCGGTCGTATGGGTGGGGACTTCCCATTCCACCTGTCCGCTCGCTCCCACGATCGCGACGTGGCCTCGGTCCTGGGCGAGGACGCGATAAGTGCGAGGCGAGCTATCTTCGCCGAACGCCGCCAGCGGGAACAGCATCAAAACAAACAATGCAAGGGTCGAGCGCATGACCTGCTCTCAGGTTCCATTGGGTGGGATCAAGACTCGGGTTCGTTTACGCGATCAGTTTCTCGATGGGCTCGGCCCCTTCGACGCCGACGAGCTTCTGGTCGAGGCCGTTGTAGAAGTAGCTCAGTCGGTTGGGGTCGACGCCGAGCTGGTTGAGCACGGTGGCGTGGAGGTTCTTGACGTGCAAGCGGTCGGTCATGGCGTTGCCGCCGAGTTCGTCGGTTTCGCCCACGCTCACGCCGCCTTTGATCCCGCCGCCGGCGAGCCACATCGTGAAGCCATAGGCGTTGTGATCACGGCCGGTCCCCTTGGCGTATTCGGCGGTGGGCTGGCGGCCGAATTCGCCGCCCCAGATGACTAGCGTCTCATTGAGGAGACCGCGCCGCTTGAGGTCTGTCAGCAGGCCAGCGATCGGTTTGTCGGTTCGACCGGCATGGTAGGTGTGGTTCTGAACCAGGTCGCCGTGCGCGTCCCAGTTGCTGTCGTTGTGTGCCCCGCCTGCGTAGAGCTGCACGAAACGGACACCACGCTCGACCAATCGACGAGCGAGGAGACAACGACGGCCGAAGTCCTGGGTCTTCGGGTCATCGATCCCGTAGAGCGCCTGTGTTTCGGCCGATTCCTGGCCAAGGTCCACTGCTGCGGGAGCGTGCCGTTGCATCGAAAAAGCCATCTCATAGCTGGCAACGCGCGCTGCGAGGTTACTGTTATCCGCGCGAGGCGCAAGATGTTCCTCGTTAAAGCTCCGCAGCGCATCAAGCGCCCGGCGTTGCATTGGCTCGCTCATTCCAGTCGGCCGTTTCAGGTCAAGAACGGGGTCGCCCGCCGAGCGGAGGATCGTCCCCTGATAGCTCGCCGGCATGTATCCGCTCGACCAGTTCTTGGCGCCGCTAATTGGTCCGCCCGTGGGGTCGAGCATGACGACAAAGCCCGGCAAATCCTCATTCACGCTCCCCAGACCATAGTTAACCCATGATCCCAGGCAAGGGCTGCCGGAAAGCAGCTTGCCCGTATTCATCTGAAGCATGGCCGAGCCGTGAATCGGCGAATCGGCGGTCATCGAATGGATGAACGCGATGTCGTCGACATTCTTCGCCAGGTGAGGGAAGAGCTCGCTGACCCACTTTCCGGAGTCGCCGTACTGGTGGAACTGCCACTTCGGGCCCACGACGCGGCCTTCGTTCTTCTTGCCGCCGCGGCCGAATGTTTTGATCGGGATGGTCTGGCCATCCAGGCCGTACAGCTTCGGCTTGTAGTCGAACGTGTCGACGTGGCTCGGACCGCCGTACATGAACAAAAAAATGACGCTCTTCGCCTTGGGCGTGAAGTGAGGCTTCTTCGGCGCCAGTGGGTTGGCAAACGTGCCGGCAGTCTCGGCAGCGCCCGCGCGTTGTCCGAAGAATCCGTCTTGCGACAGCAATCCCGTGAGTGCCAGTCCGGTGAACCCTGCACCGGCTTCCCAGAGAAACTCGCGTCGAGTTCTGCGGCAGAAATCTCTGCCGTTCGTGTTCGTTATCGAGTCGGTCATTCGCTTCACCTTTCAGTCGAGATACACGAACTCGTTGAGGTTCAACGCGACGAGACAGAACGACTTGAGAGCCGCCTCGGCACTCGCGCCATCCTGCGTTCGGAACGATTGGAGCAAATCCACCCCGCGCTGAATCTCCGAGGCCGACGGTTGCCGCGTGGTGACCAGCTTCAAAGCCAGTTCCACTTGCTTCGTCACGTCGTCACCGGCCTCTCGTCGGAGTCTCTCGGCAAGGATGCCCGCCTGCTCGTTCAAGAACGCACCGTTCAGCATGCCGAGGGCCTGTGTCGGCTGCGTCGTGCTGAATCGGACCGGTGTCGAGCGATCCGTCTCTGCCAGGTCAAATGCGTCCAGGATCGGGGTGACCAGCGACCGCTTGACGTGGATGTAGATACTGCGCCGCGCCTGTTCCGCGGGGGGCGACTTTCCCCACCCCTTCCCGGGTATCGACTGCCCGGCCATAACCTCCGCGGGAATGTCAACGTACACGCCCGGCCCGTACTTCTTCAGGTTCAGAGTGCCGGTGACGGCGAGCACCGAGTCGCGAATTTCCTCGGCATTCAAGCGCCGCATGTCGAAACGCCAGAAGAGATCGTTCGCGGGGTCCTTGGCGAGCGCCTCGGGGTTTCCATGCGACGACATCTTGTACGCATTTGAGGTCATGATCGTGCGATGAAGCGCCTTGAGCTTCCAGCCGCCGCGGATCAGCTCGCTCGCGAGCCAGTCGAGCAGTTCGGGGTGCGTGGGCTTGTCGCCCTGGAGTCCGAAATTGTTGGGCGAACGGACGATCCCTCGCCCGAAATGATGCTGCCAGACCCGATTGGCGATGACTCTGGCCGTCAAGGGGTTGCTCGGCGACGCGATCCAGTCGGCAAGCGCCCGGCGGCGGCCGCTCGTCTTGGCGCTGGGGTCGGGTGTCGGGATGACGGGAGCCTGGTCGCCGAGGACCTCGAGGAATCCCGGCGTAACTTTTTCGCCGGGGACATGAGGATTCCCTCGCAGCATAACGAACGTGTCCGGGGCATTGGGCCCATGTTCCGTGATGCACAACGCCTTCTCGGCGGGCACCTCGTGATCCAGGAGCCTTTGAAGCTCCCGGCGCAGTTTGCGATAGCGCTCGAACCGGTCGGCGCTTAGGATCGTGGCCCCCTCGTGCAAAATGACCTCGGCGAGACTCGCCTCCCGCTTCTCAACCGGCTTGTCCTGCCCGGAGAGCCTTCGCGAACTAAACTCAGGCCCGGACCAGGAAACCACCAGCCCGAGGCCTGCGGTACACTGAAAATAATCGAGGCGGATCGGCACGCGCCCCTGCGCGAGTTGAATCTTGCCGACCTTGGGCTGCCCGACGCCGTGGATGCCATCGTAGAAGGCGACGACGTTACCGCCCACGGTCAGCCGGGAGCCGTCGTCGGAGTCGAGAGAGAACGTGTACTCACCGTCCTTGGGCACGATGAGCGTGCCCTCGAAGACGAATCCGAAAGCGTCGTCACGCGTGCGCGGACTGAGGTCGAACAGCCCCTTGGGGAGGACACCCGTGTCCTCGGGCTTGAGCGCATCGAAGTCCGGAAGTTGGTTCCAGGTGTCGCGGTAGAACCGGTAGTGCAACTCTTCGATGTCAGGCTGGCGCGTTTTCTCGATGCGTCTTTGCTCTCGGAACTCGTTTTCGATTTCGCTCAGGTCGGCCTGGATCTCGATGCGTTTCCGGTCCCTTTCGCGCACGGCGGTTTCGTAAGACGCTTGAGAATTCGGGCCGGTATCGAGCAGCACCTCGTCGGTGGGTCCGCCATTGCGGAAGTGGTTGATGTTTTGGAAGAAAGCGAGGAGTTTGTAGTAGTCTTTCTGCGGAATCGGGTCGAGCTTGTGGTCGTGGCAACGGGCGCAGTCGATAGTCAGCCCGAGGAAGACCTGGCCCGTGGTGGCGAGGATGTCGTCGAGCGCGTCATAGCGCGCCTGATCGCGGTCGCTCGGCTCATCGTCCCAGATTCCGAGCCGGTAATAGCCGGTGGCGATCCACGCGTCGTTGTCACGGTCGGGAAGTTCGTCACCAGCGAGTTGCTCGCGAATGAAGCGATCGAAGGGCTTGTCGTCGTTGAACGCGCGGATGACGTAATCACGATAGCGCCAGGCGTTGGGCTTGGGGTTATCGCGCTCGTAGCTGTTGGTTTCGGCGAAGCGCACCAGGTCGAGCCAGTGCCTTGCCCACTTCTCGCCGTACTGGGGCGAGTCGAGGAGGCGGTCGATCAATCGTTCGTAGGCGTCCGGGGTTTGATCGACCAGAAATGCCTCAACCTCTTTGGGCGAAGGCGGAAGTCCGGTCAGGTCGTACGTCGCGCGGCGGATCAGTTCGCGCCGGGAGGCCTCGGGATTGGCGTGCAAGCCTTTCGTAGTCAGACGCTCGAGAATGTATGCGTCGATAGGGTGGATCTGTTCCGACGCATTCGCCACCTTCGGCTTGGCTGGTACCGTGAGCGGAACGAACGCCCAGTGCGAGCGATCCTTCTCAGAGATCTGAAACGGGCCTCTCCGAGTTGGCGCCGGGGCGGACTCATCGCCGCCGGGCCAGGGGACACCCATCTGGACCCATCGCGTCAGCGTCTCGATCTTCTCCTTTGGCAGCTTGCCCGAAGGCGGCATCTCCGGCCCTTTGTAGGTGATGGCTTCGATCAGGAGGCTTTCGTCCGGCTTGCCGGGAACGACGGCGGGGCCGGTGTCCCCCCCTGCGAGCACTGCGGAACGGGAATCGAGCCGCAGTCCGGCCTTCGGCTTCTTCGGACCGTGGCACTTCGCGCAGTGTTCGACGAGCAGAGGACGGACCTCCGACTCGAAGAATCGCACCTGTTCCGGGCTTGGAGGGGCGTCTTGTGCAAATCCCGGCATCTGCGCCGCGCTGAGAGTGACCAGGGCGAAGACGACCGTGACATATTCAAAACGCGGCATGGGACCACCGTCGAGCAAAGGATCGTTACGGAGACGTAATCAGGCGGGAGAACCGGGCGGGCGCTGGGAAGCGGAATCTTCACAGGGGAGATCCGTCCCTCCTCAAGCATACTCCGTGCCACGAGCAGCGCACAGTCCCTCAAGCAGGGTTTCACAAGGTGAATTCCCCGTTACGATGCGGTGCGCCGCAGATCCTGCGCAACGAAATTCCAATGTCGGTTAGAGTCGAAACTCGCTTCTACGCCCTCGTTGGATTGCGTCTGCTGTTACATTATTGTAACCTGAATGGAGCATCAAGGTGACAATAAGGTAACACTCGATCGCAGTGTACGGGAGCTCATGGATTCCGCGTCGTCCGACTTGCTCTGGCGGAATGGCCGTGCGACCGAACCCTTGCTTGGTGCGATCGCTGACTCGGGGCAACTCGCCCGGCTTGCCGCGAGAGAGGGAGTCGATTTCTTGCTCGCGCTGAGCGCGGGAGTCTACCGTGCTTTGGGCGTGTCGGCCCTGGCCGCGTGCCTTCCCTATCGCAACAGCAATGATCTTATGGAGGCACACCTGCGGGAGAGCGTGCTTCCGAGCGCGGGGGAAACGCTGGTAATTGCTGGTGTGATGGCGTCGGATCCCACGTGCTCCGTCAGGGAACGCCTCGACCGACTCAAGTCGTGGGGTGTACGGGGCGTGACCAACTATCCTACAGTCACACTCCTTGACGGCATGATGCGGAACGTGTTCGAGAGCGAGGGCTGCACGGTCGATGCTGAAATCGCGCTCCTGACGCAGGCGCGCCAATGCGGGCTCGACGCGGTGGCATTCACGGGCACCGACCCGGACGTCGCGGTCCGTTTTGCCGCGTGTGGAGTGAACGCCCTGATCGTCAGTCCTGGGCAGACGCGGCAGTTCGACGACATTCACGAGCGCAGAGACCGGCTTCAGCAAGCGATTCGCGAGCTCAACGTGGCGCTGAAGGCCGTCCGCAGCAAGCATCCGACGTTGCCTTGTCTGGTATTCGGCGGACCCATTAGCCTGCCCGAGGATCTGGAGCTGGTGTATCGCCAGACCAGTTTCGACGGCTTCGTCGGCGGCTCCGTCTTCGGACGCTACCCGGTCGAGTCGAGCGTGATGTCGACGTTTCGGCGGTTCAAGAGTGTCCGAATCCCTTCGGCAGATCCGGGCGAGGCCGGGCTCGGGCCGATGATTGGCTCGACGGACATCATGAGGCGCCTGTTCGGGCTGATCCGACGGGTCGCGACGTGCGACCTCAACGTTTGCATCGAGGGCGAATCGGGCGTTGGCAAGGAACTGGTTGCAACGCACATCCATCAGCTCAGCGGCCGGTCGCATGGCACACTCGTGACGCTCAATTGCGGGGCCATCCCCGATTCGCTTCTGGAGAGCGAGCTCTTCGGCCACGAGCGCGGGGCGTTCACGGGAGCAGACCACCGCCGGCTAGGCAAGTTCGAGCTGGCGCATCAGGGAACGCTATTCCTTGATGAGGTCGGCGACCTCAGTCCGAGGGGCCAGGTCGCGCTCTTGCGCGCGATCCAGCAACGCGAGATCACGCGCGTGGGCGGCGATCGCTCGATCGCCGTGAACGTGCGCGTGCTGGCGGCCTCGAATCAGCCTCTCGCAGCGCTGGTGGAGCAGGGGAAGTTTCGGGCGGATCTCTACTACCGCCTCAACAACGTCGCCCTGACGGTCCCCCCGTTACGCGATCGGCTTGACGACATCCCCGCGCTTCTCGTGCCCATACTGGCGACGTTGCGCGTGCAGATGGGGCGGGCGTTTCTCGATGTCTCCCCTCAGTTTCGCGAGCGGCTTCGGCAGCACTGGTGGCCGGGCAACCTGCGCGAGCTCCAGCACGTGATCGCGCAGGCGGCTCTTCTCGAGGACGAGCCACTGCTCAAGGGTAAACACTTCGTTGCCATCGCGGCGCCCGCGAAGAAGTTTGCGGGGGCGCCGGTCGCTTCCTTAGCTGAGGCGATTGCGGGACGCCTGAAGACGGAACGCCGAGAGCAGGTCCAACAGGCTCTTCACGCCGCAAAAGGGAACAAGAGCCGCGCTGCGGAGCTCCTGGGTGTGAGCCGTAAGACGCTCTACGCCTGGTTGCACGAGTGGGATGTCGTCGAATGACCTGATGGGGCTCGACGTAACCTCACTCCTCATCCCGCGTCCGGAGCCCGGCGATACGCGACACCCCATGTGACCCGGATTGCCGGCTATTGCTGGACGATTTCACTGCCGTCCGGAGCCAGACCGGGAATGTTTGCACGAGCACTGGACGCGGTGTACGAGGAATCCGGGGCGTAACGAACCACTGGGCCTTCCCACGCCGTTTTGCCATCGATGGACAATTCAATGATCTGCGCTCCGCCCAGCCGGCCGGCCGCGTAACTCCATTGCTTGCCATCAGACTCGAGGAACAGTGCCACTTCGGGATTGGTGCCGAACGTGGCGATGAAGATAGCTCCGTCGGCACGATCGGCGGTTGAAGGCGCGTAGCGGTCGACTGGTTGCGGCAGCAGGCGCAGCGCGCACGTCTCGCCCCGAACCACCTCTTTCCCGCTGAAGCGTTGAACGATCGCACGCATCTGACCTAGGCGTCGTGCAGCCGTATCGTGGGGACGCGGAGCATCCGACACGGGTTTGAATTCCAACGCGGTTCCCGCGGGCATCCAGCCAAAGTCGCCTCCGGTGACAACGAATCTGGCAGGAGTCAGGGAGAGATACTCGTAAACGATCCGAGGCCCGTCGAAGTCTCGACGACGCAATTCCGTGGTGATGATGGCTCGGGGCCTGCCCGTATCTCCCAGTTTCCAAACCGCGGCTGCGACGTACTGCCTTGCGGGGTCGGTGTAGCGGAAGATCGGCTTCTCCGAGAACTTCTTCGGAAATCCGTCTTCGCCGGAGCTCACCTGTGCGCTGGCTACCCGCTTCTGCATCAGCGCGAATCGCCTCGTTGTGAGCTGGTCGTCCTTTGTCTTTGCGGGATTGTCGTCTTGCGCGAATCCCAGGCTGGTCAAACACATCAGGGCCACCGCGAGGCGTCGATCGAATAGGCGGCACTTCATGCTGTGGACTCCCCGTAGGGTTTTAATGACGCGGTCAAACCATACCCCAGTGTTTCTTAACGGAGGTGCGTGGCCGAGACGGCCGTCAAGGGACACGGACAGTTGTCGCGTGCGAAGCCAACGTGTCGAGATCTACCGGGATCCGCCGCACGGTCGCGCTTTTGAGCATCGGTTTACCCTCGACGACATACACCCAGGCCGCGTCCGGCGTGAAAGCGGCGGGCAAAAGTGCGACCCCGGCGGCGATCTTGCGGGCACTTGACGGCCGGAATGTTGGTTCACCCGTTACTGTATCGATATTCACTCTGGCGACGCACAGGTCGCGCGTCTTTCCGAAATCCGTTGTGCGCTGGTACGCCAGGAGGCAACCCCCATCCGGAAGCGCCGTAACACTCGGCAGGCATTCCCAGGCGTCGTCCGCGTAGCCTGTCTCAGGCACCGACAGCGGACCCATTTCGGCGATGGCTGCGCCGTCAGGTGTAAGACGTAGCCACCAGAGGCGCGACGACGTGAAGTGACCCCGTATTGGCCTGTCCGCGATCTCGGCGATGAGTCGTCCGCCGAGGGCAGGGACCTTCGGCCACACGGGAGCTGTCACAAAGCAGTCACTCAGCCGTCGCGGTGCGCGTGCCCCATTTGCAAGCTTCACTTCGGTGACTTGCGAGTCGAAAGATCGCCCGTCGGAAAACGTGCATTGATAAAGCCTTCCGTCCATCGCAGCAAACAGGACACGTGGCTGTGCACCCGGGTACCAACAGGGGGGCGAGTTCAGGATGGGAGCGTCTGGGACGCACTCGAGCACGTGCCCACTGGGAAACGAAAGCCGCGCGAGGCCGAATTGCGCCACCAATCCGCTATCGTGTGACCCTTGGTACTGCACCCATAAGCCAGCCATTTGCCGTTGCTTGTCCTCGTCGATCCAGTCGCTGAACGAGACGTTCTGCAGGCCATAACCCGAGGGCAAAGCCAATCGCGACACCTCGCCCGCCGCCGTGTCGAGCAGCCGCGGCGCCTGATCACCAATTGCCAGAAACACCCCGTCGATGGCCACCACGTGCGCCTCGCGAAAAGCACGAAAGCGACCGGACCGTGGCGCCCAGCGCGATACGCAAACCGCAACCGCGCAAGTAGCGATCGCGACGATCGACACAATCCTGATGAAATGCATGAGTCGGCTCTTACGGCTTTGTGATCTTATGAACCGGCTCGTAACATAAGAATGCCGGCGATAGTATTCACAAGCCAGCAGCCGATTTCTCCCTGAAAGCGATAAAGTTAGGCTATTTCGACCTCAGTGGCACGTCTGACAGGTCCGTTCGGTGCTGGACGGGGTTGGAGGCGCCCCAACGGACGGTGGAGTCCATCGCCGCGCACCGCATGCCTTTTGCGAGCGCGGAGCCTATTCTCCCCCATCCCAAACAGGACCGGGGGAACAGGCGAAGGCGTTAACTTAAGACGTAATTTGGTCTCCTCTCGAAAAGGAGTGGGATTGTCGACGCCTGTGCACGCCAGCGGGCACGCTTTCTGGCGGCCCATCGCGGTTGGCGAATGCACAAGCAGACGAACGTTACTCCTGAGTTTACCGAGGCCGTGAGACAGGCGCGGTGTCCCCTGCTCGAGGGACAGGCGGCCGCGGGCGGTCGCTGCAAAAGAGCACGTAACGGCCGTCGGGCGAAATCGCGAGGCCCTTGAGGACGTTGTCGAAGTGGTCGGGCTCCAACCGTCGTGGCACATCCGGCGTGTCCCGATCGAGACAGTAAAGGGCCATGCCTCGCGGCCCCGCGCCGACGAAGACGCAACGGCGTGCGGCCGCCGAGTACACGGGGTAGGATGGGCTGACGTCGAGCCTGGCAGTTTGGCGCCAGAGAACTTCGGTCCGCTGCGGCCGCGCAGGATTGCGGACGTTGAACAGGGCTATAAGTGCCTCGTCCTTATCCGGCATCGCTGCAATGATGGTGTCCTCGCCGGCCCATTCGGGATTGGAGTAGTAGGTATCCAGGCCGGCGATCGGACGCGACGATCCGTCGAGGTTCGCGAGCAACAACTCGCAAGGCAGGGAAAAGCCGACGATCAGGAGCCGTCGACCATCGGGCGACCACTTCGGGCGCCCGGGGTCCGCGACTCGGCGCGGCGCGGACCCGTCGATCCCCATGATGTAGATACCAGCCGGCCGATCGTTACCGGACAGGAGTTGGAACGCAATGTGCTGGCCATCGGGCGAGAAGCTCGGACAATTTCCCTCGCCCAGGTCGGTCAGCCCGCGCGACGAAATCATTTTGATGCGTGTGCGGCCGAACTTAGCGCCGGGGGACGCATCGAAAGCGAGTCGCTCGCCGTCGTTCGCCCAGCAGGGCGACCCGCACCAAAAATAGCCGGGGTCGGGCTCGGCGGCAACGCGGGTTACGGTGTGCTCGAGCACGTCGATCATGAACAGCCCAAACCGCTCGGCCTCGCTGGGGGCAAGAGGGGCCGGAGCGTGCTTCAGGTGGGCGACGAGCTTGTTGACGCCCGGCGGCACGTCGGCAAATTCTCCGGTGCGTGAACGAGCGGAGGACCTTGCGCCCTTGGTGGACGGCTGCCCCGTCGTGCCCTCGATGCGGTCTTGACGGGCCGTCGCTTCGAATGGGGAGAGGCCCGCCGCTGCCGGACGGGCGTCCGTCCATTCCCGGGCGACTCGGACGACCCTGCGCCCGCCCCGCTCGACGGTGATGACCTCATCGCGAATCGGCACCCCGTTCTTCACGGTCGTCACGGCGTGCGTTCCGGGACGCACACGGATTTCCTGCGGACCTGCGCCGTTGAGGACCAGCTCCTCGCCATCGACGCGAACCTTGACGTCGGGGTCGTCGACCTCCACGAGCAACGTGCCACCGGCCAGTTGGATGCGGATCAGCGTGGCGATGTGCTGCACGGCCTGGTGGACAGGGTCGGAGGCTCCCGCCGCGACGATCAAACCGCCGAGCGCGAGCACCCCGGCGGCCACCATCCGCCGGTTTCGCAGCCGCTTTTGCTTCCTAGGCTGCTCCGGCGCGGGCACGCCTTTAGGGTTGTGCAGGTGCGCCAGCCAGCGTCCCAACAAGTCGGCGACCTCAGCAGCCGATTGGAAGCGATCGTCCGGGTCCCTGGCATGCAACCGCGCGATGATGTCGGCCAGCCATTCGGGGACGTCGGGGTTGACCTCGCGGATCGGCCGTGGGCTCTCGTCACTCACCCGGCGCAGGACGGCCACGGTCGACCCCGCACGGTAGGGCGGCCGTCCGCATGCCATCGCGTACAACACGCTCCCGAGGCTGAACAGGTCGGCCCGATGGTCCACGGCGTCGCCTCGAGCCTGCTCGGGAGCCATGTACTGCGGTGTCCCTGCAACGAGGCCGCTCTGGGTCACGCTCGCGTCATCGACGGCGAGTGCCAGCCCGAAGTCGGTAAGCTTGACGCGCTCTACGCCATTCTCCAGCAAGATATTCGACGGCTTGACGTCGCGGTGGATCAGGCCCCTCGCGTGGGCGGCCGCGAGGCCGGCGGCGGCCTCCCGACCAATGCGGACGATGTCGACCGGATCGAGCGGACCGGTTTGATCGATCCGTTGCTGGAGCGACTTGCCCGCAACGTACTGCATGACGAGCCAGGGCAGCCTGCGTCCGGACTCGACCGCGTGGATGGCGACGACATGCTCGTGGCTAACCGCGGCGGCTGCCTTGGCCTCGCGGTAGAACCGCCGGCGCCCCACGGCCGCGCCCGTCAGGTGCGGCGCCAGGATCTTGATCGCAACGAACCGGTTCAAGGTGATGTCGTGCGCTTTGAGCACGACCCCCATCCCGCCTCGGCCGATCACCTCGAGGACGGCGTACGGTCCCAACTTGCCAATCTGCCCGGCCTCGTCCGGCGGGTCCAGGAAATCGAGCGAAACCTCTTCGGCCGCCCCGCAGTCCTCCGGGTCGTCCTCGCCTTCCGTTCCGAGGCAGCGCGCCTCGCGCCACCAGCGAGTACCGGCCGCGAGCCGTTCGAGCCGCTCCTGGCAATGTCCGCACTTGTCGAGGTGCGCGATCGCCCGGGCCTTCTCCGTCTCCGGGAGTTCGTCGCGCAGCAGGCGCTCGAGGCGGTCCGCGTCGCAACGTGGATCGTAGGGTCCAAAGATCATGCCGCGGTTCTCCCTCATCGAGGTCGAGACATCTTTCGGTTCAAACCGTGTCGCCTTCGTCCCAGGTTTCGTCCGTTTGCTCGATGCGCTGCCGCAGCCGGGCCATGACGCGGCTTTTGTTGTGGTAAACCGCACCGACGCTGAGCCCAAGGGCCTCGGCGACGTCCTTCGGGGCCTGCCCTTCGACGCTCGTCAGCCAGAACGCCTGCCAGGTCAACGTGCGGAACTCAACGCGCACCTGCCCAGCGGCCCACAGGAACAGCCTGCGCCGGTGTTCGGCCAGAAACAGCGCGGTCTCTTCCTGGGTCCGCGCGGGCTGGTCCTCCAGGATTCGCACTGCGGAGTCGCCCCCAGTGCCGGCCGGGTGGCGTTGACGCGCCACGAGCTGGTTCACGATCAGATTGCGTGCAATCCGCGAAAGCCAGGCACGAAACGATCCACGGGCCGGGTCCGGATCGTAACGCTCGATCGCCTGGACCACCGCGCGGAACACGTCCTGAATCAGGTCGGCCGCGTCCGATTCCTGCAACCCCTTGCGGCGAGCCAGTTGCTGAAGCAAGGGCGTGTAGATCTCGAGAAACTCCTCCCACGCCGGGCCGTCGCTCGGGTCGCGCAGCCGGACCAACAGGCTCGGGCTCGTGTTGGGCACATTGAGCATGAAAGAGGCCTCCCAGAAAGAAACACAACGCTCGGACGAAAGTCTGCCACGAGCGCGTCGGGATTTATGCGCGGATTTGCGGCAAGAGGCAGTACACCGGAGGTTTTCGGTCTGGACTGCCCCGTCGTTGTCCCAGGGATTAAGATTAACTTGGAGATTTCGGCCATTCAATTGCGATAATGTGTTTGAACGTATTGAGAAAACTGAGTCACGTTTAACGTGCTGAAGAAGAGCAAAAAGCGGGCGTCGCCTTCGCAAACTGTCCTGATTTCATACCTGGCCGGAATCGAGGCTCACTTGGTTGAAAGTTACGTAGGCCGAGGAGCGGCCTCCTGGGGTGGACCGGCGTGCGCGTCCGAGATAAGCTCCAAATTGTGGGCAACGATTGCGGCACTTCGGCCCAGGAGGGTCCCCTGCGATGCGCGCGTCTCAGGTTCGCATCCGAACGCTGATGACCGGGGTCGGGTACGCAGGCGCCAGCATGGCCTATTTCCGCTGGACGCGGAACGTGGATGCGTTTGCGGACTCCAGTCCTCCTGTGCTCGAAATCGATCTTGCAGTGGAGCTTTGGGCAGCCGTCACAATCTACTTGTTGGCGCTGTGGCATTACGGTCCGATCCTGTGGCGGCGGCGCTGCGCATTGCGAGCAGAACATCTTTCTGCCGAACAGGCTGCGAACCTGCGAGACTTCATGCTGCGATGGGATCTGGAGATCGAAGAACAGATTCGTGATCGTCGGGCGACCGACGAAGCGAACGATCGCGTTCTGGACTTGCAGGGGCCTGCGCCGGGTGTCGGCGATTGCGGCGGTTCCTGGCGTTGACGTCTTGTGGATCGGCCACTTCGACCTGACGAACTCGCGGGGATTCCCGGCCGGTTCGATCATCCCGACTTCAAGAACGCCGTGTTGCAGGTGTGTGACGGCTGTCGCCAGCATGGCAAGGCACCGGGCGTCATGGTGGGCGATGTCGCCATTGGCAAGTCGCTCCTCGATCAGGGCTTTCGAATCATCGCTTACGGGGCGATCTGTGGCTGTATCCAGCGGCGGCGCGCGACGGCGCCACGGCGCTTCAAAGACAAACGCACCATCCTTAGCCCGTAGACGATACACCCGGGACCCCCGATGAGCGCGGCTGACTGCCTCCTCAGGCCCTCGTTGAGTATCCCGCGTTTCAGCCGCTGGGTAGCGCGCGTGTTCAAAAATAGCCCGCGCAGATGCGCCTGATGATGGTCCCTTCAAGAACGAGACCGACCGCGGACACCACGATCATCAACCGCCGCGGCTGTCTTTCCGGGCAATTCGGTTTTCCCGCGGATTCGCCAAGGTCGGCGTGTCGCGCCGCGATTCTCTAATATCATCTCTTGCGGAGCCGGAAAGCCGGGTTTCAGTCCCAAGAGGTTCAACATAGAATCTCTGCCAATGATCCCACGCCAATCCGTGGGATTCGGTCCGCTCACGGAGGAGGTGCGAGGAGATGGCGCCAAGGTCGGGGCGGATTCTTGCCGTTGGTTCCGAAGTCTTGCTGTTGACGCTGGTGGTGGGTTTCATGTCCGCCACCTTTTTCCGGAACCACGAGCATTCGATCTGGATGGACGTCGAATTCTCGGGGTGGGTGGCGCCTGTCGCGAATCGCCTTGCCGAGGGGATTTCGCTCTACGGTCCGGGCGGCCATATCCCGCTGCCGCCACTGCCGTTCATTCTGATGTACGTGGTTTCAGGCGGCCACGCCACCTGGCTGACGGAGAGCGTGATGATCGTCGCTTTTCAATCAGCACTGGTGCTCATCCTTTACTTCGGCCTGGTCCGGCAGCTTCCTCGTCCGGTGCCCGTGGTCGCGTCGCTGCTCGCGGTTCCTTGTTACTTCGGCTGCGTCAAGACGATCTTCTACGACGCGTGCACGCAAGCCCTCGTCGCGCTGACGGCCATCGTCTTCGCGGGGACGATGCGACGCATCGGCGAGACGCCGATTTCCGCTCGGCGCCGCTGGGCCGAGATGGTGTTTGTGGGGGCGCTCGCGGCAGCCACGATGCTCTCGAAGCAGTCGACGGGCGTCGGAATGGTGATGGGCTTACTCGTCAGTTTATTCCTGGGAATGCGCGGAGAGACGATTCGCTCGCGAGTGCAGAATGCCGTCGTGTTCGGACTGGCGACGGTGGGCTGCTGCCTGATTTACCCGCTTCTCGCATGGCAACATCTCTCTCTTAAAGGGATGTTCGTTGATATTTTTCTGACGGGTGCCGAGCCTAAAGGGGGGGCGCCTTTGCTGTTGACGACTGCGTGGGGGTTCTCCAAGACCGTCGTCGAGACGGTCCTCCCGGCATTGGTCTACGGCGTGGCGCTGACTGCGTTTGCTTGCCGCCGGGGCGAGGGCATCGCACCCGGCACCAGCGATCAGGGGCATTCCGGGTCTGTCGAACCCTTTAGCCTGGCCTCGGTTCTGCTGAGTTATACCGTCGTGCTCGCTGCACCCTGGTGGTTCGGAGTCTTCTCCGGTCGAGTACCGGACCAGGCCACGTACCTGGACAATCTGCTGAAGAGCCTGCGGATTCCGGTACTCTGGTCCGGTCTGATCTTCGTCTCGCTTTTGGTCTTGAGGGAGGCGTTCGGTCGGAACCAAACGGGCGGTGACCGCGCCACGGGCAGGCTGGCAATTCTGTGTCCGATCTTCCTGGGTGCCGCGTTCTTTAACAGTCTCTCGGTCGATACGTTTCGGTGGTTCGTCGACAACAATCCGCTCATTACGCTGGTCCTCGCCGGCTTCCTTTGTGGCGTCATGCGTCTCCTGGTCAACGGCTCGGGACGTGTCTCCTGGCGCGCCGAGATGGTTTTCGTGGTCCTTCTGGTACCGGTCTCAGGCTCGCTCTGGCAAAGCGTGGTCTCCCGAGTGTTCCTCGGGCATTTCTGCACGGTGGAGTGGCCCGAAGTCCGTCACCTGGCCGGGGCACGCATGACGGTCCGGGGTGCCGAGATGCGCCGGCTTGTTGCCGATGTCCGGCACGCTGCACCGGATGCGGCAAGGGACGAAGTGCTGCTACTCCCGAACGACCCGAACGTTGAGGCCTGGTTCGAGCGTCCTCGCCCCAAGCTTTCGAGCGCGATTATCTTTTCCGACCAGTACTGGGACCGCTATGTCGACCGCGACTTCCAAACACTGACGCGATCGATGCCAAAGGTGATCGTGATCGGTCCACGGAACTACTGGCGGCCATTTCAGCACCACTGGAATCAGAATCGCGGCTGTGAGCGTCTAATCGACCTGGTCCGTAATCAACTCTTGCCTGACCACTACCTCCTCCAACTCGCCCGCCCGATCCCCTTCTGGCTCCCTCCGACTCAGGAATTCATGGACGTTTACGTACGCAACGACGGTCCGCCGTTTCTAACCGCGGTCCATCCACAGCCATCAACTTCGGTCCGCGCGTCCGAGTGCCGCAGCGTAGCGGTCGCTTTCGGGTATCCGATCGACCCTGAAAGCGTGAACGCCACCGCGATTCAGATTCTCCGTCCCCGCGCGGATGGCGGCTGGGAGCAGGTCCCACCGGCAACCCCGGCGGGAACGAAGCTCTCGGCGTCGGGTGACCGCGCGTCCGTCGACATCGCGACTCCCTTGGCCGCGGGGCGATACCTGGTCCGCGTGGACGACTCCCTCCGGGATCGCGACGGCCGGCGCCGGCCCGATGCATTCTACTCGCCGTTCGAGGTGGTCGCCGATCCGTGACTCAGAAGCCGAATAGAAAATTTTATAAATCCATAACGTCATTAATTCGTGCATCTATGGGGCGAAGCCGGCCTGGCGGCCGTGCGGCATTGACTGCGGCGTGGTGTCCCGATCGACTCAGCATCCTGGACCGCGACGACAGCCACTGCACGCGGGTTGAAAGCGATTCTCAATCGTAGCGGATGGCTTCCCAACCTCGATAAGAAGCCCGAACGTCCCCGCTCGCTCCTTTACTCGGCTTTGCTGTTGTAGCAGGCGCCGATTTCCGTATAATGCCAACTCTGGAATCAGTATTTCTGCTTCCTGATATGCTCACGTTTAACTCATACACAGTCAGGCCAGCGCGGAACACTTGGGCCACGGTCCGCCCTTCACGGCGCTGACGGCCGCGCACAATCCAATCCCAAACTCGACCAGACTGCCCGGCCATGGCTCGGACGCCAATCGCCATGAATGAAAGCGCCCTCACCCGTTTCTTGGAAACGTTGCGCCGTGGGACGATCCTGCTGGCGGCGGCTCTGGTGGGCGGGGTCGCCGGGGCGATTTGGCCTCGCGCTGCGCTCCTCGCTCGTTATCTGTACTGGGCGCCGACATTGTTCCCCGACGATGTGGAACCGGCCGAATCCCTCTGGCCCCGACTCGGTCTGGCCTCCTGGGCCGCGATCGTCGCCGTGATTCTGACCATCCTGGTCATGGAGGAGCGGCGGGCTCGGCCGATAAAGGATCAAGGGTCGCTTCTGAGTCCGGCCGCATGGTTCATCCTGATTGGCGCGTTGACGGTGTTGCTCGCGGATGTCCTTGGACAGATGGCGGCAAGGGTTCGGTTTCCTGTGGACTTGCTCCTCTGGTCCGAGGGGCCTTTTGTGCAAGATATGATCAAGCTGAATCGGGGGCGGTGCCCCTATTCGCCGGCCGAGCTTAACAATTCCTTTGTCTACAACCCCGGGGCACCCCTCATCACCTGGGCGATCTCTCGTCTTTGCGGCCGCACCACCGACCTTGCCTTCAGCCGGTGGATCCAGGTTGGCTTTGCGCTCGTGGCCTGCGGTTTAGCCTGGGTCTCCACCCGCGCGTTGGTTCGGCCATTGCCCGGCGATGCCCCCTCCGACGGCCCTTGGCTCAAACCTGTCGTCGTCTGGGGACTTGGTTTATTCGTGCTCGCATGGGGGCTGAATCCGATTACCGGCCCGTACCTGGACCTCTTGAACGCCGATGCGCTCGCACTTCTGACCGGGACCGCAGGGTTGACGGCCCTGGCCCTTCGACCGCGCAGCGACTCGAGCCGCTGGTTCCTCCTGGCGACGCCTGTGCCGATGTTGGCGCTGCTCGCCAAGCAGACGGGAGGCGTCGTCTGGCTGGGAATGGTCCTCGGAGTCTGGATACAGGAACGAGCGGTCCGGGCCGCGGCACGGTTCGGTCTTGTCTCGGGTGCCTACATCGCGGCCCTCGTGTTGACGCTGACCGTCTGGTCGCACGGATGGTGGTCTTTCTGGACGATCAAGGTCCTGGCCAAGCAACCCATGGTCGCGGAAATCGGCATCCTGATGAACCGGCCCGTGCTGCCGTCGCTCGCCCCACCGATGCTCGCGATCGCGGTGGCGGTCGCCATGGAACGACGACGGGCGTTCGCCGTGCGCGGACGCACTTTCTTATCAATGCTCCTGTATGCAACCCTTCTGGGCGGTTCAGCGCTCATCACAACGTGCAAGTTCGGCACGCTGGGAGCCAATCACTGGGGCGTCTCTGCGCTTGGAATCGCCACCCTCGGCACAGCGGTGGTTGGCCGCGCTCTCTCCTCCTCGAACAATCACCGAATGTTAAAACTCGCGGCTCCTCTCGGACTGCTCGTTGCCATCGGCCTCCATCATCGCATGATTCGTCCGCAACCCGGGCCCGAGGAATACCGCTCAGCCGCCCTCTTCCGTCAAGTCATCGCCCAGACTGACCTCGACAAGACCCTCATCGATCACGGGAGCTTGCCATACCTCGAACGCAATATTATCCCCTGTGATCGAAGCGTCCCTATTTATGAAACCGTCACCGGCGGCGTCGATCACGTCGACGGAACCGTCAACCGGATTTACTCTCAAAAATACAGAAATATTATATGCCATAAATATCCTCAAATGGGGTGGTATCTTCAAATGCAGGGCGCGATCGGGATCGCGTACGACGTTAAAGCGCAGTTTCCAGGCGCGAGGCGACGTTCCGTGGTGTCACACCTGCTAGGTGACTTCGTCGTTTTCGAGCCCAAGCCTGCCGAGGCAATGCAACAGCAACCAACCTTCGTGCTCACCACCTCACCCGTCGTCGGACAGCGAACGGGCCGAGCCCCATCCAGGGTGAATGTCCGCTTCAGCCGTCCCATGAATCCACTGACACTCACACCCGACTCAGTTTACTTAGTGGCACTCGATCCCGATCGAGGGGTCTCGAAATGGCCTGAGGATGCCACCGACCTGCGCTACGATGTGAGCTCGCACTCGGTCGAGATTGCAACGCCGTCCTTCCTCTGGCCGGGTTGCTACTCCATCGTCGTCACCGACGCCGTTCGGGACCTTGCTGGTCAGCAAGTCTGGCCCGGTTGTTTCTCGGGTCGGATCGATGTGAATCGATTCCGGTGGCAGGTCAATCCGCCGGACCATCTTCACGTACCCGAGATGGCAAGAGCCCAGGGCACGCTGCATTTGCGGCATTAGGCGTATGCTGAAAAGAGGACGTTCGTATTCTCCGCACGCTGAAAAGAGCTCGTTTTTTCGCTGCGGTACCCAGACGGCTCGGTGACCTCGAGAACGCTTTCGGCCGCTTGCGAGCTGTCCGGGCGCAACACGCTGAAAGGGCTTGGACGCGTCGATCAACGGTCGGATGCGGTGCGCGGCCCAACGTCCCAGCGCACGCAATACGGCTTCGCTGGGTCGGTATCGTTCGCGTCGACGGGCACTTCCCACACGACGCGGTCGCGGTGTTTCGCGGCAAGGCTATGATTGGACATCCGCGCGAATGCGTAGTGCCAGGCAGGCCCGCCTTCCGCCGGCCGCTCGTCGATCAGCAGCAGAACCTCCGGGTCGGTCGCCAGGACGAATGCGAAAATTGCGCCGTCGGACCTGGATTCGTAGCGATAGAGCGGCTGCGAAAGCCTCCGAAGTGCGGTCGCCCCCTTTTCGAGGTCGACCGATGCCCTGAATTCGCGCGTTAGTTCGCGCATCTGGCGCAGGCGTTCCGCCGCCGTCGCCGCGGGTCGGGGGGCACCCGGGATTGGTACTGGTTTGATTCCAGGGCCCACGGGATGCCACAGCGGCCGCGCGTCGAGCGAGGCGACCAGCGGAACCGTCGCCAACGAGTGAAACTCATGCGCCTCTTGAACGCGTCCATCCCACTGATACCGGAAGAAGCAGGCGAAGGCTTGCGGTTGGCCGTCCGCGACCCAGACCAACGCCACACCACCGCTGATTCGGATCGGGTTGGTCCAGTCGAGAGCCGACTCGGTCTGGAGAGACAGTACGGTTTCCGGCGTTGTCTTCAGGGTGAGCCGGTACTCCGCCGCTTCCCTCTTCCAGCGCTTCCCCAGTGGCTTGTCACCCGCCATCGCCTCCCGAGCGGGAGCCTTTTCCGCCTGGTCCTGGCCTGGAACCTCGAGGGCGGTTGTTAGCGAGGCCGCAACAACGATGGTGCGCAGCATGAACCGGTTTCGTATCAAGGTCGGCATCGGTGCACCACGAAGAACACGATGCGCAAAGAAGGACACGTCTTTGTCGCTTGCGCGAAAGGGGCCTGCACGACGAATCACTGAACTTGGTGAATCACTTGTCGGTCGGTTCCGGCCGGTCCGTGCGGGAAATCTCGTCGATCTGGCGATCGCGATACGCCCGGTAAAGTTCCAGGGCGTCGTCTTCATTTGCACGATTGCTACCTCGAACGGATGACCAGATCTCCTTGTCGTGATACTGCACGTACAAATTCTGATCGGAGAACCGCCCGATGGCATAATGGAATGCGGAATCGTTGTGGATCTTCACAACTTCAATCAACAGCAGGATCTCGGGATCGGTTCCGGCACTTGTGACGAAGGCATAGAGTGCGCCATCGACGATTTCGGGATCGGTGCTTTGATACCGGAACAGAGGGCGCGGGAGCAGTCGCAGATTCCACGTTCGATCGTTCTTTTCGGTGTGCGCCGCAAATCCATTGGCGAGATCCCGCATTTGCAATTGCCTCATTCGAGCGGAATCCGCCGGCTTCGGAGCGTCGGGAACCGGCAACCGTTTCAAAGCGCCTCGGGGCTCCCACTGATTCTCACCGTCACGCTTAGGGATCAAGACTGCCGTCGAGAGTGAATGGAACTCATGCACGACGACGCGCTTGCCCTGGGCTTGCACAGGGCGGGAATACATGGAGCCGATCAGTTCCGGTCGACCCTTCCAGGTCCAGATAAACACAGACCCATTCTGGCGATAAATCGGATTGGTCCAGGTATAGACGGGTTCCGGTCGTAGTTCGAGTTTTTCGGTGAACCCCGGGTCTCTGAAGATGGTGAAGCCCTTGGCCTCGCGCAGATCCAGGGCCTGAAGCTGCTTGATGAATGACGCTTCGGGGACGTTCGCGTTCGCGTCGTCAGCCGCGACCGCTGCGCACTCAAAAGCCGTGGCGACGATCAGCATACAACCGATTCGCACTACCCCAAAAACGTGATCGCATGAATGAACTATTTTACTAATAAATATTATTAGCATTCTTTAAACCTGTTGCACCCAATCGGCTATGAACGAGAAGCCAACTACCGCGGCGGTCGGGGGGCCGTGTTCCGGCGCGACGCTCGAGGCGCTGATCCCCCTCGGTGACAGTATGTCCGTCCACTCTTCTTCCTCCCTCCACCATCCTCTTTTCTTTCATCTCTTTTTCGCTTGAAGTCAAAGCAATCAACTGTTCGTCCTTCCTTGTCTTTTCTTAAGCCGAAAAAGCGTATTCCATTTCGACTTGCGACCTTGTTCCATTCCGATTGGGCCGTCGTTCAATCAACGGTCGTGGGCATTCCGCACCTACCAGAGCGCCGCCGCTCAGCTTTGAGGTCGGCGGGCGCGTCGCAAATGCGTAACGCCCCATCACGGTCTTGGCCTCCAAAGCCGAAGCGCGTTCGAACTCCGAGGAATCAGGCGGGGAGTTCCTTGTGTTGGCTGCATGCACGGTTAGAATAAGGTCCGCGATCCCGCCCAGGCGATTGCAACTTCCCGCCACACCGTTAGCACCCTCCGTTGAGGAACGTCGGAATGAAGTCACAACCCGAGTGTAGGTTTGGCCTAAGGCGCGTTGCGTTTGCGGTTGGTTTCGCACTCGCCTTGATCGCTCCCATCACCGCTTCGGCCGACGACGCGGCCAAAGCCGCACCGCCGCTCGAGCTCAAAAAGGGCGACCGCATTAGCATCATCGGCAATACTCTGGCCGATCGGATGCAGCACGATGGCTGGCTCGAAACGTACTTGCAGAGCCGGTTCCCGAAGCACGAGCTCGTGCTGCGCAACCTCGGTTTCTCGGGCGATGAGCTGACGATCCGCCTCCGCTCCGCCAACTTCGGTTCCCCAGACGATTGGCTCTCGGGCGGCCAAACCGACGTGATCTTCGCCTTTTTTGGGTACAACGAGTCGTTCGCGGGCCGGGAAGGACTCGGTAAGTTCAAGCAGGACCTTGCAAACTTCATCAAAAGCTCCCTCGCTCACAAGTACAACGGCGAGAGCGCACCGCGCCTGGTCCTGTTCTCTCCCATTGCTCACGAGGATCTCCACGACCGCAACCTCGTCGATGGAACCGAGAATAACGAGCGTCTGGGGCTCTACACGGACGCCATCAAGGAAGTCGCCGAGGGGAACGGCATCCTCTTCGTCGACCTGTTTCATCCGACCCAGGCGCTCTACAAAAACGTCACCACGCCTTTGACGATCAACGGCGTCCATCTCACGGAGGAGGGCAACCGCCGCCTGGCGGAGATCATTGAGCGGGGTCTCTTTCCGGGATCGGCAGCGCCTCCACGCGATGCCAAGGCGCTCGAGAAGCTGCGGCAGGCGATCCTGGACAAGGATTTTTACTGGTTCAACCGTTATCGGACCGTCGACGGCTATTCGATCTACGGCGGCCGCGCTGACCTCACCTTCGTGGCCGGCCAGACCAACCGCGTGGTCATGCAGCGCGAGATGGAGGTCCTCGATGTCATGACCGCCAACCGCGACAAGCGGATCTGGGCCGTCGCTCAAGGGGGCGACCTGAAGGTTGACGACAGCAACACACCCGAGTTCATCCCGGTCAAAACGAACAAGCCGGGTGCGGGACCGAACGGCGAACACGTGTTCCTGTCGGGCGAGGCCGCGATCGAGAAAATGCGGCTTGCCAAGGGGATCAAGGTGAACCTGTTCGCGTCCGAGAAGGAATTCCCGGAGCTCGCGAAGCCTGTCCAGATGTCGTTCGACACAAAAGGACGCCTTTGGGTCGCCGCCTGGCCAACCTATCCGCACTGGAAGCCGAAGGAGGAGATGAACGATAAGCTCCTGATCTTCGAGGACACTAACGCGGATGGCAAGGCCGACAAGGTCAAGGTCTTCGCAGACAATCTCCACTGTCCCACGGGCTTCGAGTTCTACAACGGCGGCGTCCTGGTCGCGCAGGCCCCGGACCTGATGTTCCTCAAGGATACCGACGGGGACGACAAGGCGGACGTGCGAACGCGGGTCCTCAACGGACTCGACTCGGCCGATACCCACCACACGTCCAACAGCTTCAACCTGGATCCGGGCGGTGCGCTCTACTTCCAGGAGGGGACGTTCCACCACACGCAGGTCGAAACTCCGTACGGTCCGCCCCAGCGAAGCGCGAACGCGGGCGTCTTCCGGTATGAGCCCAGGTCGCAGAAGTTCGACGTTTATGTGCCTTTCGGTTTCGCAAACCCGCACGGTCACGCCTTCGACCGGTGGGGACAGGACTTCGTGTACGACGGCACCGGTGCGAATCCCTACCACGGTACGCTGTTCTCGGGGCACCTCGACTTTCCCCAGAAGCACAACCGCCCGCCGCAAGTTTACCAACAGCGCACACGTCCTTGCCCGGGCGTGGAGTTCATCTCCACCCGCCACTTCCCCGAGTCGTTCCAGAACATTCTGCTCGTCGCCAACGTGATCGGCGACCAGGGGATCCTTCAGTACAAGATCGAGGACAACGACGCGAGCTTCAGCGGCACGGAACTGCCGCCGCTCATCATGTCGAGCGACCCCAATTTCCGCCCGTCTGACCTGGAAGTCGCGCCCGACGGGTCGATTTACTTCCTCGACTGGCAGAACCCGATCATCGGCCACATGCAGCACAACCTGCGCGATCCGAGCCGCGACCGAACCCACGGCCGCATCTACCGAATCACGTACGAAGGCCGGCCGCTCTTGACGCCGCCTAAGATCGCGGGCGAGCCGATTGAGAAGCTCCTCGATCTCCTCAAGGAGCCCGAGTCCCGCACGCATTACCGCGCCAAGATCGAGCTCGGCGGACGCGACACAAAACAGGTGATCGCCGCCGTAGACAAATGGGTCGCCGGGCTCGACAAGAGCGACCCGAACTACGAGTTCCTGGTCCTCCAGGCGCTCTGGGTCTATCAGTATCACAACGTCGTGAATACCGACCTGCTGAAGCGCGTCATTGCATCCCCCGACTTCCGCGCTCGAGCCGCCGCCACCCGCGTGCTCTGCTACATGCGTGACCGCGTGCCCGACGCCCTCGATCTCCTCAAGAAGCTCGCGGCCGATTCGTATCCGCGTGTCCGTCTCGAAGCGATCCGTGCGGCCAGCTTCTTCACGGTGCCTGAGGCGATCGAGGTACCGCTGATCTCGACCGATCACCCGACTGACGAGTACCTCGACTACACCCGAGGGGAGACGATGCGGGCGCTGGAGCCGTACTGGAAGAAGGCGGTCAGTGAGGGCCGTTCGATCCAGTTCACGAGCGCTGCGGGGGCACGGTTCTTTCTGAAGGGAGTAACCACGGACCAGCTCCTGAAGATGAATCGCAGTCAGGCGATTGACCTCGAGTTGCTGTTCCGCAACGGAATCCGTGATGAGGTGCGCCGCGAGGCGCTCGTCGACCTGGCGAAGCGAGAGAAGAAGGACGAGTTGCGTGTGCTTCTCGACGCGATCAACAACCAGGACGGCCAGAAGGGCGAAACCGATTCCAGCGTCGTGTTCGACCTCGTGCGGCTCCTGACCGGCCGGCCCGTGGCTGAATTGGCCAAGGCCCGTGGCGATCTCGAGCGAATGGCGTCGAGCGCTCGATTGCCGGTTACGAGGCAACTCGGCTACGTGGCGCTCATTGCTGCGGACGGCAGCATCGACAAGGCCTGGCAGACGGGGACACAGTCCACGAAGGCCCTGGTCGACCTGCTGAACGCGATGCCGCTGATTCGCGATCCAGGGCTTCGGGCGGAGCTGTATCCCAAGGTGGAACCGCTCTTAACCAACTTGCCCCCATCGTTGGCGGGCAGCGCGGCGGCGAAGGGCACGCTCGGGCGGTTTGTCCGCATCGAGTTGTCGGGGCGGAAAACCCTCACGCTGGCCGAGGTGGAAGTGATCAGCGGCGGCAAGAACATCGCGAACGCGGGCAGGGCATCGCAGAAAAACACAGCCCACGGTGGCGACGCCAAACGCGCGATCGACGGCAACAAGAACCCCAGCTTTGGTGGCGGAGGCCAAACTCACACCGAAGAAGACACCAACAACCCCTGGTGGGAGGTCGACCTCGGCTCCGAGGTCCCGATCGAGGAAGTCATTGTCTACAATCGCGCCGATGGCGAGCTCGGTAATCGCTTGAACAACTTCACGTTGAAGGTGCTCGATAACGGGCGCCACGCGGTCTTCGAGAAGAAAAAACTCCCGGCCCCAAAACCACGTACGGCCTTTGCCGTTGGTGGCGGCGGCTCACAGGACCTGGTTCGCCGGGCCGCCATGAATGCCCTGACGTACGTTCGCGGCCAGGAGGTACCCACGTTCAAGGCGCTCGCCCGTTTCGTTCGCGAGGACGTCGATCGGCACGCGGCGATTCAGGCACTCCAGCGCATCCCGGCGACGCATTATCCACCGGAAGATGCAAAGCCGCTCCTCGAGAGTCTCATTGCATACATTCGCAAGCTCCCGGCGGAGGACCGCACCGCGCCGCCGGCGCTCGACGCGCTCCAGCTCGGCGACTCGCTTGCGGGCGTCTTGCCGCGCGACCAGGCGACCCGGTTGCGCCGGGAGCTCGGGGAGCTGGGGGTACGGATCCTGCGACTGTCGACCCTGCCCGAGCAGATGCTGTTCGACAAGGACCGGCTCGTCGTGCAGGCCGGGAAACCAGTGCAGATCGTCTTCGAAAACAACGATCTCATGCCGCACAACTTCGTCATCACGCAGCCCGGAGCGCTCGAAGAGGTGGGTCTTCTGGGCGAGTCGTCGGCGACCCAGCCAGGCGCACTCGAACGCGGCTACGTCCCTGTGTCAAACAAGATCCTGCTGTCGAGCCGGCTCATTCAGCCGCGCGACATGCAGAAGCTGGACTTCAAAGCGCCGGGGCAACCCGGTGTCTATCCCTACGTGTGCACGTATCCGGGCCACTGGCGCAGGATGTTCGGTGCGCTCTACGTTGTCGAAGATTTGGAGCAGTACCTCGCCGATCCCGAGGGTTACCTGGCGAGCCACCCGCAGTCGATCGCCGATCCTCTCCTCAAGTACACAGGCCCTCGCAAGGAGTGGAAATTCGACGACCTCGCCTCGACCGTCGAACACATCGACCACGACGGCGGACGGTCGTTTGCCAACGCCAAGCAGATGTTCCAGGTGGCAAACTGCGTCGCCTGCCACAAGCTCAACGGCGTGGGGAACGAGATCGGTCCCGACCTGGCGAAGCTGGACGCCAAACAGATGCCGCTTGACATCCTCAAGAGCATCCTGGAGCCTTCCGCCAAGATCGAAGATAAGTATGCTTCGTATCTGTTCGACACCAGGTCGGGGAAGGTCGTGACAGGCATGATCCTGGAGGAGAATGCCAAGCAGGTGAAGGTCATCGAGAACCCATTGGCGAAGACGCAACCGTTGATCCTGGGGAAATCCGAGATCATCGAGCGCCAGAAGTCGCCCGCCTCGATCATGCCCAAGGGGCTGCTCGATAAGCTCTCGCGAGAGGAGGTGCTCGACCTCATCGGGTACATCACCGCGCGAGGCGACCAGAAGAGCAAGGTGTTCCAGGGCGCACACGATCACGGGCACGAGCACGGTTCGTCGCGCTAAGCTCGATGGTTTGTGCCAACGCGAACGCAGGGTGGATTGGGCCCATGGCGGCAACATCCACCCTCTCCTAGCGTAGGCATCGGTATCGACGCAACGGTCGGGGTGTCGCGAACCCCTCACCCCGCCGCTGCGCGGCGACCCTCTCCCACAAGGGGAGAGGGCTGTTTTTCGCACGGCCTGTCGCAGGAGCAAACCACCCTCTCCCCTTGTGGGAGAGGTCGGCCCTCAACGAGGGTCGGGTGAGGGGTGCGAGTGAAACCGTCCATTCGCCCGTTGTCCAGATACCAATGTGTAGCTCGGGGAACCGGTTGCCAGGAATCGGCCCGGGTCAAGCGGTGCGACGGAGCGGAACCGAGGAGTCGCGAAAAATATTATGCAGGTTTCGCTATTCATCACATGCTTCAACGATACGATCTTCCCGAAAACGGGGCAGGCCGTTGTTCACCTTCTGGAGCGTCTCGGCCATGTCGTCGACTTTCCGGCCGATCAGACCTGCTGCGGACAGATGCACTACAACACGGGGTATCAGCGCGAGGCCATCCCGCTGGTGCGCCGATTCGTCGAGGTGTTCCGCGACTCCGAGGTCGTCGTGTCGCCGTCGGCCTCGTGCGTGGGGATGGTCCGGGAACTGTACCCGCGTGCTGCCGAACTGGCAGGGGATCACGAGTTAGCGAAGTGCGTGGAGCACCTGATACCACGGGTCTTCGAGCTGACGGAGTTCCTGGTGCAGAAACTTGGCATCGAGGATGTCGGGGCCTATTTTCCGCATCGGGTGACCTACCATCCGACGTGCCATTCACTGCGGATGATCAGTGTCGGCGATGCACCGCTGCGCTTGCTCCGCAATGTCCGAGGCATGGAGTTAGTTACGCTGCCCCGCGCTGAGGAATGCTGCGGCTTTGGCGGCACGTTTGCGGTCAAGAATGCCGATACCTCCATGGCGATGCTCGGTGATAAGCTGCGCTGCGTGCTCGACACGAGGGCCGAGTATTGCGTCGCGGCCGACAACTCGTGCTTGATGCACATCGGCGGGGCCTTGCACCGCCAGAGGGCAGGCGTGGGTATCCTTCACATCGCGGAAATACTCGCCTCGACGGAGAAGGGGGGGCATCGATGAAATACGAGCCGTTACCCACTCGCCCGGGCATTCGATTCGAAGATGCAGCACGCGCTGCGCTCGACAACACGCAGCTCCGCCGCAACATGGGCAAAGCCACGCAGACCATCCGTGCGAAACGGGCGGTGGTTGTCGAGGAGTTACCCGACTGGCAAGCCTTGCGCGAGGCGGGCCGTGCCATCAAGGAACGCACGATCCGCCACCTGGATCAGTATCTGCTCGAGCTCGAAGCATCGGTTCAGAGAGCCGGGGGACAGGTCCACTGGGCGCGCGACGCGGCGGAAGCCAATCGCATTGTGACGTCGATCATCCAGGCAGAGAAGGCCCACGAGGTCATCAAGATCAAGTCGCTCACGACCGACGAAATCGGGCTCAACGAGGCGCTCCTCGAGGAAGGGATCGAGGCCGTCGAGACCGACCTGGCCGAGCTGATCGTTCAGCTCGCGGGCGATCGATCGTCCCATATTCTCGTTCCGGCGATCCACAAGAACCGCTCGGAGATTCGCGACCTCTTCCAGCGCAAGCTGGGCCACTCGAACCTTTCCGACGAGCCCAAGGTGCTCGCGGCCGCGGCCCGAGCGCATCTGCGACGCAAGTTCCTCACCGTTCCGGTCGCCGTCAGCGGCGCCAACTTCGGTGTGGCGGAGACGGGTACGATCTGCATCGTCGAATCCGAAGGCAACGGCCGGATGTGCCTCACTTTGCCCCGGGTCCTGATCTCGATCATGGGCATCGAGAAGATCATTCCCGCCTGGCGCGATTTCGAGGTCTTCCTCCAGCTTTTGCCGCGCTCGTCGACGGGCGAACGCATGAATCCCTACACCTCGTTCTGGACGGGCGTGGCACCCGGAGACGGGCCTCGCGCGTTCCACCTTGTCTTGCTCGACAACGGCCGATCTCGGGTACTGGCCGACCCCGTCGGGCGCCAGGCCCTCTACTGCATCCGCTGTAGCGCTTGCCTCAATATCTGCCCGGTCTACGAGCGCACCGGCGGCCACGCCTATCATTCGGTCTACCCGGGTCCGATCGGCGCGATCCTGACGCCGCAGCTCGTCGGCGTCGCCAACGCAAGCTCGCTGCCCTACGCCTCGTCGCTCTGTGGTGCCTGTTACGAAGTCTGCCCGGTCAAAATCAACATCCCCGAGGTCCTGATCCATTTGCGAGGCGAGGTCGTCCGCGAGAAGCAGGATCACCCCACGCCAGGAGGCCCGGACGTTGAGGGGCTCGCGATGAAGTTCCTCTCCTACGCATTCTCCGATCGCAAACGCTACGAGCGGGTCCAAAAGGTCGGGCGCGTGGGACAGCGGCTGATGACGCGAGGGGGCGTGATCGACCGTCTCCCTGGTCAGCTCGGCGGCTGGACCGCGATGCGCGACGTGTTTCCCGTAGCCCCCCAAACGTTTCGGGAATGGTGGAGCGCACGGTCATGAGCACCGCACGCGATGATATCTTGAGCCGCATCCGAGGCGCTCTCGAGGATATTCCCTCCGCAGAGCGTTCGGAGCATGTCGCGATACCGCGCCGGTACAACGAACAGGAGTCGATTCCGCACCCCGAGCTCGTCGATCGTTTCATCGCGCGGGTTCGAGAGTACAAGGCCCAGGTTCGCCGTGTTACACAGGATTCACTCGCGGCATCGATCGCCTCTGCGTGTACGGCTCGAAGCGTTCGGCGTTTGTTGGTCCCGGCGGATCTTCCCCCAGGCTGGGCGCCGGTGGCGATCGAACTCGTTGTTGATCGCGCGCTGACTTACGAACAACTCGAAGCGTGTGATGGGATCCTGACGGCCTGCACGTTGGGTATCGCCCAGACGGGAACGATCGTTCTCGATAGCGGTTCGGGGCAGGGCCGCAGAGCCGCGACCCTGTTACCCGACTATCATCTGTGCGTGATCTACGATGATCAGATCGTCGGGTTGGTGCCCGAAGCAGTGGCTCGATTGAATGACGTCGCCCACCGTCCCGATCGGCCAATTACCTGGATTTCTGGTCCGTCGGCGACCTCAGACATCGAATTGAACCGGGTCGAGGGGGTGCACGGGCCGAGAACGCTCGAAGTGCTCGTTGTCGAAACCGTGCGTACGGCGACGTCGACGGACGGCTGAACCGAATTCTCAACCCAGCCGACGAACGGTCATCCGCCCCAACGTCCTTTTCGGTCGAGGTCTAGGTGCGGCCGTGGTGCCGGTTTGCCGCAGAGGAGAGCAAGTACAGTGACACGAACGTATAGATCACAATCAGGACGATTCCCGTTGTGATGCGATCCATGTCGAGACGTTCGGTAATCGGCTGAATGATCTCGCCAGCGCTATTCGGGTCATCGGAAGCTGAAACAGGGCGCTCAATGACTTTCGTCTCACTGTTGGCCTCAAAGACGGGCATGATGATGAGCGCGATAACGTTAAGCACAACCGCAAAGGTCAGCGCCGCCAGGAGCGTCTTCGGCGATTTCCCCTTGAGGAATTGCAAGGATGCCCAGATCGCGAACAGGCAAAACGGAATGAAGTAGCGCCAGCCATACTGCACACCGGACAACGACTGGTAAACCGAATACGCCGCAGCCGCGGTGCTTCCGAGGAAGCATACTCCGCCGACGAGCATGACGTGCAGGGGGAGACCCATCGAGGGCGCGGAGGGCGGAGGGGCAAGGTCATCGTCGAGCCCCACGCGCATGCCCGTTTCGAGGTCGAGCCCGCAAGTCTGGCAAATGGACATCCCTGCTGGCACGAATCCAGAGCATGTGGGGCACCGCCGCGCTTTCGCGCGTGCTTCCGCCGCGTTCGGCCGGCGCGCAACCGGTTTGTCATCCTCGAAAAGCGCGAGCGCATCGCCTCCACCACGAGCGGGGCGCGAAGGTCTGGACTCCGATTCAAGTTCCCCCAGCAAGGGAATATCGAACGTCTCTCGGAGATTGCCAGCGGAGGTCGGCAGATCGATGTCTCCGTGTCCCCGCTGCTTGATCTCCTCGGAAGAAGGATCTGCCGGCACGGCATCGTGAACCGACAAAGTGCCCGACGGAGCGGGCTCCGCGTAGAACTTCGTGCCGCATTTAGGGCACTTCAGGCGCTTGCCCGCCGCCTCTTCGGGAATGTTTAAGGTGGTCTTGCACTGGGTGCAATGAGTCGTTCGCGCCATAGCTCCTTGGACCCCTGACTGCTTTCGAACCCTGGGACCACGCTCCGCTACGTTCTGGGGTCTAGCCAAGTCCGTCTGGGACACTCTCGTCTTCATTTTACTCTTGCCTCGGGCATCGCGAACAGGAGGAATTGCCACAATTTCAACGCCATTCACAGGAATTTCTTAGGAGAGATCTCCGAAGGCGATGAGTCTTTGCTGCGACCAAACCGATCTTGGAGAAGCGTTGGGCCGTATTCGACAAGTGGGTTTTGTTGCGTGAGTCACGGACTCGCCCAAAAAAGCATGCCACTTTCCGTGTTGGGGCCGGAATCCTGGCCACCAGGGTCCGATCAAACATCGACCGTCAGCTACGCGGACAACTCCATTCGCCCATGCAATCATTGCGGCTTCTGAGAGGTTGTCAAGAGTTCTACTCGGTTTGTCAGAAAGGCACGCCCTGCTTTCGAAACACGGCAATGGCGCCGAGTCCGGTCGATCCCAATTGTCATACGATCTGAAGACGGGTTTGGATCGCTACTTGATTGTGCTTCGCGACATTCTTGACCCCACGCGCGGCGACCGTTAGTGTCAGGCATTAAGGGTTGCTGCGGGGCCGTTTTGTACGCCGGCAAGAATCCAGGACGAACGATGGGCTGACCGCTCCTCCGGTTCGCCTTCCTCTCTTACCTTTTGTGGAGATCACTTCCATGAGTGAGACGCAGTCAGTCAGCCGTCGGGGGTTCTTGGAAACCGCGGGAATCGCGACGGGCGCGGTGATGGCGGCGGGTACGTTTGCCCATCCGGCCATCGGTAAGGTCAAAGGGGCGAACGACCGAATCAACTTCGCGATCCTCGGCCCTGGCGGACGGGCTCAGGCGCACATCAACGTGCTGCTCGCGATGAAGGACGAGGAGAAGCCCGTCGATATCATCGCGGTCGCGGACGTCTATCAGAAGAACCGCGAGAACGCGCAGAAGAAGACGAAGTGCAAACAGGCCGAGGTCGATTACCGCAAGGTTCTCGAGAACAAGGACGTCGATGCGGTCGTCATCGCGACGCCGGACCACTGGCACGCCAAGATGTCGATTGACGCGATGGAGGCGGGCAAGGACGTCTACTGCGAAAAGCCGATGACGCACACGATCGACGAGGCCCGCCGTGTCTCCGAAACACAAAGGCGGACCGGCCAGATCTTCACCGTCGGTGTCCAGTCGACGGCCGACCCGCGCTGGAAGATGGCCAATGAAATGATCACGGCCGGGAAGATTGGCCACGTCATGCAGGGCCAGACGAGCTACTACCGGAACAGCAACGGCGGCCAGTGGCGCTACTATCATCTCACGGAAGACATGAGCCCCAAGACGGTCGACTGGAAGATGTTCCTTGGCACCGAGTTCGGGCTCGCGCCGGACATGCCGTTCAACCGCGCAAAGTTTGCGCAGTGGCGCTGCTACTGGGAGTTCGGCGGCGGCATGTACACCGACCTGTTCGTGCACCAGCTCACCCACCTGATCCAGGCGATGGGCGTCCGCTTCCCCAGGCGTGTGGTGGGCGGCGGCGGCCTCTACCTCGAGTACGACGGGCGCGATGTCCCTGACGTGGCGACGGTCGTGGCCGACTACGACGAGGGCTGCCAGGTCATCATCTCCGCCACCATGTGCAACGACGTCCAGCTTGGCGAGGTGATCCGCGGGCACACCGGCAACATTCGCTTCGCCGGCGTTCCCAAGGATGGTTTCAACCTGGCCTCGCAGGACCACGCGCTCAAGGGCAAGCCCGCCCCTCCCGGTGGCAACATGGGCGAAGGTGGAGAAATCTACAAGCCCGAGCAGCCTCGTGACGACACGCGTGCACTTTGGGAGCACTTCATGGGCTGCCTCCGCTCACGGAATCCCGAAACGCTCTGCCCGGCGGAAACCGGCTACGCGGCGATCACGACCGTGAATATGGGCGTGCAGTCGTACCGCGAGGGCAAGGCGCTATTCTTCGACAAGGGGACCGGCGCGGTGACCGAGGCCGACAGCTCGTGGGCCGTGCGCTGGGAGACGATGAGCAAGCTCCGTGCGAAGCCGCATCAGGTGATTGGCTGGACCGCCGGTGAAACCGGCTCGCTGCTGGTCGCGCCCGACTACCAGAAGCTGGAGGGCGACTGGATCGACGGGAAAGACCCCGCCGCGAAGGCGTGAGCCGGTCGTTAACGCGACGCGTAAGCATGGCACGACCGGCCCTGGAGTTTGACTCCGGGGTCGGTCGTTTTTGTTCAGACGTTCGTCAAGAACTCGGGAGCCTGCGCAGGAGTTGAGGACGGTTCATACCACCGGCCCGCGACGCAGGTCGAAACGAGTTCAAAAGAACGCAGCGCGGGCACGTGGTGGAAGCGGACCAGGTTCGCTTGCGCTTGCGGTTTTAGGTCGGGTGTCGGTCGGCCGAGAAGGCGTGCGGGGTTACGTGTAACCGTGGCGATGGCTTCAGCGAGCGTCAGTTCACTCGCCTGGAGCAAGTTTGCGATCCCCACGTCGAGATCCTGGTTGGAACCTGCAAGATAAGGAGTGCCCGCGACGACGACCTTCCCGGATGGGTCTACCGCCCATTCGCCATAGCGGCCCGGCGGGAGGCCCGCGAGCGGGCTTGCGTCACTGACCAGGATCAGCCGCTCTGGCCCTTTGGCCCGGGCGAGCACGCGTAACGTGGAGCGCTCGAGGTGGTGGCCGTCGGCGATGAGCGAAGCTGTGAGCTCATCGAGAGCGGCTTGCTCCCAGATGGGATTGGGATGGCGGGGCAAGGTCGCGACGATTCCATTGCCGAGATGGGTGCTCAGTCGGGCACCCGCGTCGACTGCCGCGCGCAGGGTTTCGGCGTCTGCGGCGGTGTGTCCGAGCGCAATGGTCACACCGGCGTCCGTTGCACGTCGGATGAACTCCAGCGCCCCGGGTCTCTCGGGAGCCAGAGTAATCAGAACCACGCGGCCACCGCTTGCTTCTTGCAACTGCAGGAACTCATCCCAATCCGGCCCGCGCACGGCAGACAGCGGGTGGGCCCCGCGGTATCCGTCGAGCTCTGAGATCGACGGTCCCTCCAGATGAATCCCCACGACGAGTTCGTTCACATCGGGGAATGCGTCACACGCGGCGGCGATGGCGCTTACGCCCTTGAGCATGCCTTCAGGCGACGCGGTGATCAGGGTCGGGCACAAACGCGCGGTGCCGAGCGAGCATTGAGCGCGAATGATGGCGGCGGCCTGCTCTCGGCTCAGAGCCGGGTCCGAAAATGAGATACCCCAGCGGCCGTTGAGTTGAATGTCCCAGAATGCAGGGGCGACCCATTCGTCGTCCGCAGTGACCTGCTCCGGCCCCTCCCCGGGAAGGATTCGAGCGATGTTGGTACCTTCGAGCTCGACACAAACCCATTCCCCGGTCTCGAAGTGGCGCGCGATCACGTTCATGAACGGTTCCCTCAGTAGCCCCGATCAACGGCGCGCCAGTGCGGCGCCGATGAAATCGCGAAAGAGCGGGTGCGCCCCGGTCGGCTTCGACTTGAACTCAGGATGGAACTGAACGGCGAGAAACCAGGGGTGACCGGTGAGTTCGACGATCTCGACGAGCGTGCCATCGGGGCTGACGCCGCTCGCCACAAAGCCCTGTTCCTCGAATTGTGCGCGATAGACGTCATTGAACTCGTATCGATGCCGGTGCCGTTCGCGAATCTGCTCTTTGCCGTAAGCCTTTCGCGCCAGGCTGTCCGGAGCAAGCAGGCACTCCCAGGAGCCCAGCCGCATCGTCCCGCCTCGCTGCTCGACCGCTTCCTGCTCCTCCATGAGTGAGATGACGGGGTAGGGCGTCTCGCGGTCGAACTCGGTGCTGTTCGCGCCTTCCATCCCCAGGACGTCCCTCGCGAATTCGACCACCGCGCATTGCATTCCCAGGCAGATCCCAAAGAACGGAATTTGCCGCGTCCTCGCATAGCGGATGGCTTCAATCTTGCCTTCGATTCCCCGCATTCCGAACCCGCCCGGCACGAGGATCCCATCGACCCCCGCCAGCAAGCTTGCCGCCGCGCCGTTGGTCACGTTCTCGGCTTCCACGCGATGGACAACGACCCTCGTTCGGTGCGCGATCCCCGCGTGATCGAGCGATTCGTAGACCGACTTGTAGGCATCCCTGTGCTTCATGTACTTGCCGACCACGGCGATGCGCACCTCGTGGGCAGGATTCTTCACCCGGTCGACCAGATCGCGCCAGTCGCTGATATCGAGCGAACCGGTCTTGAGGCCGAGCCGCTTCACCAGCATCTCGTCGAGTCCGTTGTTCACGAGGCTCAGCGGGACCTCGTAAATCGAGAACTCCTTGTCGCGCTCCTCGATAACCGCCTTCTTCTCAACGTTGCAGAAGAGGGCGATTTTCTCCTTTTCGTCGTTCGGGATGGGATGTTCGGTGCGGCAGATGAGGAGGTCGGGCTGGATACCAATCTGTCGCAGAGCGCTGACGGAGTGTTGCGTGGGCTTGGTCTTCAGTTCCGCCGCGGCCTTGAGGTAAGGAACGAGCGTCAGGTGAATAAACAGGCAGTTCTCGCGTCCCACGTCGAGCGCAAACTGGCGGATCGCCTCGAGGAACGGCAGGCTTTCGATGTCGCCGATGGTGCCGCCGATCTCGGTGATCACGACGTCCACATCGTCGTTCACGAGCTTCAGTACGGCGGCCTTGATCTCATCGGTGACGTGGGGGATGACCTGAACGGTGCGCCCTTCGTAGTGGATCCCGGCGCGTTCTTTCTGAATCACGGACAGGTAGATCTGGCCCGTCGTGTAATTGCAGTCGCGCGTGAGCGGTGCCTGGGTGAAGCGCTCGTAGTGTCCCAGATCGAGGTCGGTCTCCGCGCCGTCGTCGAGGACATAGACCTCGCCGTGCTGGTACGGGCTCATCGTTCCGGGGTCGACGTTGATGTAGGGATCGAACTTCTGGAGCCGGACCCGCAGGCCTCGGTGCTCCAGCAGCATCCCGATCGAGGCGCACGTGAGACCCTTACCGAGTGAGCTGACCACTCCCCCAGTTACGAAAATATGCTTCGCCATCGTTGTTTCCGCTGAACCCTCGACGCTCATCGCCCGGCCGCAAGGACCACACTATACCATGAAGGACGAAGGCCCGTCCTTAGCGGTTCGGCGGTGACGGAAGGCGCAAAGGTTCGGTCGGACATCCTGCGCAAGAATTGAGGCGACATCTCTGCGAAGATCCGCGCGCGTCAAATCTGCCCTGGGTCCGAACACGTCCGTAGAAGCGTCGCTTGCGACTTATTTGGAAGCCGTGCCGGCGGCTTGCTTCACTTTCGGATCGCCGTGTGTGTCATCGGGCTTCTTCGATCCGCTGTTCGCCTTCGCCAGGAGGGTCTCCTGGACCTGGTGGCGCAGCATTTCATTGGGGTCCACATAGAGCTTCGGCCCAACCGACGAAACGGCCGCGAATTGCCCGGTCGGTCCGGCCGCTCCCGGCGCCTTGCGTTTGTAGATGATGCGACACTCGCGGATGTGGGTCATGTCCTTCTCTTCGAACGAAGCGGCTCGCTCGACCTTTCCCAATCGAACCATCTGGTTGAGCGAGGTGAGGTAGGGGGCCGTTTCGATGTCGGTCTTCCGCCCCACGTCGATGGTGCGCTGGCCCTCGTCGACCTCTTCCGCTCGAACAATCTCGTACCCCTCCGGGAAATGCCGCATCATGAGCTCGTCGGCCTCGCCGCGGAAGTTAAGCTTCGTAAAGTAGGTGTTCGCGGGGATCGCGACAACGCCGAACTCATTGTCCTGATAGACGTAGCGTGCAACAGGGGGGGTGGCACACCCGGCGACGGCAAGCCAGACCAGGCCGACGCAGGACGCCTTGATTTCGCTCCGCCTCAAACGGCTCTCCTTGCCCTAAAAACGAGAGCGCGACGACCAAAATGCGGCCGCCGCCGGGATCGTGATGGGAAATGACCCGCTCGGCGCTCTCGAGAGATATGTCAGGGCGGCGATCTGTATAAGCGGACGACACACGCGTGTCAACCTCGGTTTCTCGGACTTCGTGAACACCTGCGGCGCTGCAAGCACCGAGTCAGATCCAGATTAGTAAGGTGGTGGATTTGAGCTTGCTCAAGTTCGCTCCGAAGGAATAATCACGGGCGGTACGTCCAGTCGGGACGATTCCCCAGGTCGGACGGCGACCGTGGACCTCACGGTCCGCGAGAGGACTGCGTGAGGCCTACGAGCGTTGACCGCTCGCCTTATAGCTTGCGTCCTCAGGAGGAGGTTTCTCAATGGCGACTGCGCAGGACATCCGGTCGAAGCTGGAATCGCTTACCACCGAAGAATTTGATGCGTTTGACAACCAGTTCCCGTTCGACGGTCAGTTACGATCGCCGGCAGGCTATGAGCGGTTGTTTTACGACCAGCCACAGTTGGAGCCTGCGTTTTGCCGGATGCTCGGACTCCCCTCAGAAAGTGAGAAGGTCACGCAAGCAACCATCGACTCCGCAGCGGCGGCGAAACTCAGCGCGCGGGCCTCGATCGATTCGGCACGCTGGGCAAGGGTCGCAGGTCTGTGCTCGCTGGCTGCCCTGGCCGTCTCGGTGGCAGCGCTCTTCCGGTAATCGCGATAAACGGGGCAAATTGCCCACGACTTTAAGTTGTACCCAGCGTAGGAACACCACAGCGCCTGCTTGTTCCGGTGCTGAATCGCCGATTAGAATGAACACGGTCGAGTTTCTGACTCTTCCGACCGTGGGAGCCGTCCGCGATGCCTCCGATTACACTGAACCGCCGCCGTTTTCTCGGCTGCTCCGCCGCGGCGAGCCTGGCTCTTTCCCAGGGCCGTGTCGGTGAAGCTAACGGGGACAAGGGCCCCGTACGGCTCGCGGTGATCGGACTCGGAACACGGGGTACGACGCTGCTGCGAACGCTCCTCGAACTCCCCCAGGCCCAGGTTATCGCGGTTTGCGACTCGGAGACACGGCATCGCGAGCGGGCGATTGGAATTGTCGAGCGAGCCAAGGCAACGCGAGTCGCCGGGCTGGAGCGGCCCGAACAGGTGCTCGAGCGCGAGGATATCGACGGTGTGGTCGTCGCGCTTCCGTGCGATCTCCACGCGCCGGTCTATTGCGGCGCCCTCAAGGCGGGCAAGCACGTCTACGCGGAAAAACCCTTGGCCCTCACCGTGGACGAGTGCCGGGCGGTCCAGGCGGAAGCAGAACGAACGCCCGAACTCATTTTCCACATAGGATTTCAGCGCCGATCGAACCCTCGCTATCGCGAAGGTGTGGAGCTCATCCGACAAGGCGACCTGGGCAAGCTGATCTTTGGCTCCGCGGCCTGGGTCAGCAGCAACGGGCCGATGAATGGGCATGACGACTGGTTGGCGAGGCGTGCGCGGTCGGGCGACTGGATGGTGGAGCAAGCGGTGCACGTCTGGGACGTGTTCCACTGGATCGCGGGCGGGCCGCCGGTTCGCGCGTTTGGTCAAGGGAATCGCGAACTGTTCACAGGACTACAGCCGACGCGCGATGTGACCGATCATTACTCCGTCCAGCTCTTCTGGGCGAGCGGGTTTCACGTGTCGTTCCTGCACAGTTGGGTTGCGCCGGCTGACGACCGTTTTACGGGCGTGACGCTGCAGGTCATGGGTGAAGGTGGCGGCTTCGATTTCGGTTCCGGAGCACTAACGTTCCGTGACAAGGCGCGCGCCCGCCAAACGCTCCAGCCCGGTGCTCAGCCGGACACGCGCTTCGCGCTCCAGGCCTTCGTCGATGCGATTCAAGCGGAGAGCCCGGTGGCTCCGCCGCTCAGCCTCGTCGAAGCGCGGGACGCTACGCTGACAGGACTGCTTGTCCGGAAGGCCGTCGACGAGCGACGGATCGTCACGATGGAAGAGATTTGCGCAGAGGTGTCGTCTGCCTGACGTGGAGCAGGAAACTGGAGGCGCCCTTGACCCTTGGACGCGATCGCGTCACGATTCGGTAGGTAGAAGCGCATAGGCTTACCTCGTGTCTCCACACCGAACCCGCGGCGACGAAAGCCGCACCGCCGCAGACGCCCAATGTCCCCATTCGGTCTTCAGGGAGGAATACCGATGACCTTCGAGCAATGCCACGCCACGCTTGTTTCCATCCGTCGCCAGCAGGGCACATCCCGGCCCAGCGTGCGTGTTGATTACGCGGGTACAGTGATCCGCGGCCGCCTCGCTCGCACGGATTGTGATCCTGGGAGCCGGCATGATCAGTCGTCCCCCTACGGGTTGCTCGTGCTCGAGAATCTCGGTCTGAGCCGTTTCCCCGAGACGATCCTTCAAATCGCCGACATCCCCGAAGGGGGACTGAAGCCGCTCGAAGATTGACTCGTTCCTTCAGCGTGGCAGCATCGGAAGGTCCACCACATCACCCGTGGTGGTACCTTCCGGAAGCGCAACCTGGACCGTCGTGCCCGCTCGCGCCTGCACGACGCGGATCATCACCAGCGCGATCGGGCTGTTCCACCCGGGCGAGAACGCTGACGACGTCACGCTTCCCACCAACTTCCCTTCCGACTCCAACGGAGTCCCCGGCGCTGGGACCGTCAAGCCGTTGATCCGCAATCCCTTGAGAACCTTGTTAACGTGCCCCAGCGCGTCGAGCCGGGCCACCGTCTCCTGACCGAGGTAGCAACCTTTCACGAAGCTGATGGCGCGTGCGTCGCGGTCGAGTTCCTGGGGCAGGTTGTCCGCTAACACGTCCTTTCCGAATGCCGGCGTGCCCGCTTCGATCCGAAGCGTCTCAAACTGTTCGGCATCGAGTTCCGCCAGCCCCATCGGGAGCCCTTGCGAGCGGATCCCGTCCAAGACGGTGTTCCCGTCCGCCCGAGCAAAGATGACCGTTAGGCCAGGACGCCCCGTGGGTGACTCGCGGACGATCCGGACGTCGCAATTCGCGATTCGTGACGTAGCGTGGTCCAGCTCCTTTTCCGAAGGGACCGATCCTCCGCAGCGCAAAACGAGTTCCTCGGCCTGCGGTCCGACAAGATGATACTCGGATGTGGAATCGCTAATATCGTCGAGCTCCACCTCGTCAAACACGCCGTACTTTCGAAGGTGGGGCAAGACGTGCTCCAAGCCGCCGGGAGCCGTTCGCAAGAGGATTCGATCGTCACTCGCCAACAACGTGACGAACCCCAACGTCTTGCCTTGAGGGCTCGTCACGAACGCTTCGCAACCGGCGCCAACGGCCAGGCGTTTCACATCGTTTGTCGTCAGGTTATGCAGAAACTTGGCGCGATCCGGCCCTTTAACTTCCAGTCGGGCGGCGTGGGACCTGTCGTGGAGTGCAACCGCGGCCGTGGCGGCGTCATAGCCGGAGTCGGAATGGCTCATTAGCGGGAATCCTCGATTCAGTCTGCGGCGGACGCTCGTGTCCGTTCCGCATGGCTCAGAACGACGCACGAGTGGCTGGCCGCCACGAGTCGGCGTGCTTCCTCGGGCCGCGAAAGCGCGATCATTGCAAGCTCCTCCACCTCGTCGGAGTCCAGCGCACTAAGGAGGTACACGTCGGCCCACGCAAGCGCCTTTGCAATGCGGAGCGCGACGGGGTAGTCCGAATCCCGTTCATGCCCGCGTAAGGCCGCCAGCCGCGATTGAGGATCGTCCTTTCCGAGCAATCGGCCGACCGCGGGACCGAACGTTCCCTCGGTCCGGGAGAGAACAACGATCTTGCCACCACGCTGGACGAGGTTTTCCGCGGTTGCCAGACCGTCCGCGAGATCCTCAATCGTCGCAGGTGCATTCGGCTGGCCGATGCCAGCCACCACGAGGTCCGCACGGTCGCTGGCCTCGAACGACCAGAGCCGGTCGAGCGCCTTGATCGCGTCGCCTCGCACGGTGGTCTCCAGGCCCGCGAAGAACTCCAGGATCCCTTTCCCACCGGGAATCATGCCGAGATGAAACTGACTTCCCAGGAGCCAGCTTACCTCGCTCGACGCCAGGAGCGCGGACGAGGGGCGTTCGGGGGTTGGTCTGCCCTCGGTCTGCAAACGAAACGATCGGCGGGTTTCGGTATCACTAAGCCCCGGGAATAAGACGCTCCAGGGGCCGCGATAGCCCAGGACGGGATCATAGCCGATGCCACCGACGGGTAGTACGAAGTCGGCATCCGTGACACGACGGTTCAGATAGACCCGGAGTCCTTCTTTCGTCGTCGCGAGGTAAGCAAGCTGCTCGCGGTCTTCCGGGTCATGCTGGACAGACTCCACGCCGGCAGGCAGGCCCTCTCGCGGAATGGCGCTCGAATCGGAAGGCCAAAGGACGGTGATGGAGTCGGGCTCGACTCCGGCCTCGTTGAGGATTCGGCAGGCGGTTGCAAGGACAAACTGAACCTGCGGGATCCCAGGATCCGCGGCGATCGTGACCCGGTCACCGGGAACGACCGCACTGCGCAGAGGAGGGTACTCGCGAGGCCGTTCGAGGGCATCGAGAAGCGACGATTGGACGTTTTCCAGACAAGGTGCTGACGGTCCCTGCCAGTGAGCAACCAGACGTTCTTCCGGAACGTCCAACTCGAGGCGATCATTTCCAAATGCGACCTCAACGCGCATAAAGATCCTTGCCTGGCAGGACAGACGTTGTTCCCTTCGGACGGCTTACAAGGCGTAAGCCATGATAGAACCCAGTGAGGACCGCGGTCAAGCAAGGCGGTCGTAATGCTACAATCATATTACTGAGTCTATCCAATCGAGTGGCCTCGATGAATTGACGCGCCGTTTTGATGGCGTGGCGAGTTTCCGTGTGCAAGCCGGCGCCCCGATGAACAAGGCGCGGTGGCGGGTGGAGCGACCGAGAATTTCGACCGTCGGGTAACGTCTTTCGTGATTTCCCCCATCGATTTCGGAGGATTGCCCCGATAAGATTGGGAGAACCACTCTCCTTATCTCGCGGAACCATGTCCGCACCCCGTGCGTCTAAGGTCTACGATGTTCGGCTGTCACGAAGACAAATGCCTCATCGACGCTTGCCGCGCAGGTCACACGGAGGCGTTTGGCGTCCTGGTAAGTCGTTACCAGGACCGCCTTTACCCCACCGTCCTGCGGCTGGCGGGCTGCGCCGAGGACGCCCAGGATTTGATGCAGGAAGTGTTTCTCAAGGCGTTTCAGAAGCTGGATCGGTTTCACGAAGAAAGTTCGTTTTACACCTGGATCTACCGAATCGCGGTCAATCTGACGCTGAGTGGCCATCGCCGACGACGGACGGTGACGCGGTGGCGGCAGGAAGCACAGATCTCCGCGCTCGACGCTGCGGGCGACGCGCACGAGAGTGATCCTTCGATACCTTTGGAGCGAGCGGAACGGGACCGCATGATTCAAAACGCTCTCAACACTCTGGCCCCTGACCAGCGAGCCGTTGTGGTGATGAAAGAGTTCGACGGGCTACGCTATGAGGAGATAGGGACGATCCTGGGCATCCCTGTCGGCACAGTGCGCAGCCGACTGCACCGGGCGCGTTGTGAGCTCCGTGACAAGCTTCGCGGACTGGTCGAATCGGAAATGTCGGCGGGGCACCCCTCGGAAAAGAGCGCCGTGGGCGCCTGGCGGGATGTCGAAAACCCCTAACGATGAGTGCTCGGTAGGCAAGACGCTCGGATCACTCACCGATTTTTGAAACCCAAGAGACGCCATGAACCCCGACGACGAGATTTTCCTGAGCGCCTACCTGGACGGCGAGTTGAATCCTCGCGAGCAGCTCCGCGTCGAGTCATTGCTCCGAAGCGATCCGCGACTCGCCGCCCGGTTGCATCATCTGGCCTCCGTGCGGGAACTCGTCGCCGGCCTCTCTCGACCGCTGCCCCCTCACGACGTGTCGACGATGGTCGTCGCCCGTCTGCGGGAACAACAAGAGCGCAGATTCTGGAAACGACCGTTTGGTGGGCGGCCGGCTTCAGTGATCGCCGGCGTGAGCGCCGCGGCAGCACTCATCCTTATGGTGGTCGGCTTCGCCCTGCGATCGTCCGAGGACCACGCGGTGCGCGGTCCGCTGGCCGCTCGTCATATCGCCACGAACCGGCCACAGGCCTCTCTGCCTACACCGGTCGAGGTGTCGACAGTGCGGCCAGCGTCCCCGAACGCGTTGAGTCAACCGCGACACTCCGATCGTTCGACCGAGGATCTCGCGCTCGCGACTCAGAGTGAAGATCAGTTCCGCCGGATCCTCGACAACCCGAATCTGAAACGAATCTTTATCGTGACGGATCAGATCGGTGGTCGGGCATCGGAAAAAGTGAACAAACTTGTCGAGTACATGCCGCGCATCGATTCCACGTTCGCCCGGGTGACGATCGCCGAAGGGATCATCATTGACCCCAAGCATCCCGGTGAAGCCCAGGTCTTTGCGGTCGCCGTGAACGACCAGGAGTTGAGACAACTCCGCGGTGACCTTCAAAACGCATTTCCTGACGGCAGCGTCGAGGAAGAACAGCCCGAACCGGCTCTCGTCACACAACTCGCGGATATCGGGCAGGTGAGCATTCTGCCGGGTACGTCGGTGCCCAGGCTCGTATCCTCGTCTCGGGTTCAGGAGCGAAACGCCTTGAAGGCCGATCGTCCGGTCATCGCTCCAGACCCGCCGGCCGAGGACGACGTCGACGAGCCGGGCATCGAGCGGTATCGCAGTGCCCCGGCAAACGTCGCCGAGCTCCATCAACCCCCTGGCAGTCCACGACCAGGCCGGGTTGCGGACGAGAAACGGAAGCAAACGCCTGACTTCAGCCGGAATTCGGTCCGCGTCGCGAGTATTGATCGCATGAGGCGAAACCGGGCCAACATCGTCCTCATCTGGGTCGCATCGCGCTGAGATCGTTGCGTGACAGCCAGGGAACACCATCGTAATAAGGGAAGATCGTCCGAGATTCGACCGGCAAGATCCGATGGACTCTCAGCGCCGAGCGTCTCGCCTTCATTCAATCGGACTGTCAACAATACGGTTTGTGAGCCTGGAGTGATCTGGGTGCGGGGGACGATCGTCCCCATTTGATACGAGCGTCACGCTGACTGTTATCCCCGATGTTCTTTGCTGCCCGTGATTTACAATTTGGCCAACGACTTCATCGGACGTTGCGACTCAGTGTCCCGCCTGGCGTGTCAGCGTGGGATCCGGCTGCCAGAGGTAGAGGAACGTCGGAAGCTTGGTGCGTTCCAATCCGGGGTAGCTCAGCGGAATCAACTCCGATTGGAGCGGAACGTTGGGGACAATCGCGTAGAGCGAACGAGCCGGACGCCCTGCGCGTTGGAACAGGATCACTTCGGATCCGCCGATTCCGGCGAGTTTCTCAGCTTCGGCAACCGCGTCGTCGGGGTACCCGAGGGCATCGATCATTCGGCGTTCGAGGGCTTTGGTCGCGGGCACGATTCGCCCGTCAGAGATTTGTTTCCAATCGTGGTCGGACATCGAGCGACGTGCACCTCGTACGCGGGCGGCGAATCGATCACGAAAGCCGTCGGCCATATCCTGGAAGAGGGCTCTGGCCGGCTCTTTCAGCGGGAGCGTCACGGTTCCCATATCGACCAGGTCGCCCGCCTTCACCGCGTCGGTCCGAACATTAAACGTGGCGAGTGCTTCCTGGAGATTCGCGTGATTAACAATCGTTCCCACGGCGCCCGTGATGCTCGTAGGCAGCGCGAGGATCCGGTCGCAGCCAACCGCGACGTAGAAGGCTCCGCCGGTCGCAACATCCATCAAGCACGCCACCACGGGTTTATGGGTGCCGACACGAAAGCGCCGCAGTTCCTCCGCCATCAGGTCCGAGGCTGCCACGCCGCCTCCCGGGCTATTGATGCGCAGGACGACCGCCCGAACCCTCGGGTCTCCGGCCGCCGCCTCGAGCTTTTCGCGGAAGGAGGCGACGGGGTTCTCACCGACCGAGTACACGCCTGTGAAATTCTGGTTGAGGATCAGCCCATCGATATCCACGACGGCGACTCGAGCCGACTCGGCTCCGTGCGCGCCGGCTCGAACCACATTGGGAAGTACCGGTCCCGGGTCAACTGCGGACGGCAGGCGAACGTCGATGCTCCCCTGGACGCCGGTGGATACGTTGGCCTCGGTCGAAATGTGGCCGGACAAGGGGATGCTGTGGCAGCCCATGGCAGTCAGGCAAACCAGAGCTGCCAGAAACCACGCTTTTCGGTCTCGCAAATGCATCGTTTGACATCCTTGTCCAACCCAGGCGAGATCCCCCTTCTCCTGGTTATCGGTCAGGACGCAAGGAAACTTGCCCGACAAATCGTTACGACCGGAAAGGCTTTCCCATGTTAGCCTTCGCTATTCTTCTGACGCTTTCCGTGCCGGGGGCAGCGGATGTCGAGCCGACACATCGTGACAACGAGGTTTATCACGTGCTCCTCAACGAGGGTCTAAAGTTGAAAGGAACGCACGTCGAATTTGATAAGCCTATTTTGATCGATGGCCAGTCCGCCGACTCCCAGCGCAAGGCATTAGCCCACGTCGCTGGATCCGATTCCCGGCTCGAAGAACTGCTCCGCGATTCGGTCACTGCGCCTTCGGTCCTCAAGCTGCGTGACGAGACCCTGAAGAACGGCGACGTCATTCGGCGCGGCGATCTCTGGTTCGTCGTTCGCGCGGATCTGGACACCATCAAGCCAGAAGAGTTGAGCCGTAAACAGGCCGAAGGCAAGCCGGTTTCTGCGGGCAACATGCGTTTCGCAACACACTTGCTTAACGGCGGAGAGCAACTCGATCGAGGGCTGATCGGCGCTCATCGCAGGAAGGAAAACCACGAGGAGTGGTTCGCTCACATCGACGGGCGCTTGCTCGATCGGATCGAAGTGCGAGCGACGGACCATATTGTCGCGACGCGCTCCAAGGACTCGTGGGTCTTCGCGTCGCAAACCGATTCAAGGTTCAATGACGACAAGAGTTATCCCAATCGCTGGCGGGAGCTCGAAGCAAAAGGAGAGGAATCGAAAGCCAAAGGGTCGCTTTATCCAGGTGGAGCAAGCTATGTCAAGATTAGCCGGCTCGCGGACCCGGCGGGGGCGTTGCTTGTCGAATCGCATTTCGCGTTTTTGGAGCCACACGCCTGGTTCGATGGCGAGCCAATCTTGCGCTCAAAAATCAATCTCATCGCCCAGGACCAAATCCGTCGCTTGCGGCGCGACCTTGCGAAGGCGAAGTCACAATAGATGGTAAACTGCGTAATCCTTCGCGACCCGCGCCACGGTTGCGGGCGGGGCCTTTCCTTGCCAAAATGATTTCTGTCGCCAATCAGTGTGTCGCCAGGCACCCGAGACGGGAAACCCGGGGCGATCGCTTATTGGACTATTCAAGAGCGCGTTCTACGGTCGAACGGAACTCGGAAATCGGATCAGACGACTCATGATCGAGGTGCGGCGACTTTCCAAACGCTATGGGGCTGTGCTCGCCGTCGACGAGATCTCGTTTACGGTCGGGCGCGGTGAAATCGTCGGGCTGCTCGGCCGGAACGGGGCGGGCAAGACCACGACGATGCGGATTCTGACCACTTACCTGGCGCCGACGAGTGGCCGATCTACGCTGGCTGGCCACGACGTCCTCGATGAACCGCTCGAAGTGCGACGGCACGTGGGCTACCTCCCCGAGAACGTGCCGCTCTACCCCGAGATGCGGGTCAGGGAGTACTTGAAATTCCGTGCCAAGCTCAAGGATGTGCCACGATCGAAGCGGCGGACCGCGATCGACCACGTGATCGAACGTTGCAAGCTCGAAGACGTCAGGGACCGTATTCTCGGCCAGCTTTCGAAGGGCTACCGTCAGCGCGTCGGGTTGGCCGAAGCCATGATCCACGACCCCGACATCCTGATCCTCGACGAGCCCACGGCGGGGCTCGACCCGATTCAAATTCGCGAGGTCCGTGCGCTCATCCGCGAACTGGGCGACAAGCATACGATCCTGCTGTCGACGCACATCATGTCCGAGGTCGAGGCCGTCTGTGGCCGGGTCATCATCATCGCGGAAGGACGCATCGCGCTCGACGATCAGCTCGCCAACCTGCAAACCGAGCCCTCGATCGTGCTCGAGGCGCGTGGACCTGCGGACGCGATCCGGGGCGCACTCGAGACGACACCGGGCGTCGCGCGGGTGACCGTCACCCAGCGGATGGACGGTTGCGCAACGTTCGAGGTTCGTACGCACAACGACGCCGACCTCCGCGAAGCCCTGGCCCAGCGGGTTGTGCAAAACGGCTGGCCGCTCCGTCAGCTTGATCGGAAACACACCACTCTCGAAGACCGCTTCATCCGGGCTGTGACCGTCGAGACCAGCTCCGAAGTCCAACGCGAACGCGAGGCCGGCTGAAAATGCGACATGTCCTCACTCTGACGCGCCGCGAGCTCGGAGCGTACTTCCTCAGCCCGATGGCGTTTTTGATTCTTTTGGCGTTCCAGGCGATCGCGTGCATCAACTTCTGGGACCTGGTCGACCGGCTGTCGAGACACCAGCAGGGCTTGACCAGCCTCAGCGATCCGATGAACGTCTATGTGTCGGGAAGCACGCCCTTCTGGATCGCGATCCTGGTCGCCGTACCTGCGCTGACGATGCGGTTGATTGCCGAGGAACGGCGGAGCGGAACAATCGAGACACTCCTGACCATCCCGGTCACTGAAACCGAAGTCGTGGTCGCGAAATGGCTGGCGGGCCTGATGATGTTCTGGATCATGCTGCTGCCGTTCGTTGTTTACCTGCCGTTCCTGTACTTCCAGGCCAAGTTTTACTTCGATGTCGGGCCGCTCATCTCGCTGGCGATCGGGCTTTCCACGCTGGGCATGATGTTCGTCGCAATCGGCGTCTTCTTCAGCTCGTTGACGCGTAACCAGATCATCGCGGCGATCTGGACGTTCCTTCTATTGTTCATGTTCATTTTATTGACGATGCTGGTTTATTTCTACGCCGTGTCGGCCCAGTTGAGCTGGGCGGAAGCGATGCGCTTTGTTGCCGTGCTGAACCAGGTCCAGACCTTCGGCACGGGCCGGCTCGATATCCGATTCGTGTCACTGCATCTCTCGGTCTGCGTGTTCATGCTGTACCTCACCGTGAAGGTCCTGGAAACGCGGCGGGCGCAGTGACCAACGCAATTCTCAACGCGCTCCGAGGGAGCCTGAAGGAACCGAGTCGCCTCTGATGAGAAACCTCGAATACGTCGGACACTTTTTCCAGATGACGGCGGTATGGGTCGGCGGCCTGGTGCTGGCGGCGTTCCTCGTCCTGTTCTGGGCCATGCGAGGCGCACCGATCGGCCAGGCGGTCGAGGGCGAAGGGGACGAGTCGCCCCACTCGGGCTATCGCGATCGCGTGATCGCGGCGATGGTCCTGGGCCTGATGCTGATTCTCACCGGTGCCTATGTCGCCATGGCTCATGGCGTACGTTGGTCTCTTCCGATCTTTGTGGTCGGCTTCGGCATCGTGCTCTGGTTGATCGCCGTCAACCGTCGGTATCGGCACGGGAGCCCAGCGCTGCGCCGGACGATCAATATCGCGGACGCGGCGTTGAACGCCGGCCTGCTTGCGGGCGTCTTGATCATCGGCAACGTCCTGGCCTTTCGCTACGGTGGCCGCGTCGTCGACTTCACTCGTGAGAAAATGTTCTCACTCGCGTCGCTTTCCGTCAATGAGGTCAAAGCGCTCGAAAAGCCGGTTCGATTCACGGTCTTCTACGGCAGGAGCCCCTTGGCGGTCCTGGAGATGGCCCGCGTTCAGGATTTGCTCGAACTCTACAAGGCGGAGAACCCGGCGAACATCACGATCGAGACGATCGACCCTTATCGCGATCGCGACCAGTTTGAGCGGCTCACCAAGCGCGTGCCCGACGTTCAGGTCAACAACGAGGGTGGGATCGTCATCGAATACGGCGAGGGTGACGATGCCCAGCGCCTCGTTGTTCCAAACAGCAATCTCTTCGAGTTCCCGAGGCACGACCGATTTCAGAAGAACGTGGAGAAGTTCATCTCATCCTTCAATGGCGAGACCGTGGTCACTGCCGCCTTGCGCAAGGTCCGCGAGAAGAAGCGCCCGAGGGTCGCGTTCATCATCGGCCACGGCGAGCCGTCCACGCAGGATCTCGACGTGCGACAGCCCGGTCTGGGTCTCTGGCGCTCTCGGCTCACGACCATGGGAGACGAGGTCCTCGACATCAATCTCCTGAACGAAGAGATCCCTCGCGACGTTTCGGTCGCGATCGTCGTGACGGGGAAGAACGCGTTCAAGGAGGACGAGGTTCGGCTGCTTCGGAAATACCTCGTGGGTGGCGGAAGGCTGCTGATGCTCGTCAGCAATGGGGCTCTGACCGGTCTCGACGACTTCCTCAAGACCTACAACATCACGATCGGATCGGGAATGGTCGTTGACCCCAAGTTCAACTACCGTCGCGTGAGCCTGGTGAGCGTGCAAAACCGAGGCGCTGTCCATCATCCCATCGTCGATCCGCTGACGACGAGCTCGATCCTGCTCTTCAACGGAACGCCCCTCAACGTCATGGACCCGGCGAAAGGGAAGCCGAATCCGGCCGAGATCGCCACGCCGATTTTGCGGACGAGCCCCGCTTCCTGGGCTGAGACGGACTTGAAGAGTCGGCAAGCGACGCAGGGTCCAGACGATCAGAAAGGCCCCTTGACCGTCGGAGTGGCCGTCACCGATCGGGGCAACCCCGATCAGGGTCAGCCGGAAACGACTCCCCGCCTTGTCGTCTTCGGCAGCGTGGGAATGGCCGAGAACCAGTGGCTGACCGTCGAGCCCGCCAACCTCGATTTGTTGATGAACGCGGTGAGCTGGTTGCAAGGCCGTCAGGGCGATGTCGGCATCTCGCCCAAGACCCACGAGGACTTGCGACTGGCGGTCGACCCGATTTTGCAAGGCCGTCTGATTCTGGTCCCAACGACGATGTCCGTCCTGATCATCGTCAGCCTGGGGCTAATTACGTACGCGACACGTCGAGAATAAAGCAATCCTTGCTATTTCGGATACCGTCTCCAAGAGTGACGCGATGAAGAAGCATCACAAAACCCATATCCTGCTGATTTTGTTCGTCACCGGGCTTTTCGCTCTCTGGTGGGCCGATGTGGGTGGTCCTCCGACGGAGAGCGAGTCGGCGTTCGTATTGCCGGCACTCAGAAAGCCGGACGCGAAATCGGTTCGGCGCATCGTCATCGAAAGCCCCAAGGGGACCGTCGCGTTCGAGCGCACGGAGGACGACGACTGGCAGATGAAGGAGCCCTCCGACGTCGCGGCCAACTCCGCGATGGTGAAGACGCTGCTTGGCAACCTGACGAAGTTGATGCCCTCCGAACAAGCCGGGAAAATTCAGGATTCGGGCGATCAATTCGGTTTTGCCAGCCCCGCAGCGACCATCAAGATTTTCGCCGAGGATTCGAAGACGCTGCTCACCGGCCTGGAAATCGGTGCGCCGGTCCAGGGGTTCAAGGATGAACGCTATGTTCGGCCCCTGGGGGAGAAACGCATCGAGGTCGTGGATAGTCGGCTCTTGAGCCAGGTCGAGTTGCCACCCATCGATTGGCGGGAGAAAACCCTCTTCGATGTTCCGTCGTTCTACGTTGCCCGCCTGACCGTCACGGGACCCGGGCGCGAATTGACCATTCAGCGCGAAGAGGCTCACTGGGAGATTCTGAATCCGATCCAGGCACCCGCCGATGACGAGAAGGTCGAAGGGATCGTCGCGGAGCTTTCATCGCTGCGTGTGGCCGACGGCGAAAAGGGATTCGTGGCTGATAACGCCGCCAACCTGGCACCGTACGGCCTCGACAAGCCGGACATGGTCGTCACGCTCAAACAGAAAGCGGAGTCACGGCCCGATCAAGTGATGCTCGTGGGCAAGGAGGTCCCCGACAAACCTGACCACCGGTACGCGAAACGCGCGAACCAGGACGACGTGGTGATGATCGACGCGAAGGGCCTCCTCGACCTGGGCAAGAAACCCAACGCCTACCGCAGCCTGAAAATCGCGGATGTGACTCCCGGCAAGTGCTCGTTCATGACGTTTCAGTTGTCGGGCAAGACGATCAAGCTGTCGCACGGCGCCGACGGTTGGGAGCAACTCGAACCGCTCCGCCAAAAGGCGGACGCCACCACGGTGACCAACTTTCTTCAACGCCTCTCACAGCTATACACGACGGAGTACCTCGATCCGAGCCAGGTCAACGAGCCGACCCTCGACCCGCCGGTTGTGGCGATCAAGGTCTGGCAATTCGAGGGGAATGAGAAGCCCCCCGCCACGGCTCCCAGCGAACCGACGGGCGCGCCTCGCGTGAATCTTCGCCTGGGCCGGATCGACGCGATTCGCAAGTCGATCTACGGTCAAATTGAGGGCGACAGGTCGATTCTCGCACTTCCCGAAGCGTTCCGGGAAGTCGTTCCGAAGAACGAGCTCACCTTCCGAGATCGCACGCTTCTCACGATCGGCGCGACGGAGTTCAGTCACCTGACCGTGGTCCAGGGCAAAACCAAGTATGAAATCCAGGCGCCGAACACGCCTGGGACTTCGCTTCACTGGCAATTAACGGAACCGGTTACCGGACAGGCGGACGACGAACAGGTCACGAAGGCGGTGCTTCTGATCGGTAACCTGCGGGCGTCGGAGTTCGTCACACTCGACATGGGTGACGGGAAGGCCTACGGGCTCGATGAGCCCGGCCTCACGATCACCTGGACGCTACACAAAGAAGCGGAGAAGGGCAAAGCGGATTCGACGGGAACCTTGCGAATCGGATCGCCGATCAAGGGGACCGACCTCTACTACGCGAACCTGTCCGGGAGCGCGATGGTCTTCAAGCTCACGTCCGAGTTCGTCCAACCGTTTTTCGGCGAGTTCCGTGATCATCGCGTGCTGACATTCGAACCGTCGCGCGTGCAGCGCATTGTGTTCCGCTGGCCCGGCCGGTGGCTCTCACTCGTGCCCACGATCGAACAAAAGGGGCTTCCCCCGAAGTGGCATTCCGAGTTCGGGCAAGACACGACGGGTTTTGACGTCTCGAAAATCAACGCACTGATCGAGCAACTCGCCAAGCTTCAGACCGACCATTTTGTTCAATACTACGGACTGTTTACCGAGGCCTACGGTCTCACGCCGCCGCGCGTGAGTGTCGAATTCCAGTTCGACGGTCAGTCCAAGAAGGTGCTCCGCGTCGGCAACCAGAGTGAAAGCGGCCCACTCTATGCCACCACGGAAAACAGCAACGCCGGCACGGTCTTTACACTCTCCGGTCCAGCCTGGGTGGAGCTCACCAAGGCGCCGAAGCGCGCAGATGACCTTCCGGATCAGGTCTTTCAGATGCCGGCGCAGGGCCAATCGAAGTAGCGCGACCTGGGGCCCGTGCACCATTCCGTTTGACGAATCCCAGCGGCTGCAACGATTGTGGGAGGGCGAGGCTCTGTCCGAGCCAGCCTTGTTCTGATGACGAGTCTTCGAGTCAGCGGAACATCGCGTGTAACGAGCGCGCGTGGTCACGCAGTGATCCCGCGGCTCGAAGACTCGCCGCATGATCAAAGCTGGCTCGGACGAAGCCTCGCCCTCCCAAATCTAGACGCGACGCTGCCTTCATTTCTAAATATTGTTTTCGCGCTATCCCTTAGTCCAGTGCGATCGTCACCGTCTTGAGCTCGGTGTAGTTATCGAGCGCCTTTTCACCGAGCTCCCGTCCGATTCCGCTGCGCTTGAAGCCTCCGAACGGCGCGGCGGCGTCGAAGACATCGTAGCAATTGACCCAAACGGTCCCGGCCCGAACGCGGGAGGCGATGGCGTGCGCTTTGCCGATGTCGCGTGTCCAGACGGCGGCCGCGAGGCCGTAATCGGTCGTGTTGGCACGTTCGATCACTTCCTCGATCTCGCGGAACTTGATCACCGACAGGACGGGGCCGAAGATCTCGTCGCGCGCGATGGCCATGTCGTCCTTCACGTCGGTGAAGATCGTCGGCGAAATGAAATAGCCCTTGTTGCCGAACCGCTCGCCACCGGTGACGCACTTGGCCCCTTGATCGCGCCCCTTGGCGATGTACGACATGATCTTGTCGAATTGGGCCTGATCGACCTGCGGCCCTTGTTGCGTCGACGCGTCGAACGGATCGCCGAGCTTGCGCGCCTTGACCTTCGCCGCCAGTTGGTCGACGAAGCGGTCGTGAACCGTGTCCTGCACGAACAGGCGGCTTCCCGCGCAGCAGCACTGGCCCTGGTTGAGATACAGCCCGAGCAACGACCCGTTAACCGCAGCCTCGAGATCGGCGTCGGCGAAGACGATGTTGGGGCTCTTGCCTCCGAGCTCGAAGGTGATGCGCTTGAGCGAGTCGGCCGCCCCTCGCATGATGATCTGGGCTGTGCGGCCTTCGCCGGTGAACGCGAGTTTGTCCACGCCCGGGTGTGCGACGAGCGCGGCGCCGGCGGTCTCACCGAACCCCGGTACGATGTTGATCACGCCTTCGGGATACCCCGCTTCGAGCGCGAGCTCGCCCAGCCGCAGTGCGCTGAGAGGGGTCTGCTCGGCGGGTTTGAGTACGACGGTGCAGCCGGCCGCGAGGGCAGGGCCCCACTTCCAGGCGATCATCAGCATCGGAAAGTTCCAGGGAATGATCTGCCCGGCGACGCCCACCGGCTCGCGGCGGGTGTAGCAGAAGTAGTTCCCTCGGATCGGGATCGTCTGGCCGTGGATCTTGTCGGCCCAGCCGGCGTAGTAGCGGAAGCAGTCGATCACCAGGGGCAGGTCGGCGTTTCGGCTCTCCTGGATGGGCTTGCCGTTGTCGAGCGTTTCCAGCTCGGCGAGTTCGTCAATGTGCTGTTCGATCAGGTCGGCGAGCCGATTCATCATCCGGCCGCGGTCGCGAGCGTCCGTCTTGCGCCAGGGGCCGGTGTCAAACGCGCGTCGGGCGGCCTTGACGGCGAGATCGATGTCGGTGGCATCACCTTCGGCGACCTCGGCGATGGGTTCTTCAGTCGCGGGGTTGATCGTCGCGAACGTCTTGCCGCTGACGCTATCCCGCCACTGGCCATTGATGAGCAGCTTGGTCTGGAACGCCTTGCGGGTCTGGCGCCGAGGCTCGGTCACGGTTGCCATGATTCGCACTCCCTTGTTGGGGCGGAGAGATAGATAGCCCTCTTGCGAGAGTCCCTGCCTTCATCTTAGCGGTCGAGCCGAACCGCGGCCACTTGCCCGACTCGCTCACCACTTATCGATCGGGCCCGAAGGGACGGGCACTCTCGGCTCAAAGTGGCCCGGCAGCGGGGCGGAGGGGCCTTCTGCTCGGATCTCGGCAACGGTCTCGTCGAAGAGGGAGACGCTCTCTAGTTTGATCAACCGGTGGTAGAGAGCTTTGGGCGGCCGGATCAGATGGCTGTACCACTTGATGATCTTGCGGAATTGCAGGCACGCCAGGCGCGCACCCCGGCGGTTGACGAGGCCGTGGAAGTGCCGCTCCATCACATCCACGCGCTCTTCGAAGGTCGGCTCGGGACCAGGGTCCCCGCATTCGGTCCACCGGGCAAGCTGCCGAAAGATGAACGGGTTTCCGAGCGCTCCCCGGCCGATCGAGATCGCCGCGCAGCCGGTCTGCCGGAACGTCGCCTCGGCGTCGTACAGCGTGCGAATATCCCCATTCGCGACGATTGGCATCGCTTTCACGGCCTCGACGACGGCCCGGATCCCATCGCGGTTGACGTTGCCTTTGAAGCCCTGTTCGCGCGTCCGCCCATGCACGATGACCGCAGCGACGCCAACCTGCTCGAAGGCCCTCGCCAGACCAGGAGCGGTGAGACTCTGATCGTCCCAGCCGAGCCGCATCTTCACCGTCACGGGCACATCGACGGCTTTCACAACGCTCTCAACGAGCGCAACGGCCGAGTCGGTCTGGCACATCAAGGCAGAGCCGCCCCCTGTTTTCACGACCTTCCTTACGGGACAGCCCATATTGATATCGACGATCGAGGCACCATGGTCGACAACCCAGCGAGCCGCACGCTGCATTTCGTCGTGGACGTGGCCATAGAGTTGGATCGACATCGGCCGGTCCTCGGGGCACGTCTCCGCAAGGTCAAAGGCTTTGCCTCGCTGCTCGATCAACGATCGCGCGTTGACCAGGTCGGTGGTCGCCAAACCCAGGCCGCCGCATTCCCGCACGGCCAGGCGAAACGCCAGGCTTGTGTAGCCCGCCAGCGGCGAGAGGAAGAAGCGCGAAGGAATCGCCACCGTCCCCAGGCTCAGAGGTTCACGCAAGAGGGGCGGCGGTGAGGGGTAATTCGAGTCGTCCATGTCGCTCCGTCGCGGAAATCGGGGGTTCAGGCAGCCAGTTTGCGGAGCCCTTCTGGGCTCAGGGGGCCAGGGATGACGCGACCCAACGCTGTGCGCTGACAAAACCTTGACCGATTGATTCTAATCAACGGCAGATTCTCCAACGAGAGGAACTGGCGTGCGGACGACGGCTGAACTCGATGCCGAGCAATGGGTCCTGTCGAGTGCTGAGGGTCAGCGACTCCTCGCGCAAGTCAGCGCCGTTCCTTCGCCGGGTCCGACCGAGATCACCCGCTGGCGACGCGACCAACCTCGCGAAGTCGTGGAGGCGGCCCTGCGGCTCGCGCTCGCGAGGCGCCGAGGGGCCTCGAAGTTCGCCCGGGCGTCAGAGATGTGGCTCGATCCAATCGGCCTCGAGCAGGCCACGTCGGAGACGGTCGCTCGACATAAAGCGCGGCGATTTGCTGGCGAAAATGTCGTCGACCTCTGTTCGGGAATTGGCGGGGACACACTGGCGCTCGCCGCCGAGTCGATGGTCACGTGCGTCGATGCAGACGAAGGAATGTGTCGGCGCGTGGCATGGAACGCGCGTGTTTATGAGGTCGGAGAACACATCACCGTCGTCCAGGGGCAGGTCGAGGAAACTTGTATTCCGGAAGGCGTCCTGGTTCATATCGACCCCGATCGCCGAGCCGGTAGCGCGAAGCGGGCTCGCACGTTGAGCGAATACGTGCCCGGGCTCGGGTTTCTGATTTCATTATTCCGCAACACGCGCGGCGGGGCGATCAAGCTGAGTCCTGCAAGCGATTTTGCGACCCACTTTGGCGATCAGCCGGTCGAGATGGAGCTCATCAGCCTCGGGGGCGAATGCAAAGAAGCGACGATCTGGTACGGCGACCTAGTCACCTGCCGCAAGCGAGCCACAGCCTTGCCATCGCGAGTCACCTGGACCGATCGCGACCACGCCCTCACCGATTCGGTAGCGTGTTCCGATGTACTGCGATGGGTCTTTGACCCTGATCCCGCGCTGATCCGTGCTGGGCTGGTCGACTCGTTTGCCATGGTGCATTCGCTGGCTCGCGTCGCTCCCGGGATCGACTACCTCACAGGCCCCGAATGCCTGGCCACGCCATTTCTGTCAGCCTTCGAGGTCGCCGAAACGCTGCCTCTGGATCTGAAGAGACTCAAACGCTTCCTTGTCCAGGAGCAGATCGGTCCGCTCGAAATCAAAGTCCGCGGACTCGACCTGCGGCCCGAGGCGCTGAGAGCGCAGCTCCGGCTCGCGGGCAACAGGCCGGCAACCCTGCTGCTCGTCGGCGGCCGAGGTCCCTCGCGCGCGATCGTTGCGTTGCGGAGGAATGGGGCACTTCCTGGAATCGGCTAGGCCCAATACCGTTCAAATAGTGCTAAGGCGTTTGAGAGAGCAGTGGGATGGGTTTCATGTCGAGGCGAAGGCGTATTCCAAACACCTCTCCCCTTGTGGGAGAGGTCGGACGCGCAGCGGCCGGGTGAGGGGTGCCGGGGGACCGCGCCGCGTACTCCCTCCCCTCACCCCGCCGCTGTGCGGCGACCCGCTCCCACAAGGGGAGAGGGATATTACAAGGCGATGCGTCGTGTCAAGCTACGACTCGTCGAACGGTATTGCGGCTAGGCCCCATCCTCCGCCAAACGACAAAACCCGTTCAAACCGGCTCGACGTCTTCCACCTGCGGAGCGACCGCTTCCGCCATGTCGGACTTCGTGTCGCCGTTCGATCCATTAGTGTCACTCGACTCGCCGTTCGCGTGGCCGTCCGAATCGCTCGCGGCCGCCACGGGCTCAGGCTGTGGCGGAGGAGGTGTGAACGTAACACCACGCCGGGCGAACCGTTCCTTGACGCCGGGGAGCCAGTCCTCGCCAGGAATCGCGTAGGGGCGGAACTTCTCAGCACGCCCTTCTTCCTCGCTGTGGTAGAGTCCACGCGAGCTGCCGAGCTTGCCCGCCGTCGGCGCGTCGATGAGCGAGCTCGAATCGTTCTGGCTCATCTGGAACAAGACGCGCATCTCGAATTCCTTGAGCGACTGACGGTCGAACGAGCGGTTAAGGTTATTGAGGCTGTCGCACCACACGATCGTGTGCACGTTGACCGGCGGGCCATCGCGCAGGATGTTCGCGAAGTTCTTGGACGCGGGGACCTCCTTCTCCTCGCCGTAGCGCGAGAAGCTCCCGTAATCATCGTCGCTCTTCCGCAAGTCGCGGAGACGCGGGAGGTCGAAGATGATGATGAAGATGAGCGCCTGGTCGCCCGTCGTATCGGTCTGCCGGCGCTCGACTTCGGCTGCGATCTCCGACATGTTGGGAGCGAGCTCGCGCCAGCCAATGAGCTTGATCGAGTGCGGCAGGTACGTCGCGATCTCGGCGAGCTTCCCGTTGTTGACCGAGTCGGCTGGGCTGCCATCGATGAGGTAGAAGCGAACGTCCTTCGGGCTGCGCTGGGCGGCGAGACTGATCATCGACATGCTCAAGATGCCCAGCGCCAGCACGTCGTTCTGGCCCACGACGAGCACGTTGCTGCCGCTTTGCGGCCGGAACGTCGCACAGGTCGGGTCCTTGATGGCGATCGCCTCGCCGAGCCACGCATAGTCGGCCTTCGGATCGACCGGCCAGTCAGGTGCGCTAATGAGCCGGTCGAGGATATGATTCATCGCCGGAATGGCCGGCAGGTTCCCTTCGAAGACGATCTGCTCGACCGGCGGCCGGTGCAAGTCGGCGTACATCTTCTGCAAGGTTTGCAGGTATTTCACCCGCTTGCCGTCCGGCAGCCAGACGACCTGGAAGACGTTATTCCCTTCGACCAACCCGTTCGCGTCGTTGTAAATCGCTTCACCGGGCCTGGTGAGCAACCGCGCGGCCGAGTTGTCGTCGCTCAAGATGAGGTGCGCATCGGCCTCGTTGCACTGGAGGGCGATGCGCACGGCCATCTGACCGAGCGTGGCTCGCGAGACCGAGAATGCACCACCGAGCGTCTGCGAGCCCAGCATCACGTGGATGCCGAATGCACGGCCCTGCCGGACGAGGCGGTCGAGTAAAAGCGCAACGTCCTGGGCGACCTTGTCGTCCTCAGTGAAGAATTCCTGGAACTCGTCGACGACGAACAGAATACGCGGTAGCGCTTCCTTCCCATTCGTCACCTCTCGGAATCCGCGCAGATCCTGGACACCGAGCTCGCGGAATCGCTCGCCGCGTTCCTTGAGCTCGAGGTCGAGCTTCTGCAGCACGCTCAACCCGAACTCGCGTTCGCTTTCCACTGCGATGACGCGGGCGTGCGGCAACCCGTATTCGGCGTAGACCTTGAATTCGACACCTTTTTTGAAGTCGATCAGGTAAAGCTGCAACTGGTCGGGACTGTATCGGAGCACGCCGTTCATGATCAGCGCGTGCAAGAGCGTCGACTTACCGGAGCCCGTCTTGCCAGCGATCAGGCCGTGCTGCGAAGTGCCCTTGCCGAGGAGCAGGCTCTGGTGCTTGGTAGCACCAGCACGACCGAGCGGGATGTCGATGATCTTGGCCGTGTCGCCCGTCCAGAATTCTTCGGGCTTCGGCGCGATGAACTCGAACGGCACCTCGACACGGTTGGCGTCGCGTGCCTTGGTCCCCACGACGTGCATGAGCTTGGAGACCGTCTCCTGGGGCGGCGGCGCGTCGAGTTGGAGCGGATACTTGCCGAACTCCGGCTCACGCCAGGCGAGCTTCCCGTCGCGCCAGTTAAACTGGACGCAGGGAGCCTCGAGATCCTTGAGCTGAATGTTCGAAGGAAGCTGCTGCTTGATGTCCATCGACACCAGCGTGAACACGCCGCAGCGCGCTCCGCTATTGGCGATGCTCACCAGCCGTCTTGCCGCCGATTCACTAAAGCCGGCCGGGAAGTTCGCAACGACCAGGATGCGGTACGGCTCAGCGACTTCGCCGGCATGGATGTTGTACTGCTCGATCGTCTCGAACTCATTCCGCAGGTACAACTGAATCACGTTCTCCATGTGGGCCGAGAGGTCCGCGAGCTTCTGCTCGATGTGAGGCGTCTCGGTCCAAATCCGGTCGGTCACGAGGAGGTCGTGATAATCGCCGAGGTGCATGAACGCCGCGAAGTTCTCACCGAGCCCGACGGGGTCGATGATCGTGAAACGCACCTTGCCCGGCGGAATCGACGTCAGGTAGCGGAGCATTCCCGTGAGCAAGAACCGGTTCGCGTCATTCCGTCCCGCCTCTGCGGTCTTGATCAACACCGAAGACTGAATGGGGAACGGCAACAGCGCGGGCATCGTGAACGATGTCGGCCCCATCGCCTTGAGACGGGGATCGGTCGGGATCCCCTGGGGGATGTCGCTGAGGTCGACAGTGAACTCGCCAAAACGCATTCCTGGAGGAGCAACCTTGGGCATCTGCCACGCGTCGAGATCCTGGTGATCCCAATCGAGGAACGCGTTCGAGGCGACCTGATTCACCTCGTTGAGCACGGCGGCAACACCGTTGAGCCCGCCTTGCCAACGATTCGCCATCGTGTTCCACGCTTCTTCGTACATTTTCTGCGTGGTGGCTTTCTGCTGCTGGTATGCGTCCTGAAGCTGTTTGAGGTCGCGCTCGAATTTCTCCTTCATGTCGCTGAGGAGTTTCGGATATTTCTCGTCCGCTTCCTTCAGGGCTTGCGCTCGCCGCTCTTGAATCGCCGTCAGGAGCGCAGGGTACTTGGCGTCGGCCTCTTTCGACTCCTTGACGCGCCACTCTTCCAGGTCGGAGATGAGACGAGCGGCCTTTTTCTCCGATTCCTTGATGGTGTTTTCCCGTTTCTCGTCGATCTCAACCTTGCGCCGTTCGAAGTTTGCCTTGGCCCAGGCGCGAGTCTGTTCCATCAGCGCCTGGCACTCTTCCAGGGATTTCACAAGCGGCGGATAGTAGATGGCCACCTTTTGCCTGGCCACGCCTCCGAGCCAAATGCGGACCCCGACTGCTGCACCGATCGCGACGACCACACCCGCCCCGGCTCCAATCGGAATGCCCAGACCGAGGCCAGCGATCAGACCGCCCGCGACTGCGGCTCCCAGGAACAGGAAGGGCCAGATGAAGGATTGAGGCCGGAGGAACTTCGGCAGCTTGAGCTTCGACAACGTGTCGATTTGCTCGTCCGCAACCTTGAGCTTCGCCTGCAACTGTTCGAGCGGTGACTGTGGGTCGGCAGGAACCTCCGAAGCATTTTCGGCGGACGCGGTCGCCTCGGGCTTGCTCGTGGCGGCGGGCGGGTTCTCCGCCGGCGTAGACGTTGAGCCGTCAGCGGGTGCAGGCGGTGTGTCCGACGTTGCAACCGGTGTTGAGCTCTCCGCCGGCACGGGGTTCTTGGGCGCGAACGGACGACACGCGGCGAGCGGCCCTTCGGCGTCGGCCTGAAGCGCCTGGAGTTGCTCGTCCGCGGCCTTGATTTCGTTCTGCGTCTCCTTGTTCTGCTTGAGCGATCCGTCCTTGGCGGCTTCGAAGACGGCAAGCGCCTGCCACTTCGTTTCTTCCTGTTCCTTCTTCGCGGATTTCCTACCGGACTTGACGCGGGCCTCGATCCTGGCGCGTGCGTCGGCGTACTCTTTTTCCGTCGACTGCTTTTCCGCTTCCGCCTTGCGCGCGATCTCAGCGCGCACTTGTTGGTAGCGCGTCTGGGTGGCGTCAGTCTCCGACTTCGCCGCGGCCGTCAGCCGCACCTGAGCGTCGCGCGCTGCCTTCGCTTCCGCCTCTTTTCGTGCGTAAAAGACGGACTCGGTGTCGGTCTCCGCCGTGGCGCGCTCGGCGGACAGTTTTTCGAGGGTCCGAATCGCCTCGACTTCTTTTTGAATCAGTGGTGATTCCGGCATATGATCCAAACCCGTGGTTCGAGTGGCCCATCAACATGGTGCGGAAGGGTTGAGCGAGCCCTCGCGGGCTTCGACCGATAAGCGGGTGCGTCAGGAACACTCCTGACGCACCTTGGCCATGACCTCTGCGATCTTGTCCATGCCGCGCGCGGCCTGGACCGCCTGGCTCTCCATGGGGAAGATGTGGTTCTTCTCAAAGTCGAGCGCGACTTTGTCCGACCACTGCTCGCGGGCGATCTCCCAACGCTCGCGCAGGTTCTTGACGGCTCGTTCGAGGCGCGGTGCTCCCGAGGCCATGGACGTTTTCCTCGCTGTTCGGACCAATCAAGTCAAGTCGTGGGTTGCGTTTGCTGTGAGTTGGCAGCCGTTTCCTCAGCCGCCACGGCGGGAGCGGCCTCTGTGGTTGCGGCCGTCTCGGTGGTGGCCGCCGTCGCGCTCGCCTGGCCGGTTGCTGCGCTGGCGCTGCTCGTGGCCGGTGCCGCCTGGTCGGCGCCGCCCTTGGCGGGCACGAAGCGCGGGGTGTCGGGGGCCTGGAGCGCCAGATAAGCGTCGAGTGAAGCGACCATCCGATCGAGTGCCGCCAGCGTGTTTTCGAAGTTGCCGGCCAGGTGGTCGCCCAGCGGCTGTGAGTGCGCGTGATATTCCGTGATCGCGTGCTCCAGCACGGGAATCCAGCGCCTCACTTTCTCGTACTTCTCCTCCGCTTCAGCCAGCCGTCGCTGCGCGAGGCGGAGATTCTCTTTCTGTTCGGTATCCGAGATCGCTTCGCTGCTCGAGGCCGCGAGCCGGCGGCGGTGCAACTCGCTCCGTGCGATGCCGACTTCTTCGTTCCGGCGCTTGATCTGGGCCTTCCAGTAGGTGAGCTGCTCGCGCTCAAGCCAGTCGCGAGTGCGGCGGACTTCCATCTCAACCGAGCTAAGAACAGCGCGAGCGTCCTCGGAAAACGTGATCAGCCCGACCTTGATGTCTGTGAGCGCGGCGACGGATCGGACATTCGCGGACTGGCTCATGGCAGGTTCCTCAACGTTGCTGCAGGTATTCCTCGACGCGGTCGGCCTTCCTCATCAGGAAGGGCACGTGCTGGTTGGTCGCTTCGACGAAGTGAGCAACGACCTTCAAGGTGTTCTCGAACTCCTCGCAGAACTTCTCGTGCTCCTTGTCGCGCCAGGTTTGACCGAGGCCGACGAGCTGGCCGTGGAGGGCTGTCATCTGGTTCATCAGTTCGTCGTTGAAACGACGAAGCTGTCCCGCGAAACGCCGGAGTTCCGCTGGGTCAACAATTGCTTGTGCCATGGGATAGCCTCGGGATGGGTTAACCTGGTGCG